>DASVCH010000197.1:0-1342 GCA_036381715.1 Gammaproteobacteria bacterium | reverse complement strand
CTGAGTGTTTCGTCTTCGAGCATGCGGCGGATGGCGTTCGCCAGCGCGCCGGGATCGCGCGGCGGCACCAGCAGGCCGGTTTCGCCATCCTCGACGAGCTCGGGAATTCCCGAAACCGCTGTGCTGACAACCGGCGTTCCCGACGCCATGGCCTCCATCAACGCAACGGGAATGCCGTCCATGTTGCCGTGCCGGGAACGCTGCGACGCCAGCACGAACACGTCCGCTTCCGCGAGCCTGCGTTCGACCTCCTGCGACGGCCGCGCACCCGCCATTTCGACCTGGTCGCGAAGTTCGAGCGCATCGCGCCGGTCTTCCAGCCGTTTTCGTTCCGGGCCATCGCCGATGATCTCGCAGCGGAAGCGAAAGCCTTCGCGTTTCAATACCGCGCAGGCGCCGAGCAGCGCGGGAAATCCCTTGACCTCGTCCATCCGGCCGACGGATACGATCAGCGGCTTGCGGTCATTGCCGCGGCCGAGGCGGCGCTCGCGCCGCGGACCGCCGTGTTGTTCGTGATGCGGCACGCCGCAATGAACAACCTCGATGCGTGCCTTCGCCGCCTGCGGGTAGCGGCGGCGCAGGTATTCCCGGTTGAAATTCGAGATGGTCGCGACGAATGCCGCAGACCGGAGCTTCTCCCGCATGAGCTGATCGTCGAGAAAGATGTCGTGCGCGTGCGCCGTGAAGCTGAACGGCCGCCGGATGTGGCGGGAAATCGTCATCGCTGCCGTCGACGGGTAGGTCGCCCAGTGCGCGTGAACGTGGTCCGGCGACCAGGCCTCGATCTCGTCGAGCAGCCCCAGCGTGCGGAACCATGCGAACAGGCTCTTCGCCATCACGTACGGCTTGCGCCACAACCTGCGGATGATGGTCGCGGGCAGTGCGAGCGTAGCGGCGGGCTGCGTGCGCAGGCGGTGGATCGCGCGCGCAAGATTGCGGTGCCACGGCTGCGGATACAGCACGCGGTTCAGCAACAGCCGGGCGTCGCTCTGCACGAAGGCTTTCGTCATGTGCCGCAGTGAGACGATCCGGACGTTCACGCCGCGCCGGAGCAGCGCGTAGATTTCGCGGACGATGAACGTTTCCGACCAGCAGGGAAAACTCGACACGACGTACAGCACGCGCTCGCCGTCGCCGCTCGCCGCACGTTTCGTCGCGACGGGATCCGTGGCTCCGCGAAGCGGCGTCACCGTTGCACGTGTCATGGCTGGGACCTCCTGTGACGTGCGAAGCTGAGCAGTCCCAGCACTGCAAACCAGTTGAGCAGCAGGAACGTGGTCGGCACGCGGATCAGGTTCAGGCGTTGCGCTTCCGGCAGCAGGACGCCGAGCAACGCGATGAT
>DASVCH010000196.1:0-2237 GCA_036381715.1 Gammaproteobacteria bacterium | reverse complement strand
TCACCTGCGCGGTGTCGAGTTCGAACTGGCGGTTGCTGTCTTTCATTCGCAAAGAAAATCCATCGTCACTTTCATGAACTCGCCAGGGTGCGAAATGAACGGCGCGTGCGCCGCGCCGCGAATCGTGATGTTCCTGCCGTCAGGCACGTTTTCCGCGAGAAACTCGTCGGCCGACGGCGGCGCCAGCCGGTCGCGGCTGCCCATGACGGCGAGCAGCGGCGCGCGAACCCCGCCGAGGCGCGGCCGAAGATCGAGTTCATGCAGGATCTTCAGGCCGGTCGCGAGACTGGCCGGTCGCGGCTCGCCGTGCGCGTAAGCCTTCTTCCGCAGTTCCCGCAGCAAGGCCTGCGCATGTTCGTCGCCGAGCACTTGCAGCGACAGGAAATCCTTCACCGTCCTGCGGAAATCGCTGTGAAGGTTCCGCGCCATTTCCTGCAGGGTCGATTCCGGGACGGCCTTCGGCCAGTCCGGCCCCGCCACCAGTCTTGGCGTGCTCGCGACCGTGACCAGCCGCGTGACGCGTTCCGGCGCCATCACGGCGGCGGCCAGCGCCGTCTGCCCGCCGAGCGACCAGCCCAGCCAGTTCGCGTTTCGCGGCGCGGCTTCCAGGACGAGCCGCGCGACGTCATCGATGTTTGCCGGCAGTTCGACGCCGGCGTTGTGGCCGTGGCCCGGCAGGTCGATGAAATGCACGCGAAACCGGGCGGCCAGCGCATCCGCGATGCCGTCGAACAGTCCGCAGTTCAACGCCCATCCATGCAGGACGACGAGGTCCGGCCCTTCGCCCAGCGAATCGACTTTCAATGGCATGCGACGTCTTCCAGGGTTTCCAGCAGGCGATCGATGTCCGCATCGGAATGCGCCGCCGAAAGCGTCACGCGCAGGCGCGCCGTACCCTGCGGCACGGTGGGCGGCCGGATGGCAGTAACCAGCACGCCCTTCTCCAGCAGTGCGTCCGAAAGCTGCGCGGCGCGCGCCGCCTCGCCGACCAGCACGGGCTGTATCGGTGTCATCGACGGCATCAGCGCAAGGCCGATGGACTGCGCGCCTTCGCGAAAACGCGCGATCCGTTTTTCCAGTTGCTCGCGGCGTTCCGGTTCGGATTCGATGATCGCGAGCGCGGCAAGCGATGCGCCCGCCGCCGCCGCGGGCAACGCCGTCGTGTAGATGTACGTTCGCGCGCGATTGATCAGCGTTTCGATCAACGTTCCGGATCCTGCGACGAACGCGCCGAACGAACCGAAGGCCTTGCCCAGCGTGCCCATCAGCACGGGCACCTCGTCCTGGCCGAGGCCGGAATGTTCCAGCGAACCGCGGCCGTTCGCGCCGAGCACGCCGGCACCGTGCGCGTCGTCGACGGCGAGCCAGGCGTCATGCTTTTTGCAGGCTTTCGCGAGCGCATCCAGCGGCGCGACGTCGCCATCCATGGAGAACACGCCGTCGGTCATCACCAGCGCCGCGCCGCCATCGCGCGATGCCAGCTTTTTTTCCAGTGCAGCAAAATCGTTGTGCGCGTAGCGGGAAAATTTCGCGCCACTCGAAAGCCCCGCATCGATCAACGACGCGTGATTCAGCCGGTCCTCGAAAACATGATCGCCACGCTCAAGCAGCGCGGAGGCGATACCGAGATTCGCCATGTAGCCGGTGGAGAACAGCAGCGCGCGTTCGCGGCCGGCGAAATCCGCAAGGCGCTCTTCAAGTTCGTGGTGAATCCGCTGGTGCCCGGTAACGAGATGCGCGGCGCCGGATCCCGCGCCGTATTGCTTCGCCGCCTTGCATTGCGCTTCGATCAGTCGCGGGTCACTTGCAAGACCGAGGTAATCATTCGAACAGAAGGCAAGCACATCGCGCCCATCGACGCGAACGCGCGTTCCCGTTATCGATTCGACGACGCGGCGACGGCGATACAGCGACTTCGCTTCGCGTTCGGCGAGATCCCGGTGGAGGCGGTGTTCAAACGATTCGCGCATGAAAAATGGACAGGATTAACAGGATTTTTCAGGATTGACAGGATTTTTGAAATCAAACTTCTTCGGCTGAAGCGCTTTAATCCTGTAAATCCTGTTTGAAATCCTGTTAATCCTGTCCATTGCCTTTTACTGCGAAACGGCCGCAACAGAACCTGAACACGTTTCCTCGCGTCGCTCCTCGACCCGCTCCAGCCCTTCCGGCTTGATGCCGAGGCGGCCGAACAATTCCATGTCGTGGTTCGATTCCGGGTTCGGCGTGGTCAGCAG
>DASVCH010000195.1:0-28242 GCA_036381715.1 Gammaproteobacteria bacterium | reverse complement strand
AGTCGCTGTAGGTGACAAGAAATCCCGGCGTGTTGTCGTTGGCGAAGTCTTCGGCCTGCGGCTTGCGGATTTCGACAGCGGGCGGCGTGATGTCGTAATGCAATGCACCGCTGCGGATACTTCGCGGCATCCCGCCAACCCGCATCTCCACCGCGCGCAGGATTTCACCGTTCGCGCCGATCTGCACGGCCCAGCGCCCGTTGATCGCCCATGCACTGTCGTCCCAGGGATCCGCAAAAAGCCCGCGGGATCGCCCGCCCGCCTCGTATCCGGTCGACGGGGAAAACACGGGCAGGTTCAGCAGGACCTCGCCCTTCGCACTGAGCGCGGCGACGTCATGCGCATCCGCGATCCAGATACGTCCCTCGCCATCCGCGCCGATATGATCGGCGAACGGCTGGATCGGCGAGGCGAATGCGCCGCCCGGTGTGCCGTTGGGCGCGTACCACTGCACGCCGGCGTGGCTCGTCACCCAGATGCGGTCCAGTCCCCTGTCGTAGGCGAGATCATGAATGCGTCCCGCCTGCCGATATTCGATGGTGAAGAGCGGATTTCCACCGGGATCGAAGACAGCAACCTTGCGCGGCATTGCTGCCCAGATGCGTTCCCGCATGCGATCGAATGCCAGCGCTACGATGTCGGCGTCGAGCGCTTGCTGGCCAAGCACAACGCCGTCCGACGAAACACGCACAAGCGTGCTGCCGATGGCAATCCACGACTGCCCGTTCAAATCGTCGAATTCAAGCGCAACGGCGTTGCCTTCCGGCAAGCCTGTCAGGCGAAATTCTTCGACTCGATCATCCGCGATTGAAACGAGGCGGGATGCACCATAAAGCCAGGCATCGCCGTTCGAATAATCCGTTCCGACGGCATCCATGTCCTGCAGGCCGGTGAATTCCGGTTCGAGCCTTGCAGTCCAGGTATGGAATTCAAGAACGCCCTGATTTTCGATCAGCCACAAGCGGCCGGGATGCGTGTCCGGCTCGGCGGCAAAAGCCGAAAGAAAAACGACAGGCAGAACGAGGAAGAAAAACGAACGAAAACGTGCGACTCGGCCATCCATGGCAATTCTCCGGCAATGCGTCCCTGAGATACGACGCGCTTTCTGTGCGTCGGCGTCCCAAGTATTACCGGCGTTTCGTCATTGACTCAAGCCATTTTGGCAATTGGGGATTGATGCTCAACAATCGGATTTCACTCCCGCGTGCGAAACCAGCCCGTCAGCGAATAGCGTTCGCGTTTCGTCTCGAGCACTTCGTGCGGAATCGCGTGGCTGAGGAAGACGACCAGCGTGCCGCCTTCGGGAAGCACGTCGACGATCTCCTCGTCCTCGTCTTTCGGCAGGAACAGGCGCAACGCGCCGCCGTCCGCGGGCGACCAGTCTTCATCGTTGAGGTAAAGGATGACGGAAAGCTTGCGGTGCGCGACATCCTGGAACTGATCGATGTGCCGTTGATAATGCGCGCCCGGCGGATAGACGGTGACATGGCCTTCGTACTCGTAGAGACCGAGAAGCATTTCGCGATTGACGGCAAGGCGCAGCGGCTCGAAATGTTCGTCGAGAAACGCCGAAAAGCGCCCGCCGACGGAAAAATCCAGCCAGCGAACGTAATCGCCGCGAATGTCGTCACGCACCTGGAAGCTTTCGCCGCGACCGATGCCGGCGTGGCGCAACTCGCCCTCCTCCCACCATTCCTTCAGGCGCGCGCGCAGCGCGGCCACCTCTTCCCGTGAAATGTAGTCGCGGCAGACGGACCAGCCGGCTTTCGCCACCATGGCGGCAATGTTCGCGTGCCTGTCTGGCGTAGTCATCGGTTTTGCTCGGGATGACGGGAGCGCAGTTTATGCCGGTTCGCGCGGCTCGGGTATTCCCTGTATTTCAACGCGGGCCGGAAAAGGCCAAAACGGGCATCTCCATCAGGAAAGGTGAGCACCATGAAACTCTACGCAATGCTTTGCGCGGCCCTGCTTGCCCTGGGTCTCGCCGCCTGCGAACAGCCGCAGCAGCAGGAACAGCCGGACGAACAGACGCCGCCCGAGGAACAGACCGGCGGCACGAACGAACCCGCCGAGGTGACGCCGACCGAAGAGGACGCCCTCACGGAACCGCGCCCAGCCGAGGAGGAACAATCGGGAGAAATGGCGGAGGAAGGCGACAGCGGGACGGACGAACCGCCGCCGGACGAGTAGTGGAACCGGAAACGGCGTCCGTAGGGACGCCGTTTTTCAGTTTCACTGCACGCATCAATTTTCGTAAAGGACTTCGCCGATATAGTACCGTCGTGACGATGCGAAAAGGAAAACCTCCTCCTCGTCTTCGTCCGCGGGATCCATGAATATCATCGAATCCCAGCCCAGGCCGCTTCCGAAGCCCGGCGCTTCCGCGCGTTCCCTGTCAACAGCCAGCAGATATTTGCCTCGATAATTTGCCGAACAATCAGGGCGCTCATCGAAAACCTCCAATATGTACTGGTCGAGCACTTCGGAAACCGAAGCTTCAAAGAGATAAAAATCCTCGTAGTAGTACCCACATACGCCGGTATACAGCAGGTCGGGGCGGCTCGAGCTGGAAACGTAAGCTTCGAAAACGGCGTCGCCAGCCTCCCGGTCCGGAAACTGACCGGGGAAATCGGCAACCGTTCCGGCAGGTTCAAGATATGCTGTGCCGTCGTCATTGACCCTGAACGACAAGGCGATTGGCTGCGCGAAAGCGGTTTTCAACGCTTCGCCCGTCATGTTCCTGCCGTAGAAGAACGCCACGGAATCCGGTGCAAAGTACCACTCGTCATCGGCGATGACTTGCACCTCGTACCTGTCCGACGCGCGCACGTCCGCAACGGAAACTTCCACGTTGCCGGCAGCATCCGTAACGCCGACGAATTCGGCAACGAGTTGTTCGGTTTGCGCATCGTATTGGCCGATCCAGACTTCCCCCGCGACAGGAAAAACAGCGCCGGTGAAATCCGTTCCCCGCAAACTGAAATGCAGCTCGAACGGAACGGGCGCGGGCTCCGCCAGCGGAAACACCGGCGGACCAAAGGAACCTTCCGGATCGAACAAGGGCGGGAAAAGTGACGCGCGCGGTTCCGGCGGCGCCGGCCCGTCACTTCCATTGCACCCGGAAAACAATGGCAGGATGAAAAGAAAACCGGCAAGAACACAGGTGCGCATAAGAACTCCAGGTCGAGCGACTGGAGGCACACCGTAGCTGCCGGTCAGAATGAAATACGATCAGGCGGAACCTGAATCCTGTCCTGGAAGCGCTTCGGGTTTTACGACAGCGCGTTATCGAGATCCGCGATCAGATCCTCGATATCTTCCACTCCGACGGAAAGGCGGACGAGGTTGTCGGTGATGCCGAGCCTTGCCCGGTTTTCCGCCGGCACCGAAGCGTGCGTCATGATCGCCGGATGATTCACCATTGATTCCACGCCGCCGAGCGATTCCGCCAGCTGGAAGATTTCCAGGCGCTTGAGAAAGCGCTTTGTCCCTTCGAGCCCGCCCGCGATCCGCACGCTGATGATGCCGCCGCCGCCTTTCATCTGGCGGCGTGCGAGATCGTGCTGCGGATGGCTGACGAGCCCCGGGTAGATCGCCGTTTCAATGCCCGCGTGCTTTTCAAGAAACTCCGCGACGGCGAGCGCATTCTCGTTGTGGCGCTCCATGCGCAGCGCGAGCGTTTTCAACGAACGTAGCGCGATGAAGCTGTCGAAGGGTCCCGCGACGGCACCGACGGAATTCTGCAGGAACGCCATCTGCTCGCCGAGTTCGTCGCCGCGTGTGACGGCAACGCCGCCAACCATGTCGGAATGTCCCGCGATGTACTTCGTCGCCGAATGGATGACGACATCGAAACCGTGTTCCAGCGGCCGTTGTGCCCAGGGAGACGCAAAGGTGTTGTCGCAGACAGCGATGAGATTGTGCGCTTTCGCGATTTTCCCGATCGCTTCCAGATCGACGAGCTTGAGCATCGGGTTGGTCGGCGTTTCCACCCAGACCATTTTTGTTTCCGGGCGGATCGCCTTTTCGAAATTTGCGGGATCGCTGAGATCCACGAAATCGAACTTCAGTCCCGCGCTGCGCTCGCGCACGCGATGGAACAGGCGGAACGTGCCGCCGTACAGGTCGTCCATCGCGACGACGTGATCGCCGGAATCCAGCAGTTCGAGAATGGTGGATGTCGCCGCCATGCCGGAGGCGAACGCGAAACCGCGCTTGCCGGATTCGAGATTCGCGATGCAGTCCTCGTACGCGAAACGCGTCGGATTGTGCGAGCGCGTGTACTCGAAACCCTTGTGCTCGCCCGGCGCCGCCTGCACGTAGGTCGAGGTCTGGTAGATCGGCGTCATGATCGCGCCGGTCGTCGGATCGGGTTGCTGGCCGGCGTGGATGCCGCGGGTGGCGAAGCCTTTCTTGAGTTTGCTGTCTTTCATGAAATCAACCTGCATGTTGTCGATCCGATACCGGAATGCTTTCGGAAAGCGGTGAGAAGCAAGAGGCAAGAAGTGAGAGGATGCCTGGCGCGTATTGAACGTCCTCTCACTTCTCACTTCTCACTTCTCACTTCTCACTTCTCACTCTTCCGCAGGAAGTTGAGAATATCCGACCGCGTGATCACGCCTTCAAAACCCGTATCGCTCACGATGGCGACGCAGGTTTCCATTTCCAGCATCGACATGAGGTTCTCGAGCGGCGTGTTCACGTTCATGGTCGGGAAGTTCGGGTTCATGGCATTTTTCGCGGGCTGCGCGAAACCCCCGTCCTGCACGGCGCGGATCAGGTCGGCTTCGGTGATGACGCCGAGATAGGTTTCACCGTCGACCACGGGAATCTGCGAGAAGCCGTGATTGCGCAAACGATTGTGCGTGGTCGCGAGCGTGTCGTTCGGCCCGACGACCACGGTCGAGCGGTCCGAATGCGGCCGCGAAATGAGATCGCGCAGATCGCCGAAGGATTCGCGCGCGGCAAACCCCTGGTCGAACATCCAGAAATCGTTGTACGCCTTGGAAAGATAGCGGTTGCCGGTATCGGCCGCGAAGGTCACGACCTTCTTCGCCGTCTTCTGTGCACGGCAGTAGCGCAGCGCCGCCGCGAACAGCGTGCCGGAAGACGAGCCGGCCTGGATGCCTTCCTTCTGCAACACTTCGCGAACCGTCTCGAAGGCTTCCTTGTCCGGAATCGAATACGCGGCTTTCACGCCCGACAGGTCGCAAATCTCCGGAATGAAATCCTCGCCGATGCCTTCGACCAGCCAGGATTTCGATTCGATCATCTTTCCCGTGTTGATGTACGGCGCGAGGATGGAGCCTTCGGGGTCCGCGAGCACGATCTCGACCTGCGGCGCGTTCTCACGGAAGAATTTCGTCAGGCCGGAAATCGTGCCCGAGGAACCGACGCCGAGTACGACGGCATCCACGTCCGGGATCTGTTCGAGAATTTCCGGCGCGGTCGTGCGTTCGTGCGCCAAGGGGTTGTCGGGGTTGCCGAACTGGTTGATGTAGTACCAGCCGTTTTCCTCCGCGAGCCGCTTCGCGTAATCCTGGTAATACTCGGGATGGCCCTTCGCGACATCGGAACGCGTGAGAATCACTTCCGCACCCATCGCGCGGCAGTTGAAGACTTTCTCGGGCGACATCTTGTCGGGAATCACCAGCACCAGGCGGTAGCCTTTCTGCTGCGCGACCAGCGCAAGGCCAAGGCCGGTGTTGCCGGCGGTGGATTCGATGATGGTGTCGCCGGGTTTGAGTTCGCCGCGCTTCTCGGCTTCCTGGATCATGGTGAGACCGATGCGGTCCTTGACGGACGCGCCGGGGTTCGCGAGTTCGAGTTTCGCGAACAGCCGGCAGGGGCCGGTGTCGAGATGCGTGAATTCGATCATCGGCGTGCGGCCGATCATTTCCAGGACGTTCCGGTAGACCTTCATTGCGAAATCCGTGTTCCGTTGCTGGCGCGCGAAGGCGCAATGATACACCAGCGACCGGTCGCGATATCATGCGGCCATGCCGATGCGAACCTTCAATGAAATGCTCGCCGACGCCGCCGCGCGGCTCGCGGCGAGCAGCGACAGCCCGCGACTGGACGCCGAGCTTCTGCTCGCGCGCGCCATCGACCGCCCGCGCAGCCACCTTCGCGCCTGGCCGGAAAATCGTCCGGATGACCTGCAGTTGGCGCAGTTCGAAAACCTGCTCGCAAGACGGCTGGCCGGCGAGCCGATGGCCCACATCCTCGGCGCGCGCGAGTTCTGGTCGCTGGACCTCGCGGTTACGCCGGATACGCTGATCCCGCGGCCGGACACGGAGATTCTTGTCGAGGCCGCATTGGAAAGAATTCCGCGCGACGCGCCCTGCCGGGTGCTGGACCTCGGCACCGGCACCGGCGCGATCGCGCTTGCGTTGAAAAAGGAGCGCGCGCTGGCCGAGGTCCACGCCAGCGACGCAAGCAGCGCGGCACTCGCGATTGCGCGCGGCAACGCGGAAAAACACGGGATGGACATTCATTTTCATGCCGGCGACTGGTGGACGCCTTTCCGGGAACGGCTGTTCGACGTTGTCGTCAGCAATCCGCCCTACGTCGCCGCCGGGGACGCGCATCTCGGGAAGGGCGACCTGCGTTTCGAACCGCGTGCCGCGCTCGTCTCCGGCGCCGACGGTCTCGACGCCATCCGTACAATCATTGCCGGTGCGCGCGAACATCTCGCGCCGGGCGGGTGGCTGCTGCTGGAGCACGGCCATGATCAGGCCCATGCGCTCGATGAACTGCTGGCGAAGGCGGGATTCGAGGATCGCGCCCTGCGAAAGGATTTTTCCGGCAACGATCGGGTAAGCTTTGGCCGTCTCCGCGTCTCCTGAAAGGGGCCGGTGCGCGAATCGCGGCGGGGGATTCTCATGAAAACGGTTTACATTGCAGAGCACAGCATCGATGCGCACCTCGTCCGCGGCCTGCTCGAAAGCCACGGCATCGGCGCCATCGTGATTGGCGACTACCTGCAGGGCGGCATCGGCGAACTGCCCGCCTTCGGGATCGTCGAAGTGCGCGTTGCGGAACGCGACATGAACGACGCCCGCCGCATCATCGAAACCTTCCGGACCGGTAACGCGCCCGATGCACAACTGGAAGCCTAAGCGCCTGGCGCTGCTGCTGGTCACGGGCCTGCTTGCCGCCTGCGGCGCGTCCGCGCCGCCCGAGCAGCGCGTGCGCGAATTCATCGCGGAAACCGAATTCCAGGTCGAGAACCGCGAGTTCGCAGAAGTGGTGGACCGCATCGCGGGCGACTACCTCGACGCGCACGGCAACGACAAGCTGAAGGCGGCGGCCCTGCTGCGCGGTTTCTACCTGCGCTATCGCTCGGTGCACCTGCTGACGCGCATCGACAGCATCGCGCTGCCCTCGCCCGGACGCGCGGTCGCGACGGTTTATGTCGCCATCGGCAAGCGCCCCTTCGACGACGTCGCGTCCCTGCCCGATGCCGACATCTTCCGCGTCGAAATCGCGCTCGCCGAAGACGGCGACAGCTACGAAATCCTGCAGACCCGCTGGCGGCGCACAAACGTGGCCGACGCCCTGTTCTGAAAAACCGCGGCATGGAAATGCGACCGCTCAGCCCCTACACTTTGCGGCACGCTTCGAGGAAACATCCCCCGTGAAAGAATTTCGAACCGAGCTTTGGACAGCAAAGCTTCCCGACGACTGGGTCGGCGAGGAAGACGAGGACGGCGTGCTGCTCTACAACCCGGACGGACCGGGCGAGCTGCAGGTGACCGTGTCCGAAAAGGAAGACGGACTGGTTGACGAGGAAGACCTCGAATACTTCGCCGAAGAGCTGGTCGAAGACGGCATTGAAAGCCGCATCGTGCGCGTGGGCGAATTCCAGGGACTGCTGTTCGAGTACGACGAGGAAGACGCGTACTGGCGCGAGTGGTATCTCGCCTACGACGAGCTGTTCTTCTACGTCACCTACAACTGCGATCTCGCCGACCGGCACGCGGAAGATCCCGTCGTGCAGGACATCCTGAAATCGATCTCCTTTCACTGAATCCCCGGCATCAACAGGAAAAAACCGAAGGAAACCCCATGCACGCACCCGTCACGGCGCTGTATGCCGGCCTGCTCGCGCTGCTCCTGATCGCCCTCGCCGCCCGCGTACCGCTGTTGCGGCGGAAACACCGCGTCGGCATCGGCAGCGGCGGCAACCCCGAACTTGCGCTCGCCGTGCGCGTGCACGGCAACGCGACGGAATACGTTCCAGCCGCCGTCCTGTTGCTGTTGCTCGCGGAACTGAACGGCTTGCCGGCGTGGAGCCTGCATGCCGCGGGATCGGGCTTCTTTCTTGCGCGCATCGTGCATGCCGTGGGACTGGGCGGCAACGCGGGCTACTCGACCGCGCGCTTCCTCGGTACAGCCCTGTCATGGCTGGTGATCGCGGTACTCGCCGCCACACTCATCTTTAATATGCTGGTCCGATGAAGCTGCTCACGGCTGTCCTGCCGGGCCTGCTGCTCTGCGCCGCGATCGGGGCCGCGGCAACCGCCATTGACCGGTTTTTCGGCGGATCGGCGCTGTTGTACGCCTTGCTGGTCGGAATGGCGCTGCATCCTTTCGGCGGCCGCGCGCGCCTGTCGCAGGGCGTGCAGTTTTCCTCGCGCACCGTGCTGCAGCTCGGCGTCGCGCTGCTGGGCCTGCGCATTTCGGTGAGCGAGATTCTCGCGCTCGGCATGACGCCGGTTGTCATCGCCGTCGTGACGATACCCGCAACCATCCTGTTCGGCCTGCTGCTCGCGCGCATGCTGGGCATGACGAAATCGCAAGGCGCGCTGACCGGCGGCGCCGTCGCCATCTGCGGCGCATCAGCGGCGATGGCGATCGCGGCCGTCCTGCCACAGCGCAAGGATTCCGAGCAGATACTGATCTTCACCATCGTCGGCGTCACCGCCCTCAGCACGGCGGCGATGCTGCTGTATCCGCTGCTCGTGGCGCTGTTGCCGATGTCCGACGTCGAAGCCGGTTTTTTCCTCGGCGGAACGATTCACAACGTGCCGCAGGTGGTGGGCGCGGGCTTCATGATTTCCGATACCGCCGGCGACACCGCCACGTTCACCAAGCTGCTGCGCGTCGCGATGCTCGCCCCCGCAGTGCTGGCGATTTCCGTACTCGTCGCGCGCGGCGGGCACGCCTCCAGTGGCGGCGCGGGAATCCCGGGATTCCTGCTTGCGTTCGTCGCGCTTGTGATCGCGAACAGCCTGGGCTGGGTGCCGGCGAGCATCGGCGGGCCCTTGCAGACGGTGTCGCGCGCCTGCCTTGTGGTGGCGATCGCGGCCATCGGCATCAAGGCGTCGTTCAAGGGACTCGTCGAACCCGGCTGGCGGCCCTTGCTGCTGCTGACATTGGAAACCCTGTTTCTCGCGAGTATCGTGCTTGCGGGACTGCATTTCCTGCGATAACCAAGGACTCAACATGGCCAACACGAACGTCATTCTCGAAACCTCGCACGGCGAAATCGAGCTCGAGCTTTTCGCCGACAAGGCGCCGATCACCGTCGAGAATTTTCTGAAGTACGTTGACGACGGTTTCTACAACGGCACGATCTTTCACCGCGTCATCCCCGATTTCATGATCCAGGGCGGGGGCTTCACTGCGGACATGTCGCAGAAGCCGACGCGCGATCCGATAAAAAACGAAGCTGACAACGGGCTTTCCAACGAGCCGTATTCCATTGCCATGGCGCGCACCTCGGTCGTCGACAGCGCCACCGCACAGTTCTTCATCAATGTCGCCGACAACGTGTTCCTGGATCACGGTTCGCGCGATTTCGGCTATGCGGTATTCGGCAAGGTCGTGAAGGGCGAAGACGTGGTGGACAAGATTGCGGATGTCGCGACCGGCACGCAGGCGGGTATGGGTGACGTGCCGAAGAAAACGGTAACGATCACGGCCGCGCGGCGGGCGTGACGAAAAAAAGCCGGCCTCAGGGACCGGCTTTTTTGTTGCCCGCGTATTACGTCAGAGCATGCCGCCCATGCCGGCGGCTCCCATGCCCTGCATGCCCATGAAGGCGGCCATGCCGCCCATCATGAAGGCGATGACGCCGAGGATGATGCCGATCAGCAGCAGTACGCCGTTGATGATGAAATACACCTTCAGCTTGTCTGCCGCCCGCACGGCGGCGTCCGCATCGCCTTGCGAATAGGCGGCGTCGATAGCGCTCGCGGCCTGGAACAGCAGCACGCCGATCCAGATCGGCAGCCACGCGATGAGAATGCCCACGATCGTCAGCGCAACGAGCACGCCGTAGATGATCATGAACACGCCCATCAGTTTCATCCAGAACTTGGCGTTGAACAGCGGCAGACTGATGTCCTTGACGATGGCGCTCGGATTCATGTCCTGCATTGGCCCCTCCTCGGTCGGTTCCCTTGTTTTGAATGGATTTTCTTTTTCATGCCTTGCGGCATTGCAAACAGTATAGACGTTGCGCGGATGTTCGCCACGAAACGATCGCGTCCTAGGTCCTTTCGTCCCTGTCCTTGCCGTCCCAGCTTCTTTTCAATTCCCAGAATGTGAACGAGGCGGACCAGGTGATGAGCACCAGGCCGAGCAGCGACTCCATGCCCGCGAGTATTCGCACGGGGCCCTCGACGACCACATCGCCCCAGCCCGCCGTCGTGTACGCGGCAGCGGAAAAATAGATGAGGTTGAACATGTCCGGCGGCGCCTTCCCGGCCCATCCGCCGAGTTCCAGCGGCGCGAGCAGAATCCAGTAGGCCGCCGCGAACAGCCAGATTTCCACGGTGTGCACAGCGAGAATGGCGCCGGACAGCAGAAACATGCGGCGGCGCGGACGGCGGCCGAGCGTCGGCAGCCGGCGATACAGCGCATTGAGCGCTTCGTGATGGATGACGACTGCGATCGTTACGGCAACGAGAGTAACGGCGACGACAATGGCGTTCCCCGCCGAAAAAAGGCCGTTGTCGTTCATGCAATCGCGCGCCTCGCGTCCGCCGCTTCAATGGTAGAATGCGGTTTTCCGACCTGCCTTTCCACCCGATGACCACTCGCGACATAACGCCGGAGCTTCGCTACAGCCGTCACCTCGCCCTGCCCGATTTCGGTCCGCAGCGTCAGCGGCGGCTCGGCAAGGGGCGCGCGCTGGTAATGGGCGTCGGCGGATTGGGTTCGCCGGCCGCCATGTACCTTGCCGCGGCCGGCGTCGGTGAAATCATCCTGTGCGATTACGACACCGTCGATCTTTCCAACCTGCAGCGGCAGATCGCGCACAGCACCGACGATCTCGGCATGCTGAAAGTGGAGTCCGCCGCGGACCGCCTGCTGGCCATCAACCCTGACATCGCCGTCTACATCATCGACGAGCGCATGACAGAGGAGGAACTGCTCGAAGAGGTCGAAGGCGCCGACGTGGTGCTGGACGGCACCGACAATTTCGGTTCGCGCTTTGCCAACAACCAGGCGTGCGTGAGCGCCGGCGTACCGCTGGTGTCGGGCGCCGCGATCCGCTATTCCGGGCAGCTGGCCGTGTTCGAGCCGGCGCGTGCCAGCAGCCCCTGCTATGCCTGCCTGTTCGACGAGACCTCGGAAGGCATGGAGAACTGCCGTTCGAACGGCATTCTTTCTCCCGTTGTCGGCGTGATCGGCAGCATGATGGCGGTCGAGGCCGTCAAGCTGATCGCGCGCATCGGCGAGCCGCTGACCGGACGCCTGTTGAACTACGACGCCGTGAACGGCACGTGGAAAACCTCACGCGTCGTGCGTGACCCGGCATGCCCGGTTTGCGGCGAGAAGGCGCTGCCCTCCGGCATCCGGAAAATCCGATGATCGCCCTGCCCGCGGACGCCGTCCGCCTGCTCCAAAAATACCTGGATCATTCCATTCCCCTCGTGCCGCAGATGCAGGTACGCGTCGAACGGCTGACGGACGCGGCGCTCGTGCTGTCCGCACCGCTCGAGCCCAACCGCAATCACATCGGCACCGTCTTCGGCGGCAGCCTGAACGCGCTTGGCACGCTTGCCTGCTGGGGCCTCGTCTGGCTTGCGCTGCACGGCCGCGATGCACACATCGTCATTCACGAAGGCCGGATGAAATTCCGCAAGCCCGCCACTGCGGGTTTTTCGGCCGCCTGTGCGCTTCCGGAAGAAGCGACGCTGCAGAACTTCGTCGCACAGTACGAGCGCCGCGGCCGCGCGCGGATCAATCTGCAGGCCGGCATCGTCTGCGACGACAGGATTGTTGCGGAATTCGAAGGCGTCTTCGCGGCCATCGACGCGAAGCGAAACGGCAAGGCATGACGGAACGCATCGAGTTGCCGAGGGCGCTGGTCATGGCGCTGCTGCACGAAGCGCAGCGCTCGCCGCATCACGAAATCTGCGGACTGATCGCCGTACGCGGCCAGTCCCTTCGGCCTGTTCCCGTTCGCAATGCCGCCGCCGATCGCCGGCGCCTGTTCGACATGGACGAACGCGAACTCATCGATGCGATGAAAACGATGCGCGCCAACGGCGAGACGCTGTTCGCCATCTATCACTCGCATCCCGACGCCGCACCGGCGCCCTCGCTCACCGACATCGAACGCGCCGGCTACCCGGACGCGCTGCACCTGATCATTTCGCTGGAGACAAAAGGCGTACTGCAGATGCGCGGCTGGCGCCTCGCCGATGACGTGCCGCGCGCGGTCGAAATCGGGGTCAGCGACGGGGCATGATCAATGCGTCGAGCGGCTGCTTTCGGATGAAACGTCGCCTGCGAACAGCGCTTCGACATCCACCGCGTCAAACGCATACTCGCGGCCGCAGAATTCGCAGCTCACATCGACGGAACCCTGTTCCGCAAGAATGTCGTGCGCTTCATCGCTTCCCAGCGAACGCAGCATGCCGGCAATGCGTTCCCGGTTGCACGAACACCGGAACGCGACGGGCGACGATTCGAACAGGCGAACGTCGTCCTCGTGATACAGGCGGTGCAGGATCTTCGGCGCATCGAGTTGAAGCAACTCGTCCGACGTGATCGTTTCGCCAAGCGCCGTCACATGCTCCCAGGCGCGATCCTCGCCCTCATGCCCGGGCAGCACCTGCAGCAGCATGCCGGCGGCGCAGTTATCCGCGGCGGCAAGAAAAAGGCGCGTCGGCAACTGCTCGGAGCGCTGGAAATAGGCTTCGAAACATTCGGCCAGCGTTTCGCCTTCCAGCGGCACGATGCCCTGGTAGCGTTCGTTCTTCTTCCGTTGCTCGATCGTGATCGCAAGGCGCGCAGTATCGCCCGTCAGCGCTCGCAGGCCGCCTTCCGGAAGCTCGCCGTCCCAGTGCGCAAGACCGCGCAGGTTCAAAGTGCTCGTGCATTGAACCACCAGCAGCGTCAGCGGCTTGCCGCCTTGCAGCTGGAGCGTGAGTCCGCCGTCGAATTTCAGGGTCGATGCAAGCAGCACCGCCGCGGCCATCGCTTCGCCCAGCAGATCGCGAACGGCAACCGGGTAGTCGATCTGCTCGAGCGCCGCGCGCCATGACGCATCCAGGTGCGCGATCTCGCCGCGCACGGGCATCTGCTCGAAGAGAAAACGGTGGAGGGAGTCTCGGTCTTTTGATTGCATGGTCAAGAGGTAGAAGGAAGAAGTGAGAAGGTAGAAGCCATCATTGTACTTTGATCAGACCATTCAGCATTGCGAAAATTTCCTGACATAACTCGCGTTCATATGTCGCGTCCGTCACGTACCCCAACTTCCTTGCCAGGATAATTTGGGTATCGAGTTCGGCGAGGGAACCACGGGCGATCAACAAATAGCGGCGCATTTCTCGCTTGCCCCCACGACCAGCGCCCTCGGCAATATTCGACGGAATACTTACGGCGGCGCGTTGCATTTGACCGATCAAGCCAAATGTTTCGTCTTTTGGAAACGTGCGCGTCATCTGATAGATGCGCTCAACAAGCAATAGCGAGTCTCGCCAGACTTTCAAACGATGATGGGCCCACTCGTGCATCCTTGCTCTCCCTTCTCCCTTCTCCCTTCTCCCTTCTCCCTTCTCCCTTCTCCCTTCTTACCTCTTACGGTTCCGTCCTCACGACAGCTTCTCCTTGAGAAGCTGGTTCACCTGGCCGGGATTCGCCTTCCCCTGCGTCTTCTTCATGACCTGGCCGACGAAGAACCCGAGCAGCGCTTCCTTGCCGCCCTTGTACTGTTCCACCTGGCCCGGATTTTCCGCAATGACTTCGTCGATCACTTTCTCGATCGCGCCGGCATCGGTGATCTGCTTCAGTCCCTTCTTCTCGATGATCGCGTCGGCATCGCCCTCGCCCGCCCACATGGCCTCGAACACGTCCTTCGCAATCTTGCCGGAGATGGTGTTGTCGAGAATGCGCTTGAGCATGCCCGCGAGATGTTCCGCCGAAATCGGCGAATCGGAAATTTCCCGGTCGTCCTTGTTCAGCGCGCCGGACAGTTCGCCCATCACCCAGTTTGCCGCAAGCTTGGCTTCCTTCGGTCCGAGCGCCTTCACGACAGCCTCGTAGTAGTCGCCCATCGCGCGCGAGGTCGTCAGCACGGAAGCGTCGTAGGCGCTGAGGCCGTACTGCTCCATGAAGCGATGCTTCTTCGCGTCCGGCAACTCGGGCAGCGATTTTCGCACTTCCTCGAGAAAGCTGCGTTCGATCTCGAGCGGCAGCAGGTCGGGATCCGGAAAATAACGGTAGTCGTTCGCTTCTTCCTTGGCGCGCAGCGAGCGCGTCTCGCCCTTGTCCGGATCGTACAGGCGCGTTTCCTGCACGACCTTGCCGCCGGATTCGATCAGCTCGACCTGGCGCTCGACTTCGAAGTTGATCGCCTTCTCGATGAAGCGGAAGGAGTTCAGGTTCTTCAGCTCCGCGCGCGTGCCGAATTCCTTTTGACCCTTCGGACGCACCGAGACGTTCGCGTCGCAACGGAACGAGCCTTCCTGCATGTTGCCGTCGCAGATCTCGAGGTAGCGCACCAGCGTGTGAATCTTCTTCAGGTACGCGACCGCTTCCTTCGCCGAACGCATGTCCGGTTCGGAAACGATTTCAAGCAAAGGCGTGCCGGCGCGGTTGAGATCGATACCGGTCATGCCGTGAAAGTCTTCATGCAGCGACTTGCCGGCGTCCTCTTCGAGATGCGCGCGCGTGATGCCGATGACCTTGGTCGAGCCGTCTTCCAGCTCGATCTCGACGCTGCCGGTTTCGACCACCGGCAGTTCGTACTGCGAGATCTGGTAGCCCTTCGGCAGGTCGGGATAGAAATAGTTCTTGCGCGCGAACACCGAACGCTCGGCGACGTTCGCGCCGATGGCCAGGCCGAACTTCGCGGCCATGCGCACGGCTTCCCGGTTCAGCACGGGCAGCACGCCCGGATAACCGAGATCGACGAGGTTCGCCTGCGTGTTCGGCATCGCGCCGTACGCCGTCGACGAACCGGAGAAAATCTTGGTCTTCGTCGCGAGCTGCGCGTGAATTTCAAGACCGATGACGACTTCCCATTCCATTCGATTTGCCTTCTTGTTTCGCGCGAGTCAAGGCGCGTCGATTTCAATACTGGATTCTGGAAGAAGGAAGAAGTGAGAAGGAAGAAGAATGACAGACCGAGTGTCTTCTCCCTTCTTTCTTCTTCCTTACCCTATTATTCGAAACCCTTCGGCAACTTCGTATGCCAATCCGTTTCCCGCTGGTACCGGTGCGCGACATTCAGCATCTTCGCCTCGGCGAAGTAATTGCCGATGATCTGCAACCCGACCGGCAGGCCGTCGACGAAGCCCATCGGGATCGACATACCCGGTACGCCCGCCAGGTTCGCACCGTTCACGTAGATGTCGTTGAGATACATGGTGATCGGATCGTCGGTCTTCTCGCCGATACCGAAGGCGGGTGTCGGCGTAGTCGGCCCCATCAGCACGTCCACGCTCTCGAACGCCCGGCAGAAATCCTCCTTGATGAGTTCGCGCGTCTTCTGCGCCTTCAGGTAATAGGCGTCGTAGTAACCCGCACTCAGCACGTAGGTGCCAGTCATGATGCGGCGCTTCACTTCGGCGCCGAAGCCCTCGCCACGCGAACGCTTGTAAAGGTCTTCAAGGCTGACCGGATTTTCACAGCGATAGCCGAAGCGCACGCCGTCGAAACGCGACAGGTTCGAGGAGCACTCGGCGGGTGCGACGACGTAGTAGGTCGGCACCGACAGGCCGAGATTCGGCAGCGAGACGTCGACGATCTTCGCGCCCATCGACTCGTACACTTTCAGCGCCTCGCGCACGCGCTGGGCAACCGCATCGTCAAGGCCTTCATCGAAGAATTCCTTCGGCACGCCGATCTTCAATCCCTCGATGTCCGCATTCAGCGTCGCGGTGTAGTCCGGCACCGGCTCGTTCACCGAAGTGGAATCGCGCTCGTCGAAACCCGCCATGACGTTCAGCAGCATCGCCGCGTCTTCCGCGGTCGCGGTGATCGTGCCGGCCTGGTCAAGGCTCGACGCGAACGCGATCATGCCGTAGCGCGACACGCGCCCGTACGTCGGCTTGAAGCCGGTAAGGTTGGTGAGCGCGGCCGGCTGGCGGATCGAGCCGCCGGTATCGGTGCCGGTGGTGCCCGCGGCGAGCCGCGCCGCCATCGCCGCCGACGAGCCGCCGGACGAGCCGCCCGGCACTTTCGTCACGTCCCAGGGGTTCTTCACCGCACCGTAGTAGCTGGTTTCGTTCGACGAACCCATCGCGAACTCGTCCATGTTCGTCTTGCCGAGCATGACCGTGCCGGCGCGCTTCATCCTTTCGATGACGGTGGCGTCGTAGGGCGCGATGAAATTGTCGAGCATCTTCGAGCCGCAGCTCGTCTTCACGCCCGCGGTGCAGAAGATGTCCTTCTGCGCGACCGGAATGCCGGTGAGCGCGCCGGCTTCACCGTTCCTGCGCAGCACGTCGGCCTGCTTCGCGGCTTCGAGCGCTTCGTCTTCGGTGACGGTAATGAACGCGTTCAGCGCGGGCTGGTGTTTTTTTATGCGCTCGAGGTAGGCGCGCGTGAGTTCTTCGCTGGAGACTTCGCCAGTCGCAAGCAACTTCGAGAGCTCTGCAATTGTCTTGGTGTGCATTCTTCTTGAATCCGGGAGATAGAGAAGGAAGAAGTGAGAAGAAGGAAGAAGCGTGTCTTCCACCTTCCCACTTCTACCTTCAACCTTTGTTATTCGATGACTTTCGGAACGAGGTAGAGCCCCGCATCCACCTGCGGCGCATTCTGTTGATACAGCTCGCGCTGATCCGTCTCGCTGACCTCGTCTGCGCGCAGGCGCAGCGTCTGGTCGAGCGGGTGCGCCATCGGCGCCACGCCCTCGCAGTCGGCGGCTTCAAGCTGTTTCACGAAATCGAGGATGCGCGACAGGCTGTCGGCGTAGGCGGAGATGTCCGCCTCGCGAATCTCCAGCCGCGCGAGGTGCGCGATGGATTTCACGTCATCGGGTGTCAGGGCCATTGGGTACTCCGCAGGTTCTCCGCGAAAAAAGGTGGCGACGTGGTTTCACTCAGGAGCCTGCTCTACGATCCGCCGAAGGGGGAAAAAATCGAGCAGGATGCGGAACTTATCACATTCGCGCGCTTGCCCAAAGCCCTACCCGTTGCTACAGTGTCGAGCTTAATTTTCACCGCTGGACTGGCGCCCGTTTCTATGTTCAAGAGCCTCAGGGGATTACTCTCCAACGACGTTTCGATCGACCTCGGCACGGCCAACACGCTCATCTATGTGCGCGGCCGGGGCATCGTGCTGGATGAACCTTCCGTTGTGGCCATCCGCGAGGAGCCGGGCCGGGGTGCGAAGCAGATCGAGGCCGTCGGCGTCGAGGCCAAGCGCATGCTGGGCCGCACGCCGGGCAACATCACGGCCATCCGTCCGCTGAAGGACGGCGTCATCGCCGACTTCACCGTCACCGAGCACATGCTCAAGCACTTCATCAAGAAGGCGCTGGAATCCCGCTACTTCCGTCCCAGCCCGCGCGTGCTGATCTGCGTGCCCTACGGCGCGACCGAAGTCGAGCGCCGCGCGATCAAGGATTCCGCCCTTCACGCCGGCGCGAGAAAGGTCTACCTGATCGAGGAACCCATCGCGGCGGCCATCGGCGCCGGGATGCCCATCCAGGAGGCGCGCGGCTCCATGGTGCTGGACATCGGCGGCGGCACCGCCGAGGTCGCCATCATTTCGCTGAACGGCATTGTCTACGCCTCTTCCGTACGCATTGGCGGCGACCGTTTCGACGAGGCCATCATCGCCTACGTGCGCCGCAACTACGGCACCCTGATCGGCGAGGCCACCGCCGAGCGCATCAAGCACGAGATCGGCACCGCCTACCCCGGCCAGGACGTGCGCGAGATCGAGATCAAGGGCCGCAACCTTTCCGAAGGCATTCCGCGCTCTTTCGTGCTGAATTCCAACGAAATCCTCGAGGCGCTGCAGGAACCGCTGGCCGGCATCGTCGGCGCGGTCAAGACCGCGCTGGAACAGACGCCGCCGGAACTCGGCGCGGACGTCGCCGAGCGCGGCATCGTGCTCACCGGCGGCGGCGCGCTGTTGCGCGACCTCGACCGCCTGCTCATGGAAGAAACCGGCCTGCCGGTGGTCATCGCCGACGAACCGCTCACCTGCGTGGCGCGCGGCGGCGGCCGGGTGCTGGAGCTGATGGACGAGCACGGCGCGGAAATGTTCGCGCTGGAATGATGCAGCGGGCCCACCGCGCGGCCCGGTTTTTCGTGATCCGCGTTTCGGATCACACCTTTAAATAATGGCCGACTCCCCCGTCACCGCCAGGCGCGGCAATTTTCGGCGGCCCCGGCCAGGCAACGGTTGGCGGAACGCGTCGTGGCGTTAAGAAGCGCATCTCATCGCTGGTCCTTCGCCCCGGCTCCGGGCGCCGGACTCAAGACCGTTGTCTTCGTGATCCTTTCCGTGATTCTCATGACCGTGGACCGCCAGGGCGGCCACCTGGACCGCGCGCGCGAAGGTCTCGCGGTGGTGGTCTACCCCGTCCGCGCCGCGGTCGACATCCCGTTCTCCGCCTGGGAATGGCTGTCGACGGCGCTGGCCAGCCGGGTCGAACTCCTGGAAGAAAACGAGCGCCTGCGCCACGAGCTGCTGGAGCTCAATTTCTCGCAGCAGCAGCTCGCCGCCCTGCGCGAGGAAAACGCGCGCCTCAGGAAACTGCTCGATTCCTCGCGCCGGATGGCGCTGGACGTGCAGGTTGCCAGCCTGTTGCGGGCAGACCTCGATCCTTTCCGGCACCGCGTCACCATCAACCGCGGCAGCGAGAGCGGCGTCAGGAAGGGCATGGCCATGCTCGACGCCGACGGCGTCATCGGCCAGGTCACGCTGGCGGCGCCCGGCACCTCGCAGGCGATTCTCATCACCGATCCCGGTCACGCCATTCCCGTCGAGGTGAACCGCAACGGCGTGCGCACCGTCGCCTTCGGCACCGGCGCGCTGGACCGCCTGGAACTGCCCTTCCTGGCGAACTCGGCGGACATCCAGGAAGGCGACCTCCTGGTGACCTCCGGCCTCGGCGGGCGTTTTCCGCCCGGCTATCCCGTCGCGACCGTCACCCAGGTGACGCGCGATCCGGCCCAGGCGTTTGCCAGCGTCGTCGCGGAGCCTGTCGCGGAACTCCAGCGCATCCACGAGGTGCTGCTGGTCGGCGCGCCGGCGACCCGCCCGATCGTCGAAGACGAAACGGCAGACGCTTCCGCGGGTGACAGCCAATGACGAACGGCATCAGCCAGAGCCGCTGGGTCATCTATCTCAGCCTGTTCGTCGGTCTTGCACTGTCGCTGTGGCCGCTCCCCGGCGTGGTGCGCCCCTTCTGGCCGGCCTGGGCGGCGCTGATCCTGATCTACTGGGGCATGGCGCTGCCGAACCGGGTCAACGTCGGCATTTTCTGGGTCACGGGCATACTGCTCGACGTGCTGCACGGCGCGCTGCTCGGCGAGCACGCGCTCGCACTCGCGGTGCTCGCCTTCGTGATCACGCGCTTTTACCTGCAGGTCCGCGCGTTCCCGGTGAGCCAGCAGATCTTGGCCGTGGCGCTGCTGCTTGCGCTGTACGAATTCCTGCTCTTCTGGATTCGCGGGATCGCCGACGTCGGCCAGCCGCTGTTCTGGTCCATTGCGCCCGTGGTGAGCGGCGCGCTCGTCTGGCCGTGGCTGTACTTTCTCCTCAGGGGCCTGCGCCGCCGTCACCTGGTGAGCTGATGGCACGACGCACCCACATCAAGGACGAATGGCGGGAATACCGCCTGTTCCAGAACCGTGTCGTGCTCGGCAGCATCGGTGTCGTGCTGCTGTTCGGCGTGCTGCTCGCGCGGCTTTACTGGCTGCAGATCGAACGCTTCGGCCACTACGCCACCCTGTCCGAAAACAACCGCGTGCGCATCCAGACGCTGGCGCCGAACCGCGGCCTGATCTACGACCGCAACGGCATCCTGCTTGCCGAGAATGTGCCGAACTACCAGCTCGAACTGATTCCGGAGCAGGTGGAGGACATGGGCGCGACGCTGGAAAAGCTCGCCGAGGTCATCACGCTGCGCGACGCCGACCTCGAACGTTTCCGGAAACTGCTCCGCACCAAGCGCCGCTTCGAGCCGGTGCCGTTGCGCTACAACCTCAACGAAGCCGAAGTCGCCGCCTTCGCGGTGCGCCGCCAGGAATTTCCCGGCGTGGAAATCCAGGCGCGTCTCATGCGCCGCTACCCGCTCGGCCCGATCATGGCGCACGTCGTCGGCTACATCGGCAGCATCACCGAGCGCGAGCTCGAGGCGCGCGATCCGGCGCGCTATTCCGGCACCTCGCAGATCGGCAAGACCGGCATCGAGCGCGCCTACGAGGATCAGCTGCATGGTTATCCCGGCGTGCAGCAGGTGGAAACCAACGCGCAAAGCCGGGTATTGCGCGTCCTTGACGTCGAGCCCCCCGTCCCCGGCCGCGACCTGGTTCTCAATATCGATGCCCGCCTGCAGAAAGCCGCCTTCGACGCGCTGGGCGATTACAAGGGCGCGGTCGTCGCCGTCGATCCGCGCAACGGCCAGGTGCTCGCGATGGTGAGCAAGCCGTCCTTCAACCCGAACTCCTTCGTGGAAGGCATCGACGCCGCGACCTTCACGGAACTGAACACCGACATCCGCCGTCCGCTGTTCAACCGCGCGATCAACGGCGAGTATCCGCCCGGCTCCACAGTCAAGCCGATGCTCGGTCTTGCCGGCCTCTACTATGGCGTGGTGACGACGACACACACCGTCTTCTGTCCGGGTTACTTCATCCTGCCCGGCAACCCGCGGCCCTATCGTGAAATCTGGAACCGGAACGGCCACGGTCACGTCAATCTCGGCGACGCGATCAAGCAATCCTGCGACATCTATTTCTTCGACATGGCCGTGGAACTCGGCATCGACCGGATCGCGGATTTTCTCGGCCTGTTCAATCTCGGCGAGCCGACCGGCGTCGATCTCGTTGGCGAGGAAAGCGGCATCCTGCCGTCGCGCGAATGGAAACGCCGTGAACGCAACCAGATCTGGTTTCCCGGCGAAACGGTGAACATCGGCATCGGCCAGGGCTTCATGCTGATGACGCCGATGCAGCTCGCGCAGATGACGGCAAGAATCGCCATGCGCGGCGACGCCTTCCTGCCGCGCATCGTGAACGGGCTGCGCGATCCCCTGACGCAGGAAGTCGATTTGTTGCCGCCGGTCGCGCTGCCGTCCGTCGAGCTCGGTCACGAATGGCCATGGGAGTTCGTGATCAACGCCATGGAAGACGTCGTGCACAGCGCGCGCGGCAGCGCCCGCAGCATCAGCCGCGATCTGCCGTACCGCATCGCGGGCAAGACCGGCACCGCGCAGGTCTTCACGCTCGGCGCGGAAGAGGAGTACAACGAAGAGGAACTCGCCATCGCGCTGCGCGATCACGGCCTGTTCGTCGCGTTCGCGCCAGCGGACGATCCGCGGATTGCCGTCGCCGTCGTGGTCGAGAACGGCGGCGGCAGCGGTTCCGCCACGCCCGTGGCGCGCAAGGTGCTCGACACCTGGCTGCTGTCGCAGCCCGAGGAGAAAGCGCAATGAGCACGATCCAATGAGCGAGTTTTCGCGCATCGGCGAATCCACGGCGCCATCGCCGCTGTCGCAGTTCCTGCGCCGCCTGCACATCGATCTCACCTTGCTGATCGCGCTTTTGATCGTCTGCGGCATGAGCTTCATCGTGCTGTGGAGCGCGGGCGGCGAAAGCGTTTCGCTGCTCGTCCGGCAGGCGGTCCGTTTCGGCATCGCGTTTGTCGTGCTGCTGGTCGTGGCGCAGGTGCCGCCGCACTACCTGCGCATGGGCGCGCCATGGGCCTACGCGGGCGTCCTGTTCCTGCTCGTGATGGTGATGTTCACCGGCGACATCGGCATGGGCGCGCAGCGCTGGCTGGATCTCGGCTTCATCCGTTTCCAGCCCTCGGAGATGATGAAGATCGTGATGCCGATGATGGTCGCGTGGTACCTGCACGACCGCGCGCTGCCGCCGCGCCTGCTGGACGTCGCCGCCATCGGCGCGATCATCATCCTGCCTGTCGCGCTCATCGTCGAACAACCCGATCTCGGCACCGCGCTGCTGGTCGGCGCGGCCGGCGCGTTCGGTATCTTTCTTGCCGGCCTGCGCTGGCGGATGATCCTCGCGCTGGCAGTGCTGCTCGCCGTGGCGATGCCGCTCGCATGGAATTTCATGCTGCATGACTACCAGAAGCAGCGCGTGCTGACCTTCCTCAACCCCGAAAGCGATCCGCTCAACACCGGCTACCACATCATCCAGTCGAAGATCGCCATCGGTTCGGGCGGGCTGTTCGGCAAGGGCTGGCTGAACGGCACGCAATCGCAGCTCGAATTCCTGCCGGAACGCCACACCGATTTCATTTTCGCCGTCATCGGCGAGGAGTTCGGCCTGCTCGGCGCGCTGGTCGTGCTCGCCGCTTTCGCGTTCGTCATCGGCCGCGGCCTTTACATGGCGCTGCAGGCGGACAAGACCTTCGAACGTCTCGTTGCCGGCAGCCTGGTACTGACGTTCTTCGTGTACGTGTTCGTCAACGTCGGCATGGTCATCGGCCTCCTGCCCGTCGTCGGCGTGCCCTTGCCGCTCATCAGCTACGGCGGCACGTCCATGGTGACGCTCATGGCGGGTTTCGGTATTCTCATGAGCGTTCATTCGCATCGCAGGTTTGTCTCGCGCTGATGTCATCCATAAAAACGTTTTCCATTCCCGTTCGCGCATTCGCGATCCTTTCACTGCTGTTTTCCTCCGTCGCGCACGCGGCGGACGACTACCGTGCGCACCCGGCGTTCGACGCGTTCGCGGCATCGATGCAGGAACACGGGTTTTCCGAAGCGGAGCTCGACCGCCTGTTCGGCGGCGTCACGAAACAGCAGGAAATCATCGACGCCATCATGCGCCCGGCCGAATCGAAGGACTGGCACGAATACCGGCCGATCTTCCTGACCGAAAGCCGCATCAAAGGCGGCGCCGATTTCCGCAACGCGCATGCGGAACTGCTTGCACGCGCCGAACGCGAGTTCGGCGTCGACGCGGAAATCATCGTCGCCATCATCGGCGTGGAAACCTTCTACGGCCACATCACCGGTTCCTGGCGCGTCATCGAGGCGCTGGCGACGCTCGGCTTCGACTATCCGCCGCGCGGCGAATTCTTTCGCGGCGAGCTGCAGGAATTCCTGCTGCTGACACGCGAGGAAGCCATCGACCCGCGCAGCGTCGAGGGCTCCTACGCCGGCGCCATGGGCGCGGGACAGTTCATCGCAAGTTCGTACCGGGCGTACGCCGTCGATTTCGATCATGACGGAAAACGCGATCTGTGGAATTCCTGGGCCGACATCATCGGCAGCGTGGCGAATTATCTCTCGCGGCACGGCTGGCAGCGCGGCGAGGTCATTGTCGTTCCCGCCGCCGTCCCCGAAGGCGCCACGCCGCCGCTGAACGAACAGGGCATGGAAGCCGTCAATGCCGGCGCCTTGCGCGAACGCGGCGTCGTCTTCAGCGAAGGCATCGAAAACGACAAGGAAGTCCGCTTTGTCGCGCTGCAGCTTGAAGACGGCATGGCCTACCGCATCGGGCTGAACAACTTCCGCGTGATCACGCGCTACAACCGCAGCCCGCTGTACGCGATGGCCGTCGTCGAACTGGCGCGCGCGATCGAGAACGAACGGGCGCGCTGATGCCTTGCAAAGTCGAAGGTCGAAAGTCGAAGGTCGAAGGTTCTCACCTTTCGACTTTCGACTTTCGACTTTCGACCTGCCTGCTGATTGCCATCGCAGCGTTCACGAGCGGCTGCGCCACGCCGGGCGACGGCGCGCCCGCTGCGCCCTTCGACGCCTCCGGCATTCCCGACGCCGTACCGAAAGCCGAGCCGCCAAGCCCCTATGGCAATCCGGATTCCTACGTCGTCTTCGGCGAGCGCTACAAGGTGCTCGACAGCGCCGCCGGCTTTCGCCAGCGCGGCACCGCGAGCTGGTACGGCACGAAGTTTCACGGCCGGCGCACGTCCAGCGGCGAAACCTACGACATGTACGGCATGACCGCCGCGCACAAGACGCTGCCCCTGCCGACCTACGTGCGCGTCACCAACCTCGACAATGACAGAAGCGTCATTGTGCGCGTGAACGATCGCGGTCCCTTTCACGACGGCCGCATCATCGATCTTTCCTACGCCGCGGCGCTGAAGCTCGATGTGGTTTCGACAGGCACGGCGCCGGTGGAAATCGTCGCCATCGACCCGGTCGCGTTTCACGCCGGACCGGAGAGCAAGGACAAGGCGCCGGCGGAACCCGCCGTCGCCGAGGCGCCCCTCTTCATCCAGCTCGGCGCTTTTTCCAGCGCGGACAACGCGCTCGACCTCAAGGGCACGCTGGAGGTCGCGGGACTCCGGCCGGTGACGATCGCGCCGCACGCCGACGGCGGCCTGTTCCGCGTGCGGCTCGGGCCGTTCGCGGCCGCCAGGGCAGCCGATGAAGCCGCGCTCAAGCTGATTTCCCTGGGGATCACCGAGTTCGACATCGTCGCCGAGTAAGGCTGTGAGCTGCGCGGATGCGTCACCGGACGGCGCGCGCTAGAATGCGCCCTTTCCTGCATGCCGCCGCGGCAAAACGCGGTGCAGCATGCCGAAAGACCGCGAAATTCCCGGGAGAAAAAATGTCCGTTCGACGCCTGCTTCCCCTGCTTGGCCTGGTTTTCCTTGTTGTCGCACCAGGCGCCGCGAACGCGGCCGCGCCGCTGCCCTCGCCGCCGGACATCGCCGGCGACAGCCACATCCTCATCGACTTCCGCACCGGCCGCATCATCGCCGAGGAGAATGCCGACAAGCGCGTGGAACCGGCGAGCATCACCAAGATCATGACGACCTACGTCGTGTTCAAGCAGATCGAAACCGGCGCCATCTCGCTCGACGACATGGTCACCGTCAGTGAAAAAGCGTGGCGCGCGCCCGGCTCGCGCATGTTCATCGAAGTGGGCAAGCAGATTTCGGTGGAGAACCTGCTGCACGGCGTGATCGTGCAATCCGGCAACGACGCGTCCATCGCGCTGGCCGAATACGTGGCCGGCACCGAAGCCGCGTTCGCCGATCTCATGAATGCGTACGCCGAACGCCTCGGCATGAAGAATTCCCACTTCGTCAACGCCACCGGCCTGCCCGCGGAAAACCATTACGTCACCGCGCGCGACGTCGCGTTCCTTTCGCGCGCGCTGATCGCGGAGTTCCCGGAATACTACGCGTGGTATTCGCAACACGAGTTCGTCTGGAACGGCATCCGCCAGTCGAACCGCAACCTGCTGCTGTACCGCGACCCGCGCGTCGACGGCATCAAGACGGGACACACGGACGATGCGGGCTATTGCCTGGTGTCGTCGGCCGTCGAGGGCGACATGCGCCTGATTTCGGTGGTGATGGGCACGGGCGGCGAACGCGAGCGCGCCGACGCGAGCCAGGCGCTGCTGAACTACGGTTTCCGTTTCTACGAAACGCACAAGCTGTACGAAGCCGGCAAGGAACTGACGCGCGCGAAGGTCTGGAAGGCGCCGGTCGACGAGATCGGCCTTGCGCCCGCCGACGACATCTACGTCACCATCGCGCGCGGCCGCTATGACCAGCTCGAAGCCGTGATGGATATCCAGCAGACGCTGATCGCGCCGCTCGCGGACGACCAGGTCGTCGGCGTGGTGCGGATTTCGCTCGACGGCGAGGAGCTTGCCCGCGCGCCGCTCACGCCCACCGCGCCGGTGCCGGAAGGCAGCCTGTTCCGTCGCGCGGTGGATTCGATTCTTCTGATGTTTGAATAAGGAAGGGAGAAGGGAGAAAGGAGAAGGGAGAAAGAAGAAGACGATGCGCGACGCCGCATTTTCGCCTTCTCACTTCTACCTTCTCCCATCTTCCATCACGCAATGGCTGAAGCGCTTCCAACGGTTTACCTGAACGGCAAGTTCATTCCACGCGACGAAGCGCGAATCTCGCCTTTCGATCGCGGCTTTCTCTACGGCGACGGCGTTTACGAAATGATCGCCAGTTACGGTGGAAGCCTGTTCCGCCTTGACGACCATCTCGCGCGGCTCGAGCGCAGCCTCGCCGAAGTGCGCATGACAAATCCCCGCGAGCGCGCCGCCTGGCGCGAGCTGCTGGCAACGCTGGTGCGCGAAAACGGTGGCGGAAACATGAATGTCTACGTGCAGGTCACGCGCGGCGCGAAACCGGAACGCGACCACCGCTTTCCCGCCGAAGCAGAACCGACCGTGTTCGCCATGTGCCAGCCGGCAAGTGCCGTAGCGAACGCCGCGCTTGAAAACGGCATCGCCGCCATCACGCATGAAGACACGCGCTGGGCGCGCTGCGACATCAAGGCGACCTCGCTGATGGCCAATGTCCTGCTGCGGCAGGCCGCCGAGGATGAAGGCAGCCAGGAAACCCTCCTGCTGCGCAACAACGAAGCGCTGGAATTTTCCGCAAGCACGCTGTTCGTCGTGACCGACGGCAAGGTCCGCACCACGCCGAATGGCAACGCCATCCTGCCGGGCGTGACCGGCATCGTGGTGCGCGAACTCGTCAGGGCGGAAGGTTTCGTGCTGGAAGAAGCCGCGATCCCCGCGCCGCAGTTGCACACCGCGGACGAAATCTGGCTTGCCAGCACGACGCGCGAAGTGCTGCCGGTCACGACGCTCGACGGCAATCCGGTCGGCAGCGGAAAACCCGGGCCGGCCTGGCGCCGGATATACAAGGCATTCCAGGACATGAAGCAGGAACTGGCGGCATGAGCGACAGCGACGAGAAGCTGCTGCAATTTCCATGCGAATTTCCCATCAAGGTCATGGGCCGCGATGCGGAAGGTTTCGAAGCCGAGGTCGTCGCCATCTTCGAGCGCCATCTCGGCGGCATCGATTCCGCGCAGGTGAACACGCGCCCGTCGTCGTCGGGAAACTTTCTTTCCGTGACCGTGACCTTCCGCGCCGAAAGCCAGGAGCAGCTCGACGCGCTGTACCGCGATCTCACCGACCACGAACAGGTGCTGTTCTGCCTGTGAGCGCGAACGCCGAAAAGCTTCCCGATGAACTGCCGCGGTTTCGCCATCTCGGCCGTGTCGAGTACGAACCGGCCTGGCGGCGCATGCAGGCCTTCACGCAGGAACGCGACGGGAACACGCCGGACGAAATCTGGTTCCTGGAACATCCGCCGGTGTTCACGCTTGGACTCAACGGCAGGCCCGAACACGTGCTCGCGGCCGGCGATATTCCGGTCGTGAACATCGATCGCGGCGGTCAGGTCACCTATCACGGTCCCGGCCAGCTGGTGGTTTACCCCCTGATCGATCTCAAGCGCCGCCGGCTCGGCATCCGCGCGCTGGTCGAGGCGCTGGAAAACGCCGTCATCGACACGCTGTCGGGATTCGGCATTGAATCGAAATCGCGCCGCGACGCCCCGGGCGTCTACACGCCGGCAGGCGCGAAGATCGCGGCGCTCGGCCTGCGCGTGCGGCGCGGCTGCACCTACCATGGCCTTGCGTTCAACGTTGCCATGGATCTCGAGCCGTTCCAGCGCATCAATCCCTGCGGCTATGCGGGAATGCAGGTGACGCAGGTCAGCGATCTTGGCGGTCCGGCGAGCCTGGAAACGGTCACCGAGGCCCTGAAGCCGCATCTTCTAAGGCACTTGCGTTACAATTCGCCACTCGAAAATGCCCTGTAGGAGGCCGCT
>DASVCH010000194.1:0-17731 GCA_036381715.1 Gammaproteobacteria bacterium | reverse complement strand
GGTCAAGGCGCTCAAGGTGCTGATGGACGATTTCGGCTATGGCCTGTCGAAGCGCCGCGTGACGGTGAGCACGTCCGGCATCGTCCCGGCGATGCATCGCCTGAACGAGGAGATCGATTTCGCGCTCGCCGTGTCGCTGCATGCGCCCAACGACGAACTGCGCGACGTGCTCGTGCCGATCAACCGCAAGTACCCGATCGCCGAACTCATGAATGCCTGCCGTGCCTACGCGAAGAAGAAGGCGCACCGGCATATCTACGTCGAGTACGTCATGCTCGACGGTGTCAACGACAAGGACGAGCACGCGCGCCAGCTCGCGAAGCTGTTGAACGGGCTGCCGTGCAAGGTGAACCTCATTCCGTTCAACCCCTTTCCGGGCACGCCGTACCGGCGTTCGCCCGACGAACGCATCAACGCGTTCCGCGACATTCTCATTCGCAAGGGGCTGGTGACCGTCACGCGCCGCACCCGCGGCGACGACATCGATGCGGCATGCGGACAGCTCGCCGGCCAGGTGCTCGACAAGAGCCGCCGCGCCGAGCGCATGGCGGATCATCTGACCCGGGTGCCGATTCGATGAAAACCACAAGAATATCCGCCGCCCTCGTAGCGGCCCTGGCACTGCCGTTGCTTTCCGCCTGCGTTTCGACCGGCGGGATGCAGGGTTCGGACCTGGAAGCCGCGCGCGTCAACACGCAGCTCGCGATGCGATACCTGCAGCGCGGCAATGTCGATATCGCCATGGAAAAGGTCGATCGCGCGCTGGAACAGAACGACGACTACGCCGAGGCGTGGCTCGTCAAGGGCATGATCCTGGCGCGCGCCAAGGAGTACGACGACGCGGACGACTACTACGAGCGCGCGGCAAGGCTCGGCGAGAAGAATTCCGCGGTGCTGAACAACGTCGCCGCCTATTTCTGCAGCCGCGGGCGGTTTCGCGATGGCGAGGAACTCTTCCTCAAGGTTGCGGCCATGCCGACGTTTGCCCGCCCGGCCATTGCGTACACCAACGCCGGCATGTGCGCGCGCAGGATTCCGGAAATGGCGCGCGCGGAGCGCCACCTGCGCCGCGCGCTGGAGCTCGAGCCTGCCTATCCGCTCGCGCTCTGGCACATGGCGGAACTGAGCCTCGAGCGTGGCGAGCCGCTGTCGGCGCGCGCTTTCCTGCAGCGCCTGGAAGGCGTCCAGCCGCTGGGGCCGGACGGCCTGTGGCTTGGCGTGCGCGTGGAGCGCGAGCTGGGCGATCCCGAGGCGGAGCGCCGCTACGCGAACATCCTGCTGCGCGACTTCCCCGAATCGCGGGAAGCGGAACTGCTGACCAACGGTGACCCGAATGAGTGAAGAAACGCTCGAGAATCCATCGTTGCCCGGCGCGAAATTGCGCGAACAGCGCGAGCGCAAGGGCCTGACGACGGCGCAGCTCGCGAGCGAACTGCACGTCGCCCGGCACCTGCTCGAAGCGCTGGAAGAGAATCGCTTCGAGGACATTGGCGCGCCGATTTTCGTCAAAGGACACTTGCGCAATTACGGCCGGCTGCTTGGCCTCGACGCCAACGAACTGGTCGCAGCGTACGAGGCCGCACATCAGCCGTCCGATCCCACGCTGGTGGCGCACCGCCCGGACGGGCCGATCATGGAAGCGGCGCACTCGCAGGCCTGGGTCGGCTGGTTCGGCTGGCTGTTCCTGCTCGTGCTCGCCATCCTGCTCGGCGGCTGGTGGTATTACGAGCAGGAAGGCGGCGGCGAGCTGGTGCTGTCGCCGGCGTCCGAACCGGTATCGATCGCCACGCCCACGCTGTCGTCGCCGCCGGAGGAGAACCTCGACGCGGCTGCGCAGTCCGGGCAGGCGCCTGGCAGCAGTGAGCAAGCCGGTGCCGGCGAACCCGCGGAACAGGACGGCGACGAGGTTGCCGCGCCGCGCTTTGTCATGCCCGAATCACCCGTGGAAACAACCGCAACGGAACCGCAGCCGCAGCCGCCCGCGGAGCGTGCCAGTACCCCGCCGGCCGACGGACAGGGCCTGGTACTCGCGTTTGCCGAGGAATCCTGGGTCGAGGTCTACGATGCCGCAGGGCGGCCGATTCTCTACGACCTGATGGCCGCGGGCACGCGGCGCACGATCAATGCCAGCGGGGAGCTGCGTGTCTTCCTCGGCAATGCGGACGGTGTCGAGGTGTCCGTGGCCGGCGAGCCGTTCGACGTCTCGCCGTTCCGGCGCCGGGACAGCACGGCGCGTTTCACGGTGAACGTGCCTGCCGGCGAGTAACACGGACGATCAGGAAACCGACTTGAGCAAGACCATCCAGTCCATCCGGGGCTTCAATGACATCCTGCCGGACGAGGCCGGCGCCTGGCAGCACGTCGAGCGCGTTGCGCGCGAGGTGTTCGCGGCCTATGGCTATGACGAGATCCGCTTGCCGATACTCGAGGCAACGTCGCTGTTCGCGCGCTCCATCGGCGAGGTGACCGACATTGTCGAAAAGGAGATGTACACCTTCGAGGATCGCAACGGCGACAGCCTGACGCTGCGGCCGGAAGGCACGGCCGGCTGCGTTCGCGCGGCCATCGAGCACGGCATGCTGCACAACCAGACGCAGAAGCTGTGGTACGCGGGACCGATGTTCCGGCACGAGCGTCCGCAGAAGGGACGCTACCGCCAGTTCCACCAGTTCGGCGTCGAGGCGTTTGGCCTCGCGGGGCCGGATATCGACGCCGAGGTCATCCTGGTGAGCGCCGCGCTGTGGCGCGAACTCGGGCTCGAGGGCCTCGCGCTGGAGCTGAACTCGCTGGGCTCGGCCGAAACGCGCGCACGTTACCGCGCCGCGCTCGTCGAATACTTCTCGCGTTACCGCGACGAGCTTGACGACGACGGCCGCCGGCGCCTGGAAAGCAACCCGCTGCGCCTGCTCGACAGCAAGCACGCGGGCACGCGCAAGCTGCTGCCGGATGCGCCGAAGCTCGCCGACTGCCTGGACGACGAATCGCGCGCGCATTTCGACGGGCTGCAGGCGCTGCTTGCCGACGCCGGGATTGCCGTCACGCTGAATCCGCTGCTGGTGCGCGGCCTCGACTACTACAACCGCACCGTCTTCGAGTGGACCACCGACAAGCTCGGCGCGCAGGCGGCGGTCTGCTCGGGCGGCCGCTACGACGGGCTGGTCGAACTGCTGGGCGGCAAGCCCGTGCCGGCGATCGGCTGGGGGCTTGGCATCGAGCGCCTGGTCGCGCTGCTGGAAACCGAGAACCTGCTGCCGGGCGCGCGCGCACCGCATGCCTACCTCGTCCTCGGCGGCGAGGCGGCGGCGCGGCGCGGCATGTTGCTTGCCGAGCAGTGGCGGGCTAAGGTGCGCGGCCTCAAGCTGCAGCAGAACCTTGGCGGCGGCAGCCTGAAGGCACAGTTCAAGCGCGCCGATCGCAGCGGCGCGGCCGTCGCGCTGGTGCTGGGCGACGATGAGCTCGCGGCGGGCGAAGTGACGGTCAAGTATCTGCGCGATGCACGCGAACAGCAGCGCATCCGGATGGAAGACGCCGACGCGCTGCTCGGCGAACTGGCGAACGGGAATTGAACATTGCGGTCGGGGACCGTTGGAGAATCGACGTGGACGTTTATTCGCACGAGAAGGAACAGATAGAGAACATCAAGGCCTGGTGGCGCGAGAACCGCTGGTACATCATCGCGGGCCTCATCATCAGCGCCGCGGTCGTCGGCGGCTGGCGCTACTGGCAGGAATACCGCCTGCAGCAGGCCGAGGCGGCATCGCAGCGCTACGAAACGCTGCTGACACAGGCCGCGGCCAGCGATGCGGAGGCGGTGGCGGCCGCGGCGAGCGAGCTGCAGCGCGACTACGCGGGCACCCCCTACGCCTCGCTCGGCACCCTGCGCCTGGCCGCGCTTCGCGTCGAGGCCGGCGAGTTCGATGCCGCCGCCGACGCCCTCGGCTGGGTGATGGAAAACACCAGCGATCCCGAGCTTGGCCTGGTCGCGCGGCTGCGCCTCGCGCGCGTCCTGTTGCAGCAGCGGGAGACGGCTGACGCGCAGCAGGTGCTGGATGTCGCCAACGCCGGCCGGTTCGAGGCGCTGTTCGAGGAACTGCGCGGCGACGCCTTCCTGCTCGACGGCGATCGCGACAACGCGCGGGTTGCCTACGAGGCCGCGCTCGCCGCGATGGAGCCGGGTCTCGGCGATCGCCGCCTGGTCGAGATGAAGCTCAACAATCTTGCCCTGCCGCAGCAGGTGCTGGCAGCCGAAGACGCCGGCCGGGAAGAGAGCGCCGAATGATGAAACGTTTTCTCCTGCTCGGCGCCGCGGTGCTGCTCGCAGCCTGCGCCAGCGACGAAACCATCGAGCCACCCGCCGAACTCGTCGAGTTCCGGCAGACCGCGACCTTCGAGCAGGCCTGGTCGGCCGGTATCGGCGACCTGGAGCCCGATCTCAGGCTCGGCCTCGTGCCCGCCAGCGACGGCGAGAACGTCTACGTCGCGGACTACGACGGCACGGTACATGCGTTTCGCCTCGCCGATGGCGAGACGGTGTGGCAACACGAAACCGGCGAGTTCACCCTGTGGGGCGACTCGGGAGCGCTGAAGTTCTCGGCGGGGCCGGCGGTTCGCGACGGGCTGGTCGTGACCGGCAGCATCAACGGCGAGGTGCTCGCGCTGGATGCCGCGACCGGCGAACGCCGCTGGCTCGCCAGCGTTGAAGGCGAAATGCTCGCCCAGCCGCTGATCACCTCGGGCCTGGTGGTGGTGCGCACCACCGACGGCCGCGTGATTGCGCTGGACGCCGCGACGGGCGCCGAGCGCTGGGACACGGTCCGGCAGGTTCCGAACCTGACCATCCGCGGGCTGGCCGCGCCCACCACCAATGAACGCTACATCTTCACCGGCTTCGACAACGGCCACGTCGCCGCGCTCGCCATTGACGACGGCGGCATGGTCTGGGAAACCGCGGTCGCGAAGCCCGCGGGCAGCTCGGAGCTTGATGCCATCGTCGACGTCGACGGCGACCTCGTCACCTTCGACAGCGAGCTCTATGTCACCAGCCACAACGGCGACCTCGCCGGGCTGGCGGTGGAGTCGGGCGAGATCATCTGGCGCCGGGAACTCTCCTCGGTGCTGGCGCCGGCCGTCAGCTGGGGCACGGTTTTCGTCACGGACATCAACAGCGAAGTCCACGCCTTCGACCGGCTCTCCGGTTCGAGCGAATGGACCCAGGATGGCCTGCGCGCGCGCTATCTCACCGCGCCGGCCGTATTCGGCGACCTGGTCGTGGTTGGCGACTTCGAGGGTTATCTCCACTTTCTCGATATCACCAGCGGCGAGATGCGCGCGCGCATCGAACACGGCGGCGAGCCGATCCAGGCACAGCCGCTGCCGGTCGGCGATCTGCTGGTCGTGCTGAGCGCCGATGGCGAGCTCGCCGCGTACCGGCGGACGGACCTTGTTGCTGACGAGTAGTATCAAATGCAATTGGCTGAAACATTGCGAAGCCAGGTCGTGTCAAAGCGTCGCGAGCGCAGGCAAGACAAGGCGAAAATCGGCGAGGAACCGGAATGTACATGCCAGTACATGAGGATTCCGAGCCGATTTTCAACGCAGTATTGCCAAGCGCAGCAGCTTTGACACGAGCTGGGCCATGCTGCCTGTAATCGCAATCCTTGGCCGTCCCAACGTCGGCAAATCCACGCTGTTCAATCAACTCACGCGCAGCCGTGACGCACTGGTTGCCGATCAGCCGGGGCTGACGCGCGACCGGCAGTACGGTTTCGGCAAGGTCGGGCCGCGCCCCTCGATCGTGATCGACACCGGCGGCATCACCGGCGAGGCCGCCGGCATTGATGCGTTGATGCTGAAGCAGAGCATGAAGGCGCTCGAAGAAGCCGGCGCGGCCATTTTCGTGGTCGACGGCCGTGCCGGGCTGACCGCCGACGACGAGCGCATCGCGGCCGAACTGCGCAAGTCCGGCAAGCCCGTGTGGCTGGCGGTCAACAAGGCGGAAGGCATGCCCGGCGAGATCGTCGCGGCGGAGTTTCACGCGCTCGGTCTTGCCGAACCCCGCACGATCTCTGCCGCGCACGGCCAGGGCGTGGCCGCGATGATGGAAGACGTGCTCGCGCATTTCCCGGAGGACGATGCCGCACCGGCCGAGGATGACGGGAAGCGGGTGCGCGTCGCAGTGATCGGCCGGCCGAACGTCGGCAAGTCCACGCTCATCAATCGCCTCATCGGCGAGGAACGGCTGGTGGCGTTCGACCAGCCGGGCACGACCCGCGACGCCGTTGCGGTGCCGTTCGAGCGCGATGGCGCGAAGTACACGCTGGTCGATACCGCCGGCGTGCGGCGCAAGAGCCGCGTCAACGAGGCCATCGAGAAATTCAGCATCGTCAAGACGCTGCAGGCCATCGAGGAGGCGAGCGTTGCGATCGTCGTGTTCGACGCGCGCGAGGGCATCACGGACCAGGACGCCTCGCTCGCGGGCCTGGCCGTCGAACGCGGCCGCGCGGTCGTGCTCGCGGTGAACAAGTGGGACAAGCTGCCGCCCGAGCAGCGCGACCGCGTCAAGGTCGAGGTGGACCTTCGATTGCCGTTCCTGTCGTTCGCCAGGCTGCATTACATTTCCGCGTTGCACGGCACGGGCGTCGGCGACCTGCTGGGTGCCGTGCAGGAAGCGCATGCCGCGGCGATGCGCGAACTGTCGACGGCCGAGCTCACCCGCACGCTGGAAGAGGCCGTCACCGTGCATCAGCCGCCGCTCGTGCGCGGACGGCGCATCAAGCTGCGTTACGCGCACCAGGGCGGCAAGCGGCCGCCGGTGATCGTGATCCACGGCAACCAGACCGAGCGCGTGCCCGATGCGTACCGGCGTTTCCTGGAAAACCGTTTCCGCGAGCGTTTCGATCTGTACGGCACGCCGGTGCGCATCGAGTTTCGTACCGGCGAGAATCCTTTCAAGGGCCGGCGAAACACGCTGACGCCGCGGCAGATCCAGAAGAAGAAGCGCCTGATGAAGCATTACAGGAAACGCAAATGATTGCCGATGCCAATGCCGATGCCGGGGAAGTTCTCGCGTTCTGGTTCGGCGACGCGGCCGCGGGTGACGCCGCCGAACTCAAGGCCGCTTTCGGGCGCTGGTTCGGCGGCGGCGAAGCGTTTGACCGGCAGATCGAAGACCGCTTCGGCGAACGGATCGAATGCGCGCTGGCGGGCGGCTTTTCGGACTGGGCGGACGAGCCGCGTTCGCGGCTCGCGCTGATCCTGCTGCTCGACCAGTTTCCGCGCAATGTCTTTCGCGGCACGGGACGCGCCTTCGCGGGCGACAAGCGCGCGCTGGCGCTGGCAAGCGATGCGGTGGCGAGAGACATGCATCTCGCGCTCGCGCCCGTCGAGCGCGTCTTCCTGTTCATGCCGTACCAGCATGCGGAAGATGCCGGGATCCAGCGGCAAAGCGTCGAGCTGTACGCCGCACTCGCGCGCGAACAGGTTTCGCCCGAGGTGCACGCGTTTCTCGAATCCACCCGCGACTACGCCGTGCGCCACTGCGAAATCGTGGCGCGCTTCGGCCGCTTTCCCTATCGAAACGAAGCGCTCGGCCGGAAGACCAGCGCTGCCGAACACGCCTGGCTGGCCGAATCGAACGAACGCTTCGGCCAGTAGCGATTGGCGCCGTGGTCGCGATTTCGCGACAATGTCCAATTCACAAGAATCACAAGCATCGGAATGATGAGCAGGGCAAGAAAAATCATGCGGCTGCCCGCGCCGCTTCGCATGTATCGCGGCGGCGTGCTGCCGCAGGCCGAGATGGCGTATGAAACCTGGGGCGAACGGCGCGGCGACAACGTTGTCGCGATCTTCACCGGCCTTTCGCCCGACGCGCACGCGGCATCCTCGGCGGCCGAGCCCGAACCCGGCTGGTGGGAGGCGATGGTCGGGCCTGGCAAGGCGATCGATACGAACCGCTTTCACGTCATCTGTTTCAACTCGATCGGCAGTTGTTTCGGCAGTACCGGTCCCGCGTCGGTCAATCCCGCCACGGGCGAACGCTGGGCGCTGGATTTTCCCGTGCTCAGCATCGAGGACACCGCGAGCGCCGCGGCAATGGTGCTGGATGGACTCGGCATCGAACGGCTGAAGGCCGCCATCGGCCCGTCGATGGGCGGCATGAGCGCGCTTGCCTTCGCACTCGAATACCCGGAGCGCGTCGCGCACCTGGTGAGCATTTCCTCTGCCATGGCCGCGGAACCGTACGCCATTGCCGTGCGGTCCCTGCAGCGTGAACTGATTCGTTCCGATGCCGCCTGGCGGGATGGCCGCTACGCGCCGGACGCGCAACCGGTTGCGGGCATGCAGCTCGCGCGCAAGCTGGGCATGACAACCTACCGTTCCGCGGAAGAGTGGCGCGAGCGTTTCGCGCGCAAGCGCGTCGGCGGCGAATGGCAGGGCCATCCGGCATTTCCGATCGAGTTCGAGATCGAGGCTTACCTGCAGGCGACGGCGGACAAGTTCGTGGGCGATTTCGACGCGAACTGCTACCAGTACCTGTCGCGTGCCATGGACCTGTTCGATGCGGCGGCGCACGGGGATGGCGACGCCGCGCGGGCGTTTGCGAAGCTTGCGCTCGAATCCGCGCTGGTGATCGGCGTCGAAACCGACGCGCTGTTCCCGGTGCACCAGCAGCTCGAACTTGCCAACGCGCTCAGGAAGACGGGCGCCAGCGTGCGCTTCGAACGGCTGCCGTCCATCCAGGGGCACGACGCGTTTCTCGTCGACATGGATCGCTTCGTACCGATCGTCGGCGAATACCTGGACGCGCTGGCATGACAGATATTGCAGTCCGGTGCGCGCGGAGCGAAGCTTGGGCGCACGGGGCGAAATCCAGGAGCAGGTGACACATGCAATCCCGGGATCTTGTGCAGAATTTCAGGGGCGCGCAGCAGCTGGTCGAGGCCATCGATCGCGCCGTGCAGGCGGGCGGCGAGAAGCAGATCACCGCACGCATCAAGCAGAGCCTGTGCGAACTGATCCGCGAGGGCCGGCTTTCGATGCCGGATAGCGTCTGCCAGCCGGTGGAAGGCCATTACGCGCGGCGCCTGCTTTATTGCAGCGAGGCGCACGGCTACAGCATGGTTGCCATGACCTGGGGGCCGGGGCAGGGCACGCCGTTGCACGATCATGCCGGCCTGTGGTGCGTGGAAGCGGTCTGCGCGGGCACCATCCGCGTCGAACAGTACGACGTCGCCGAGCGCGACGGCGAGCGGGTGCGATTCAGCCGTGAAGACAACGTTCGCGCCAGCGTCGGAACGGCCGGCTGCCTGATTCCGCCGCACGAATACCACACGATCTGTAACGCATCCGAAGACGACTGCGCGGTGACGCTGCACATCTACGCGCGCGAAATGGAATGCTGCAACGTGTTCGAACCGCAGGGCGACGGCTGGTACCGGAAGGTGAGGAAGAGCCTGGTCTACGACGCCGCGTGATCAAAGTGACAAGTAACAAGTGACAAGTTGAAAGTGTCATGGCGCCGGCAATGTCCGGCGTCATGCTTTTGCTCGTCACTCGTCACTCGTCACTCGTCACTTGTCACTTGTCACTTGTCACTCGTGATGAACAACCACGGATCGACGCGCACGTCATTCAGCGACACGCCCCAATGCAGGTGCGGACCCGTGACACGCCCTGTCGCGCCGACCTTGCCGATGACTTCGCCCTGCTCGACAACGTCACCCGGATCGACACCGATCTCGCTCATGTGGCAGTACATCGTCACCAGTCCCTGCCCGTGATCGAGGAAAACCGTGTTGCCGTTGAAAAAGAAATCGCCGGTATCGAGCACGATCGCCCGCGCGGGTGCGCGAATCGGCGCACCGGTATCCGCGGCAAGATCAATGCCGGAATGCGGCGAGCGCGGCTGTTCGTTGAAGAATCGCCTGAGGCCGAATTCGCTGGTCTCGGGCCCCTCGACCGGCAGGATGAACTCGGTCGCCGGTTGCGCGATCGGGCTGAAATGCTGCAGGGACTCGTCCTGGCGGATGCGCTCGGCGCGGATGCGCTCGAGATCGTCGGCATACGGGTTGACCATGCGCTTGTTCTTCAGCGTGATGTGCTGTTCCGCGTACTCGCGCGGCTCGACCACGATCTCACGCTCGCGTGTCTTCTCGCCGCGCTCGACGCGAAGTGCGTAGCGGCCCGGGTCCATGCCGAGCGGCAGGCCGATCACGGCGTGCCACTGGCCGTCCTCGGCGGCCACCATGACCTTGCGGCCCTGGAACGTCGCCTGCGGCCGCGGCTCGCTGGCGGGTGCGAGCGCGATGACGGCAACGCCGCCCGGCGCGGGCAGGTGGCGCGGCAGCGCGATCGCTGCGGTGGAAACAGCCAGCAGGACAAATCCCAGGAGAACCTTCACGCTATTCAAGATTTCTGCTCCTCGACCCGGATGACGCGCGCGATGAACCGGCCGTCCACGAGTTGCGCGTCGATGGTCTGGTTTTCATGAATCGATGCGATGCGGGTGACGACGCCGCCGTCGTTCGCATCGCGCACGATCGCGTAACCGCGTCCCAGCGTGGCCAGCGGGCTGACGGCGTTCAGGGCCCGCGAGATCTCGCTCAGTCGCTGGCGGCGAGCCACGAGCGCGTCGCGACCCGCGCGCTCAAGCCGGCGTTCAAGCGCCTGGTGCCGCTCGCGCAATCGTTCGACCGCGCCGAGCGGCGAGCGTTCGCGCAATCTTCCGGCGAGCGCGGCGACAGCGTGTTCGCACTCGCGCAGGCGGTCGCCGAAGCCGCGGGCAAGGCGCATTTCCAGCTCGTCCAGCCGCTGCGCCTGCTGCCTGAGCTGGCGCTCGGGGTGCACCTGGTCCAGGCGATGCTGCAACCACGCGTGCCGTTCACCGGCCCGCAACAGCACGCGCCGCGCAGCCTGCTCCAGGCGCAGGCTGCCGCGCCGCAGCTGGCGTTGCCATTCGGTCGCATCCGGCGCGACCAGCTCCGCCGCGCCCGTCGGCGTCGGCGCGCGCAGGTCGGCCACAAAGTCCGCGATGGAGAAATCGACCTCATGGCCGACGCCGCTGACGACGGGGATGGGCGACGCGGCAATGGCGCGGGCGAGGGCCTCGTCGTTGAAGGCCATGAGATCCTCGAGCGAGCCGCCGCCACGGGCGAGGATCAGCACATCGCATTCGGCGCGCCTTGCGGCCGCCTGCAGCGCGCGGACGAGCTGGGCAGGTGCGTCCGCGCCCTGGACCTGGCTGGGATAGACGATCGCGCGCGCCAGCGGGTAGCGGCGCCGGAGCGTGCTCAGGATGTCGCGGATCGCCGCGCCGCTCGGCGAGGTGACAATGCCGATGCACCGCGGTCGCGGCGGGAGTGCGCGCTTGCGCGCCGCATCGAACAGGCCTTCGGCTGAAAGCTTCGTCTTCAGTTCCTCGAAGGCGCGCCGCAGCGCGCCGGCGCCGGCTTCTTCCATGTGTTCGACCAGCAGCTGGTACTCGCCGCGCGGTTCGTACACGGTGATCCGCGCGCGCACCAGCACCTGCGCGCCGTTCTGCGGCGTGAAGCGGAGCAGCATGTTGCGATTGCGAAACATCGCGCAGCGTACCTGGGCGCCGGCGTCCTTGAGCGAAAAGTACAAGTGCCCCGAGGCAGGCCGCGCAAGATTGGAGATTTCACCTTCGACCCATAGCGCGGGGAAGCCGCGCTCCAGCGCATGGCGGATTTCGCTGTTCAGCTGCGAGGGCGTGAAGACGATGCGATCGGGGCCGGAACTCATGGCGGGCAGTGTAGCGACGCCGGCAGGCAGGGGGAACCGCCCGGCTGCCCGCGCGAGCCGCGGGTGCGCCCGACATTTACGCGAAATGTCCGCATCCGTATAATTGTTCGATTAACTGCACTGAACAGCCCACCACGGCACAGGACCGAAGCTCATGCGCATCATCCAGGAAGCCCTTACCTTCGATGACGTCCTGCTGCAGCCCGCCTACTCGGACATCCTGCCGCGCGACGTCCAGCTTCGCACCCGCCTCACACGGGAAATCGAACTGAGCATTCCGCTGGTTTCCGCAGCGATGGACACCGTCACCGAGGCGCGTCTTGCGATCGCGATGGCGCAGGAAGGCGGTATCGGCATCGTCCACAAGAACATGACCGCGGCCGAGCAGGCGCGCCAGGTGCGCGTCGTGAAGAAATACGAATCGGGCGTGATCAAGGATCCGGTCTGCGTGAATCCGCAGATGACCATCCGCGAAGTCCTGCTGATCATGCGCGACAACAACATCTCCGGGCTGCCCGTCGTCGACGGCGAGGACCTGGTCGGCATCGTGACCAGCCGCGACCTGCGCTTCGAAACCCGCTTCGAGGCGCCGGTGTCGAGCATCATGACGCCGAAGGACAAGCTTGTGACGGTGCGCGAGGGCGCGAGCCGCGACGAAGTGCTGGACCTGTTGCACAGGCACCGCATCGAGAAGGTGCTGGTGACCAACGGCAAGTTCCAGCTGCGCGGCATGATCACGGTCAAGGACATCCAGAAGGCGAAGGACTTTCCGAACGCGAGCAAGGATACGGACGGCCGGCTGCGGGTCGGCGCTGCCGTCGGCACGGGCAAGGACACCGACGAGCGCGTCGCGCAGCTCGTCGAGGCCGGCGTCGACGTGGTCGTCGTCGATACCTCCCACGGTCATTCGAAAGGCGTGCTCGATACCGTCAGGCGCCTCAAGCAGCAGCACCCCGACCTGCAGATCATCGGCGGCAATATCGTCACCGCGGAAGCCGCGCGCGCACTGGTCGAAGCCGGTGCAGACGGCGTGAAGGTCGGCATCGGCCCCGGTTCCATCTGCACCACGCGCATTGTCGCCGGCGTCGGCGTGCCGCAGATTTCGGGCATTGCGAACGTTGCGGCAGAACTCGCGAAGGACGGCGTGCCGCTGATCGCGGACGGCGGCATCCGCTTTTCCGGCGATCTCGCCAAGGCCATTGCCGCGGGTGCGTACTCGGTCATGATCGGCGGGCTGTTCGCCGGCACCGAGGAAGCGCCGGGCGAGGTCGAGCTTTACGGCGGACGTTCGTACAAGAGCTATCGCGGCATGGGCTCGCTGGGCGCCATGGCGCAGAAGCAGGGCTCGGCGGACCGCTACTTCCAGGACGCGACCGAGGAAGTCGAAAAGCTGGTGCCGGAAGGCATCGAGGGCCGCGTGCCGTACAAGGGCCCGGTCGGCCCGATCGTGCACCAGCTCATGGGCGGACTGAGATCGGCGATGGGCTACACCGGTTGCCGCAATATCGACGAAATGCGCGCCAAGCCCGTGTTCTCGAGGATCACCGGCGCCGGCGTTCGCGAATCGCACGTGCATGACGTGCAGATCACGAAGGAAGCGCCCAACTACAGAATGGAGTGAGAGGCAAGAAGCGAGAAGTGAGAGGACGGCCGATGCATTGCTTCAGTCCGCTCACTTCTTGCCTCTCACTTCTCACAAGAGTTTTCCGCCAGTCTTCTGCCCGTCGGACATCCATCACTTTCCGGAAGCCGCAATGACCGACATCCACTCCCACCGCATTCTCATCATCGACTTCGGTTCGCAGTGGACGCAGCTGATCGCGCGGCGCGTACGCGAGATCGGTGTGTACTGCGAGTTGCGCGGACCGGACGTGAGCGCGGAAGCGTTGCGCGCGTTCGCGCCGAAAGGCGTGATCCTTTCCGGCGGGCCGGAATCGGTGACCGGCGAGAACGTGCCGAAGGCGTGCGCGGAAATCTACGAGCTCGGCGTGCCGGTGCTCGGCATCTGCTATGGCATGCAGGACATGGCCAAGCAGCTCGGCGGCAAGGTGGAAGGAAGCGCACACCGCGAGTTCGGTGTCGAGCGCATGAAAGTGCTCGCGGATTCGAAGCTTTTCCGCGACATTGAAGATGCGATAGACGATGACGGCACGCCGCTGCTCGAAGTGATGATGAATCACGGCGATTCCGTCACCGGGCTGCCGGAAGGTTTCGTTCGCATCGGCGGCTCGCGCGAGGAATCCTGCGCCGCGATTGCCGACGAGCAGCGCCACTTCTACGGCGTGCAGTTCCATCCCGAAGTGACGCAGACAAGGCAGGGCGCGCGCATTCTTTCGCGCTTCGTGCTCGACATCTGCGGCTGCGAGGCGCTGTGGGATTCGGCGAATATCATCGATGACGCGATCGAAGCCGTGCGCGCGAAGGTCGGCGGCGGCAAGGTGCTGCTGGGCCTTTCCGGCGGCGTGGATTCTTCCGTGGTCGCCGCGCTGCTGCACAAGGCCATCGGCGAGCAGCTTACCTGCGTGTTCGTCGATACCGGCCTGCTGCGTCTCCATGAAGGCGACCAGGTGATGGCGACATTCGCCGAGCACATGGGCGTAAAGGTGATCCGCGTCGACGCCGAGGATCGCTTCATGCGCGCGCTCGCCGGCGAAACCGACCCGGAGAAGAAACGCAAGATCATCGGCAACCTGTTCATCGAGATCTTCGACGAGGAAGCGGCGAAGATCGAGAATGTCGATTTCCTCGCGCAGGGCACGATCTATCCCGATGTGATCGAATCCGCCGGGGCCTCCGGCAAGGCGCATGTGATCAAGTCGCATCACAATGTCGGCGGCCTGCCCGAAACGATGAAGCTCAAGCTCGTCGAACCGCTGCGCGAACTCTTCAAGGACGAGGTGCGCAAGGTTGGCGTCGAACTCGGCCTGCCGGCCGAGATGGTCTACCGCCACCCGTTCCCGGGGCCCGGCCTTGGCGTGCGCATCCTCGGGGAAGTTAAAAAGGAATACGCCGACCTGTTGCGCCGGGCGGACGACATCTTCATTTCCGAACTCCGCAAGCACGGCCTCTACGACAAGGTCAGCCAGGCGTTTGCGGTGTTCCTGCCCGTGAAGTCCGTCGGCGTGCAGGGTGACGGCCGCCGCTACGAGTACGTCGTCGCGCTGCGTGCGGTCGAAACCGTCGATTTCATGTCCGCACGCTGGGCGCACCTGCCGTATGAATTTCTCGATGCCTGCTCGCGCAGGATCATCAACGAGATCGATGGGATTTCGAGGGTGGTTTACGATATTTCCGGCAAGCCGCCAGCCACGATCGAATGGGAATGACTGTGGCCGCATCTTTTCCGGCGATACTTTGTTGCAGGACCGTTCGCGGCTTGTCATGTACTACCTGTACACTCCGCACCGCGAACGGCCCTGCGCCGCGTCTCGCCGAAAAATCTGCTGCCCACAGCCACCTTGTCGCAAGAAACCTTTCCTTCGTTCAATGATTTCGCAGGACGAAAAATTCATGCGTCATGCGCTGGAGCTGGCGAAGCACGGCGAAGCTGCCGGCGAGGTGCCGGTCGGCTGCGTAATCGTGAAGGAAGGCAGGATCATCGGCGAAGGGTTCAATCATCCGATCACGGCGCACGATCCGACAGCGCACGCGGAGATCGGGGCGATGCGCGAGGCGGCGAACAGGCTCGAAAACTACCGGCTTGTCGATACGACGCTTTACGTCACGCTGGAACCTTGCGCGATGTGCGCGGGCGCGATGGTGCATGCACGCGTGAAGCGGCTGGTGTTCGGGGCGCGCGAACCGCGCACCGGCGCGGTCGGCAGCGTGTACGACATCGTGCGCGACGAGCGCTTGAATCATCGCCTGGAGGTCACCGAAGGCGTGCTCGCCGAGGAAAGCAGCGCGATGCTGCGGGAATTCTTCAGGGCGAAACGATAGCGAAACACGCGCTCACAGCGCGGAAGTGCCGACCGGCTGCTCGCGATTGGTCAGCCACACCAGGATGTCGTAGTAGCTGCGGATGTTGTCGACGTAGATCACCGGTTCGTGGCCGCGGGCGTAGCCGTATTCCGTTTTCTTGTACCACTTCTTCTGCGTCAGAAGCGGCAGCCGCTCGCGCACGTCCATCCAGCGGTCGGGATTGCCGCCCTGGGTTTCAGTGATGATGCGCGCGTCCTCCAGGTGCCCGAAGCCGACGTTGTAGGCGGCCAGCGCCATCCAGGTGCGATCAGGCTCCGGGATGCGCTCCGGAACCTGGTCCTTCACCATCTGAAGATACTGTGCACCGCCGAGGATGCTTTTCTCCGGATCCAGCCGGTTGTCGATGCCGACGTAACGCGCTGTCGCGCGCGTCAGCATCATCAGGCCGCGCACGCCGGTCGGCGAGACCGCGTCCGGGTCCCAGTGCGATTCCTGGTAGCCGATGGCGGCCAGCAGCCGCCAGTCGGTGCCGGTCAGCGCCGCGGCTTCCTCGAATGTCGCTCGGTAGGCGGGCAGGCGGGTTTCGATGTGGCGCATGAAGATGCGCGTGCCGACGTAATCGAAGCGATCCGTGTGCCCGTAGTGCCGCTCGATGACCTGGGCGAGCTTGCCCGTGCGGCGCAACTGCTCGAGGAACGCGACGGCGGCGCGATAGAGGCTGTCGTCGTCGGAGCGCCGGAAGGCCCACGCCAGCGGTTCGGGCTCGCCGAGGTCGAACGCGACGCGAATCTCGGGATAGTAGCGCCGGTTGAGCGCGACGTCGGTGGAATCCGCGACGGTGTAGTCGAGCTCGCGCTGCGAGACGCGGTACAGCAGCTCGTCGGCCTCCATGTCCTCGCGTTCCCGGAACTCGAGTTCCTCGTACTTTTCCGCGAGGTCATGCAGCATTTCCGCGTGGCTGGAGCCTGCGACCACGCTGATGACGCCATCGGTCAGTTCTTCCGGCGAACCGGGCCGATCGCTGCCGTAGCGGTAAACGACCTGGGGGGTGATTTCCATGTACGGCGGGCCGAACCAGAAATCTTCCTTGCGGCTCGGCGTGATCGACAGCCCGGCGGCGGCGAAATCCGCGCGGCCGGCGAGCACCGAGGGCAGGATCTGGTTGAACGAATCCGCGGCGAACATCCTGAGATCGACGCCGAGGTGGTCGGCGAACAGGTTCGCAAGGTCGTATTCGAAGCCCGTGTACCCGTCGGCGCCGAGATAGAACGTGCTCGCGCTGTTCCGTGTCACCACGCGCAACTCGCCGCGCTGCTTGATCTGCTCGAGCAGCGTGGGTTCGTTCCGACAGGTCGCCAGCAGGAGTGCCAGCGTGATGACGACGAGGATTCGCAAAAGTGCTTCGACCTTGCGGGCTGGCCGCTGAGTGGAAACCATCACTAGTTTAACCGATCGGGCTCCTGTAGAATTCCGGCCCTTACCCGACAGCCATCGCGGCATCTGCGCTTTCCCGCAGTGCAGCGGCGGTGTTTTTCCGGCAGGGCCTGTATTGACGGGCTTGTGCGGCGGGTCAGGAGACAACGGAGAGGTGCCGGAGTGGTCGAACGGGCCTGACTCGAAATCAGGTGTACGCGCGAGCGTACCGGGGGTTCGAATCCCTCCCTCTCCGCCAGGTTGATGAGAACGGGGATGCTGTCACGGCATCCCCGTTTCCCTGGATGATTGCCGGAGAGGGAAAGGTTCGACTGGAAGACAATCGGTTGAACCGAGCATGCACCAGGAGAGGGTGGAGTCAGCAAGACTTCGAACCCGGTGCTTCTTTTCGCGCGGCGGCGGAAGAACTACAGGATTTCCCCGGTATTTCGCGGCGGTTATGTCGTCTTTCGCCGCAGCAACGCGCTTTTTTTGCGCAAATCGAATGATTTTGCTGGTGTATCCGTACTTTCCGTCGGATAATCATTGCAAGCAGCAGCGGATCTTTCCGTTTTCGGTCAGGCCACTCCTGTGCAACAAGGCCGTGTCATGCGCGGTCGTATCATGTAAATGC
>DASVCH010000193.1:0-6590 GCA_036381715.1 Gammaproteobacteria bacterium | reverse complement strand
TCGTTGCCGGTTGCGACGGTCGCGGTGATGTACTGCACGCCGCGGTTCGCCGGCAGCGTCAGCAACTGGTGCAGCATGTGCTTTGCCAGGCCGCGGCCGCGCATTTTCGGGTGCACGCCGATCTGCCATACGAAAAGCTCACCCTGCTTCGCGGGCGGGCGGTACGACAGGACGAAGCCGGCCATTTCTTTCGCGTCCGCAGGATCGGCGTCCGCTGCGGTATCCGCGACGATGCAATGCCGGCCGAAGTGTGTGGCCATGAGCATGTAGCAGTACGCGCTGTTCAGTTCGAGCACGCCGTGCTCCTTCACGAAAGCCCACATGCGCGCACCGTCGTGCGTCATCGCGGAACGCAGGAAAACTTCCGGCTGCTCGATGTATTCCGCGTCGCTCATGCCACGGCCTGCCTGCCGGGCTTGCTCGGCCCGACGAAATGGCCGTGCAGCGCCTCCATCGCGAGCGCGCGGTCGCGCTTGCCGATGATGGCGGCGAGCGAGTGGTGCGCGCGAAACAGGCGGCGCGTTTCCACGCCCGCGTCCTTGAGCACGTCTTCGATCTCCGTGCGCGTGTCGCGGCAGCCGCCGACGTTCAGGCCCACTGCGGATGCGGAAGCGAGGCCGGTCTCGACATGCACCGCGCCTTCGATGTCGCGGTCAAGCTGCTTGCCGAGCGCCTTGATGTCGGCGATGTCGTCGGCGGAGACGTACATGTCGCGCCGTCCGTCGCCGCATTCCACGCTGAGGAAAAGGTCGGCGTCGCCGAGAATGTCGGAAACGGTTTCGCAGGATTCCTCGTCGTCGGCGGTGTTGATGCGGATCAGCTCCTTGTGGCCGGCGATGCCGGTGACCTCGGCATCGCCCTGCTTGTTCGCGTCGCGCGTGATCAGCGTGCCCGCGCCTTCCTCGAACGTGCTTTTCGCGCGCATGTCGAGATTGCGCTTCCAGGCGTATTCCACCGAGCGCGCGTTCAGCACCGAGGCGCCGTGCCGCGCCATCTCCAGCATTTCCTCGTGATTCATTTCTTCCAGGCGCTGCGCGCTTTTCACAACGCGCGGATCGGCGCTGTAGATGCCGTCGACGTCCGAGCAGATTTCGCAATGCCGGGCATCGAGCGCGGCGGCGACCGCGACGGCCGTGGTGTCCGAACCGCCGCGGCCGAGCGTGGTGACTTCGCCTTTCGCGTTCACGCCCTGGTAGCCGGCGACGACGACGACCTTGCCGCGCTCGAGTTCGCGGCGCACGCGTTCGGGGCGCACGTCGGTGATGCGTGCGTTGAAATGCGTGTCGGTGGTCCGGATGCCGGCTTGCGGGCCGGTGAGCGAGATCGCGGCGACGCCCATCTGCTGGATGGTCATGGAAAGCAGCGACATGGAAATGCGCTCGCCCGCGGACAGCAGCATGTCGAGTTCGCGGCGTGCCGGCTGCGGCGCGAGGTTGGTGGCGAGATCCAGCAGTTCGCTGGTGGTGTCGCCCATCGCGGAGACGACCACGACGACGTCATGGCCCGCCTTGCGCGCGGCGACGACCTTGCGTGCAACCAGCCGCAGCCGTTCTTCGGATGCGACCGAGCTGCCCCCGTATTTCTGGACGATGATGTTCATCGGTGACTCCTGGGTTTTCATTTGTTCCGTGTTTGCAGATTCGAGTGAAAGACGTGCCGCGCCCGCGGTAGCGAGCGGCGCGGCAACGCCGGTGAAATCAGTGACCGGGCGGCGGCCGGGAAGGATCGACGGCAGGACGCGCCGGACAGTCGATCCTGGCGCTCATTCCGCTCGATCCTTTTCAGATGGGGACAATTCCTGCGGATCAACAGTGTCGAGGCCGCCGTTCAGAAAGGGCGACAAGGTCGTTGCCGGCAGCGGCGTGTTGCCCGGGTAGATCGCGGTGTTCTCGAATTTATTGTCGAGATCCTGGGCTTCCATCATGTCGACGATCTTCGCCAGCACGCGATCGATTTCCTCCTGCTGCTCGACGGGGAGTTCCCCCAGGCGGCGCGAGAAGGTTTCGTGCAGCGGCGGCGGCATCTGTCCGACCAGCTGGCGCCCTTCGTCGGTGAGCGCGATTTCCACCTTGCGCTTGTCGTCGATGCTGCGCGCGCGCGTCACAAGACCGCGCTTTTCGAGCCGATCGACAATGCCCGTGACCGTGGCAGGCGAGAGCGAGATGCGGCGCGCCAGCGTGCCCGGCGCGGTCGGGCCGTGACGCAGCAGGTGCCGCACGCAAACAAGTTGCGGGCCGGTGAGGCTGTACCGCAACGCCAGGTAGCGGCTGTAGAGGTCGACCGCGCGGATGATGCGGCGCAAGGAACCGAGGATGCGGTCGTCGCAGCTCGTGTCGTGGTCTGGCGGCAGTTCGGCGAGATTGGGATTCATGGAAATTTCGGGAGCAAATATTTTGTGTTCAAATATTTCGTAACCTTAACAATTTTTGGGACTCGGTGCAAAGGTGTATGCCCGCACGGGAGCGCGCGGCGGCGGTGCTACAATCCGGCGAATTCCCTGAATACTGGCCGTTTTCAAAGAGGACGACATGCTGGAGCTGCTCATCAAGGCCGTGATTGCCTACCTCCTGGGTTCGATCATCGGCAGCCTGGTCGTGGGCCGCCTGGCGGGTGGCGTGGATATCCGCAGCGAGGGGAGCGGCAATGCGGGCGGCACCAACGCGTTGCGCACCCGCGGTTGGAAATTCGCGCTCCCGGTGATGCTGATCGACGTGGGCAAGGGCGTGCTCGCCGTTCTGGTCGTGGCGCGATTGCCGCTGCCGTGGGTTCCGGAGGCGGCATTCGAGCCGGAATGGGTTGCCGTAGCCTGCGGCGCCGCGGCAGTGATCGGCCATGTCTGGCCGGTCTGGTACCGCTTCCGTGGCGGCAAGGGCATGGCCACCTATCTCGGCGTGCTCGGCGTGCTGGCCTGGCCGGTACTGGTGATGGCGCTGCTGGTCTGGGTGATCGTGCTGATTCTTACCGGTTATGTCGGCCTTGCGACCATGCTGGCGGCGGCGGCGGTCGCGGTCTACAGCCTGCTGATCACGGGCTTCGGGCCGCTGTTCGTGTTCGGGCTCGTGATGGCGCTGTTCATCGTGTTCACGCATCGCACCAACGTGGCGCGGCTGCGCGATGGCACGGAGTACCGCTTCGAGAAAGCCATGCTGTTCAAGCGCGTGCTCGGAGACTGATAGCGTGCAGGCGACCTGCCGACGCCTGCTCGGCCTGCTGTCCGACGGGAGCTTTCATTCCGGCGAAGCGCTGGGCGCCGCGCTCGGCATTTCGCGCGGTGCGGTCTGGAAACAGGTTGCGGCGCTGAATGCGCTCGGGCTGGACGTCCATCGCGTGCGCGGCCGCGGTTACCGCCTGGCGCGACCGCTGGAACTGCTGGACCGCGAACGCCTGCTTGCCGGGCTGGAGCCTGCCGCGCGCGAACGCCTTGACGAGCTTTTTCTGTTCGACAGCGTGGATTCGACCAATACTTTCCTGATGCAGCAGGATCGCGACGCGGTCGTCGCCTGCATTGCGGAGCACCAGCAGGCGGGGCGCGGCCGCCGCGGCCGCGACTGGATTTCCCCCTTCGGCGCCAACCTGTATTTCTCACTGTGCTGGCCGTTCGCCAGCCTGCCGCCGGATTTTTCCGCACTGGGTCTTGCGGCTGGCGTTGCCGCGCGCCGCGCGCTGGCGGATATCGGCTGCGGCGGCGTGCAGTTGAAATGGCCGAATGACCTGTATGCCAACGGCGCCAAGCTGGGCGGCATCCTGCTCGAGATGCGCGGCGAGCCGCCGGGACCCTGCCGCGTGATCGCCGGCATCGGCATCAATGTCGTCATGCCGGCGGATGCCGCGAACGATGTCGATCAGCCCTGGATCGACCTTTCCCGTCTCGCCGGCACGGCGCCGTCGCGAAATGCGCTGGCCGCCTGTCTGCTGAATCGCTGGACGGAGGCGTTTGCGGCATTCGAGCGCGAAGGTTTCGCGGGTTTCCGTGCCGAATGGCAGGACGCCGACCTGCTCGCCGGTTGCGAGGTGGAGGTGGCGGACGGAAAGCAGCGGTTGTACGGGCGTGCGCGCGGGGTTGCGGCCGACGGCGCGCTGGAACTGGAAACCGCGGACGGCCCGCGGCGCGTGGTGGCGGGCGACGCCAGCCTGCGGCGGGCCGCGTCATGAACCTTTTCATCGATATCGGCAACAGCCGCCTCAAGTGGGGCGTCTGGGACGGCGCGGAGTGGCGGGCGGAGGGCAGCATCGCGACGGACGCCGAAACGTTGACGGACTGGATCGGCTCGATTCCGCGCCCGGACGGCGTCTGGATCGCGAGCGTCACCGCGGAAGCGTCGGTGGCGCGCGTGGCAAAAGCCTGCGAGGCGGCGTTCGGCGTCGCGCCGGTTCGCTTGGGAACGGCGGCGGAAACCCGCGGCGTGCGCTGCGCCTACGCCGAACCGGCACGCCTGGGCGTCGATCGCTGGCTCGCCGTGGTCGCCGCCTTTCTCGATCCCGGCGGACCGGCCATTGTCTTCGACTGCGGCACCGCGATCACCGTCGACGCCGTCACGGCATCGGGCGAGCATCTCGGCGGCCTGATCGTGCCGGGCATCCAGCTGATGCGCCGCGCGCTCTATGGCAGCACGGCCGGCATCCCGGACGAAGGCGACATCGGCGACGTGGGCCTGCTGGCGCGCGATACGCGTTCGGCGGTCAGCGGCGGCAGCCTGTACGCCGCGATCGCGTTCATGCAGCATGTCGCGGCGGAATTGCGCACCCATCTTGGCGCGGACGCCCGCGTGCTGCTTACGGGAGGCGACGCCGAGCGGCTGCGGCCGCTGCTCGGTCCCGAATTCGAATGGCGACCGCGGCTGGTCATGGAAGGCATGCGCGACATGGTCGAGGAGAAGACGTGAGAGTGCTCCTGATGTTGCTGTTGCTGGTGAACCTCGGGTTCTTCGCGTGGCAGCACTGGTACGGCAACGGGAAGGCCGATCCGTTTGCGTCGGCTCGCGGAATCGAACCGGACGCCGCGCCGCGTCTCATGCTGATCGGAGAAATGGATTCCGCGGCACCTGCCGTCGCGGCGGAGCCGGCCGGATCGTCGCCGCCGCCCGTTGCAGATGTGCCGTCGCCAGTGCCGGAGGACGTCGAATCCTCCCCTCCGAGCTGCGCGACCCTCGGACCCTTCGAGGAGCGCGAGGTCGCCGAAATCGCGCTTGTGCGCCTGGATGAACTGGGATTCCGTCCGGCCTTGCGCGAGTCAGGCGGGCAGATCCGCTCCGGATTCTGGGTGTACCTGCCGCCGTTCCCGTCGCGCGACGCCGCCGAAACCGTGGAGGACGCGCTGCGGGAGAAGGGCGTGACTGACCTTTTTATCGTCAACGGGTCGGTCAGCGGATCGGAACAGCAGAACGCCATCTCGCTCGGGCTTTTCAGCACGCCCGAGCGCGCCGACCAGCGCGCCGCGGAAATCGGGAGACTGGGGTTTGCGCCGCGCGTCGCCGAACGCTTTCGCGATGCCACCGTCTACTGGGTGGACTTCGTGCAAGCGCCTGGCAAGGCGCTGGAGCCCGAGGCGCTGGGCGTCATGGCTGCGGGCGTCACGCTTCCGGAAAAGCGCGAAATCCCCTGCGCCGACATTGCGATCGGCAGCGGCGAGACCTAAAATCGCCGCCCCGGTGCTGGTGTAGCTCAGCTGGTAGAGCGGCTGATTTGTAATCAGTAGGTCGCAGGTTCGATCCCTGTCACCAGCTCCAGTTTTTCCCCCACCGTTTCCTGGCCGGTAAATGCACGTGACCCGCGCATTGTTTCCGGCGGCAAACCTCACTACACTACGCGACCCGCGAATTCCCGGTCCGGACGTCTTTATTTCCTTGACAGCCGCCTGGAAAATCCGTGAAAATTCGCGGCTTACGTCCGCGGAGGGGTACTCAAGCGGTCAACGAGGGCAGACTGTAAATCTGCTGGCTATGCCTACGTAGGTTCGAATCCTACCCCCTCCACCAAAGATTTGAGCGCCGGGTCTGCGTGAAGCCATGAAGGCGCGGTAGCCGTGAAGCTGCCAAGGTAGGATTCGAACCTGCGTCATGAGCAACAGGTTCGAATCGCGCGAAGCGCGATCCCCGCTCCACGGGATTCAGGAATGCTGAAACATTCAGTATTCCTTTATTTATGGGTGACCCCGCCATTGAACGGGGTGCCGAACCGCGCAGTGGTTTGGAAGCCCGGACGGGGTCGGGGCGTGAAAAGGCGGGTGTAGTTCAATGGTAGAACCTCAGCCTTCCAAGCTGATGGTGTGGGTTCGATTCCCATCACCCGCTCCAGTTTCGAGGGCCGGTTGCGAAGCGTGTCGCCCATATAGCTCAGCCGGTAGAGCACTTCCTTGGTAAGGAAGAGGTCACCAGTTCAAGTCTGGTTATGGGCTCCAGTTTGTATCGTCATTGAAACAGTCATCAAAGAAGTAACTCGGGAGACACCGATGGCCAAGGGAAAATTCGAGCGTACGAAGCCGCATGTGAACGTTGGGACGATTGGTCACGTTGACCATGGGAAGACGACGCTGACGGCGGCGCTGACGGTGGTTCAGGGCAAGAAGTTCGGTGGCGAGGCGCGTGCCTACG
>DASVCH010000192.1:0-7615 GCA_036381715.1 Gammaproteobacteria bacterium | reverse complement strand
CGATTGATGAAGGTGTCGTGCTCGCCGAACATCGTCGACGGCCGGAAGACGGTGACATCCAGTTCGTCCTTCATGTCCAGCAGCAGTTTTTCCGCTTCGGCCTTCGTGCGCTGGTAATGGCTCCTGCTGTCCAGCGCCGCGCCCAGCGCGCTCATCTGCAGGAACCGCCGCACGCCCGCTTTTTTCGCGGCGTTCGCCGCCGTGCGCGCAAGCTCCACGTGGGTGCGTTGAAAGCCCGCACCGTTGTGACCTTTTTCGTTGAGGATGCCGATGAGGTTGATGACGACGTCGACGTCGTCGAAATGCCGTTCCAGCGTCCGCGCGTCGTACACGTTCGCCGTGATCACCTCGACGCTCGGGTGCACGAGCATGTCCCGGTGCGCTTCGCGGTTCCGCGACAGCACCTTGATGCGGTGACCGTCTTCGGAGAGGCGATTGACAAGATGATGACCCGCGAAACCGGTGCCGCCCAGCAGTGTGATGGTGCGGGCGGACGGCGGCGGACGGGTGTAGGGATCGAACATGACCATGGGGCGATTGTGCCACACGGACCACGGCGAGCCGAAGCGCGCGGGCGATGGGCCTGCGGTATGACAAATGCTGCGTGCAGGGTTTAACGCAGACAAATCCGGGGCGGTTCCTGATGGCGAACGTTTCCGATCTCAGTTTCCATAATCCAGCCGTGGGAATTCGACAACGTTGCTGCCTCGTTGTCGCGCGGTTCAGGTCCGGCACGGAAGCCCGGCCGGACATGGAAGTCTCCTTGACGACTTCGAGCGGATTGGCAAGGGATGCCGTCCGCTTGATTTTTTTTGCCCGTTCGCGGCATCGAATCCCTGCTTTACGGCATTCAGCCATACCCCGCGCTTTGGTATCGTGAGTCATCATTCACACGGGAGCCGCGCATGAGCCTTCACAGCGTGAACCCTGCCACCGGCGAGACCATCAAGTCCTACGAAGAATTGTCCGACGACGCGCTGGATGCGGCCATCGAGCGGGCGGCCGCGGTACAGCGCGAATGGGCGAGGCGGCCGGTTGCCGAACGCGCCGACATGATGAATCGCGCCGGCCAGGTGCTGCGCCAGCAGCGCGACGAGTTCGCGCTCGTCATCACGCAGGAGATGGGCAAGCTCGCGCGCGAAGCGCAGGCGGAAGTCGAAAAGTGCGCGCTGGCCTGCGAGTACTACGCGAAAAACGGCCCGCGCTTTCTTGCCGATGAAGTCATCGAAACCGACGCCGGCAGGTCCTGGGTCGCCTACCAGCCGCTCGGCGTCGTGCTTGCGGTCATGCCCTGGAATTTTCCGTTCTGGCAGGTGTTCCGGTTCGCCGCGCCCGCGCTGGTCGCCGGTAACGCCGGCCTGCTCAAGCACGCCTCGAACGTGCCGGGCTGCGCCCTGAACATAGAGCAGGTGTTTCGCGAAGCCGGTTTCCCGGAAGGACTTTTCAGAAGTCTTCTGATCGATACGAAAAAGGTCGAGCGGATCATCGGCGATCCGCGCGTGCGCGCCGCGACGCTGACCGGTTCCGAACCCGCCGGCCGCGTCGTCGCCTCGCAGGCCGGCAAGGCGCTGAAGAAGACCGTGCTGGAACTCGGCGGCTCCGATCCTTTCGTCGTACTGGAAGACGCCGACCTCGATGCGGCGGCGGAATGGGGCGTGAAGGCGCGCTACCAGAACGCGGGGCAAAGCTGCATCGCGGCCAAGCGTTTCATTCTTGTCGAAGACATTGCCGACGCATTCCTGGAAAAATTCCGTGCACGCGTCGCGGAACTGCAGGCGGGTGAAAATCTCGCGCCGATGGCGCGCAAGGGCTTGCGCGACGACCTGCATGAGCAGGTCCAGGACGCGCTCGACAAGGGTGCGACCGCGGTGCTCGGCTGCAGGCCCGCCACCGATGGCGATCTCGCGAACGGCGCGTACTACGAAGCGTCGATTCTTGCGGACGTGAAAGAAGGGATGCGCGCCTGGCGCGAAGAGCTGTTCGGTCCTGTCGCCATCGTCATTCGCGTGCAGGATGAAGCCGAAGCGCTGCGCGTCGCTAACGGCGTGACCTTCGGGCTTGGTGGCTGCGTGTGGACGCGCGACGCGAAACGCGGCGAGGCGTTCGCGCTCAAGCTCGAATGCGGGTCGGCGTTCGTGAACGGCATGGTGAAGTCCGATCCGCGGCTGCCGTTCGGCGGCATCAAGGATTCCGGCTATGGACGCGAGCTGTCACACCACGGGATGCACGAGTTCGTGAACGCGAAGACGGTGTGGGTCAGGTAGGCGAAAGGCGAAAGGCGAAAGGCGAAAGGCGAAAGGCGAAAGGCGGCGGGCAAAGCCCGCGCTGATGAAATGAAATCCTGTTAATCCTGAAAAATCCTGTTAATCCTGTCCATTGCTTTCGCTTTTGTGGCGAAAGGTGAAAGGCGACACGCGAAATCTCGTAGGAGGCCGCTCCGCGGCCGATGGCAACGAACGCAATCGAAGCGGAAAGGACAGGTCTTCGCAGGATTTTTCAGGTGGCAGGCATGCAGCAGCGCCACCCGGCGCGATCCGTAAAAGTGGAAAAGCCGCGCAACGCGCGGCTTTTCACTTTCGACCTTCAACTTTCGACTGTCTTAATAATCCTCGCCGAGCGTGCTCTCGCTGTCATCCTGCTGGATGTCGTCCTGCGATTGCGTGTCCTCGACCGGCGGGACGTAGTCGATCTGGTTGGTCTCGTCTTCCCCGGTCTGCATGTCCTGTGTCTGCATGTCTTCGGTCTGCTGCTGGTAGTCGATCATGTCGGACTGGTCGTCCTGCTGCTGCATGTCGTCCTGCGACTGCTGGCCTGACTGCTGACCCGACTGGCCGGACTGCCCTGATTGTCCCGATTGTCCCGATTGTTGATAGTCGATCTGTTCCGACTGCATGCCGCCCTGGTCCTGGCCCTGTTGCTGGCCCTGCTGCTGCTGGCCTTGCTGCTGGTCCGGCGAATACCCGACGTTCTGCATCTGCTGCGTTTCCACGGTGATGGATTCTTCCGCAAGCGTGTTGCCCTCGGCATCCACGACTTCCACGGTCCATTCGCCTTCCCATTCCGGCACGAATTCCTTGCTCGACCAGGTGCGCCAGCTGTCGCTGCCGATTTCGAGCGGCACCTCGGCCATGACTTCGCCGTCGTGCATCCAGCGGTGCGTGATGGTCTGGCCTGCGGCGTTCTTGACCTCCGTGAAGAAATAGAGCGGTTCCTGCTGCGCCTGGAATTCCTGGTCGACCTGGTCAACCGGTTCGCGGTCCTGCACTTCGCTCGTGAACTGGGAGCGCGCAATCTCCGCTTCGCCGCCTGCCATCGATTGCTGCTGCTGGCCCTGCATCTGGCCCTGCATCTGGCCCTGCATCTGGCCCTGCGTCGATTGCTGCTGCTGGCCCTGCTGTTCGACCGAGATGTCCTGCGTCGGCAGGCTGTCCTGCTGCTCCATGCCGGACTGCTGGTCCTGCTGTGTTCGGGTATCCTGCGTCTGTTGCTGATCCTGCTGTGTCTGTGTGGTCTGCGGTTCTTCCTGCGCGACCGCCGCAAGCGGCAGGCCCAGCAGGACCGCGGTCATGAGTGTCTTTCGCATGATCTTTCCTCGCTCTCGGATTTCAGTGTCCGCGTATGGTCTGCCCCGTGAAGAACCGGATGCCATCAGGTCTATTATTTATGTGTTTGACCACTGCCACCGTTGATTCCCGTAGCCGCGACAGTTCCACCAAACACGCTCCCGGAAAGGAGGCGCGGGCATCGTGATTGCCACCATCCTGATGTTCGCCGCGGCGGGACTTGCCGCCGGTTTTCTTGCCGGCCTGCTCGGCATCGGCGGCGGACTGGTCGTGGTGCCGCTGCTGTATTTCTGGTTCAGCAACGATCCCGTCGCCGCGCCGTATGCAATGCACCTCGCACTGGGAAGTTCGCTCGCCTTCATCGTGCTCAATTCAGGGATCGCCGCGTGGTCGCACGCGAAGCTCGACGGCGTCCGCTGGGCGGAGGCGCGGCTGCTGGCGCCGGGACTCGCGCTCGGCAGTCTCGCGGGCGCGGCGCTTGCCGACGGATTGCCGGGCGACGTTCTGGTGCGCTACTTCGGCGGCTTCCTGCTTGTGATGGCGGCATTGATGGCGTTTCGCGCGCCGCGCCCCGCGCCGGCCGGACGCAGCCGGCATTCCGCGTGGATCGGCATTCCGATCGGCGTCGTCGCCGCGCTGGCGGGCGTGGGCGGCGGCGTCATGGTGGTGCCATGGCTGTTTTCGCGCGGCTATCGGGCGGCGGAAGTCGTCGCGACCTCGTCGGTCTGCACCGTCGTCGTCGCATTGGTCGGCGTGGCGGGCTACCTGCTGTTCGCGGATCCGGTGCCGTTGCCGGGCGTCATCGGCTACGTGCACTGGCAGGCGGTGCTCGGCATTTCGGTGACTGCGCTGTTCGCGGCGCAGTTCGGCGTGCGTCTCGCGCACCGCGTGGATCAGCGCCTGCTGCGCCGGGCGTTCGCGGTGTTGCTGGTGGTTGTGGGGCTTCGCCTGGTGATGGGCTGATCGAAAGGCGTGACGGTCCGGTTTTTTCGCGGGCTGCGCATGCGCCGGAATCCGGCCGGCCGACGCACGAGCGGAAAAGCCGCAAGGAGAAATCCCGTGCACGCAATTCTCACCCGGGCGATCGCGACCGCATGCCTGCTGGCCGTGCTTCCCGTCGCCGCCGCGAAACCCCATTACTGGGTGGCCGAACTCGGCGCCGCGTTTCCGGCCGGCCGCGGGAGCGCGGACGACCCCGCCAGCATGCTCGGTCTCGGCGCCGGCTGGAACCTGCGCCCGCGCGGCGAACTGCGCCACGAGCTGTTCGTCGCGAAAAGCGTGAGCGATGCCGATACGCGCACGCCGGAAAATGCCTACGGCGTTTCCATCGAGCGCCTGGGCTGGCGCGCGCGCTACCGTTACCCCGGCCGGGTGCGCTGGTTTGTGCTGACGGGCGGCGTGGCGTGGAGCAACGTCGAGACGGAACGGCCGGGCTTCGAGGCCGCGGGTCATGCACTGCAGGCGGAACTCGGGGTCGGGTTCGGGTTTGGCGACGCCGTCGACCTGACGCTGCGGGTGGACCGGTCGCTGGATGGCGCGCGCGGCGAGACCGTCGGCGCGTGGCTGACGGTCGCGATCGACTGACGCGGACGACTCCGGCCGCAAAAAAAAGCCGCGCAAAGCGCGGCTTTTTCCTTTCGGCTTTCGACGTGTTACTGGACGGCAAGGAAGATCGAGTTGTTGCCGCGGCGAAGCTTGAGCAGCAGCACGCCTTGCGTTTCGCCGACGATCTCGCGGAATTCCTCCAGCGTTTCGATTTCCTGGCGGTTCACCGCGGTGATGATGTCGCCCGGGCGCAGGCCGATGCCGCCGGCGCGCGCCGCCGGGCTGCCGCGCTGGACGCTGCCGACCATCACGCCCTTGACCTCGCCGTGCAGCGGCGATTCCTCGTCGATCTCGGTGAAGGTCGCGCCTTCGAGGGCCGGATGCACGGCGGCCGCCGTGCTGACTTCCGGCTCGCCGATCTCGGTGGTGACGATCTGGCGTTCGCCGTCGCGCACGAACTCGATGCTGATCTCCTGGCCGACGCGCAGCAGGCCGATGGCGTTCTTCAGGTCGTTCATTTCCTCGACCGGCTCGCCGTTCACGGCGACGATGATGTCGCCGGCCTTCAGGCCCGCATTGTCGGCGGAAGAGCCCGGCACGACGCTCGCGATCAGCGCGCCCTCGTCCTGTTCCAGGCCGAAGGCCCGGGCGAGGTCGTCGGTCACGTTCTGCACGTGCACGCCGAGCACGCCGCGCTTCACTTCGCCGTACTCAAGCAGCTGCGCGACAACCGCCTCGAGCATGTTCGAGGGAATCGCGAAGCCGATGCCGATATTGCCGCCGCTGCGCGAAAGGATCGCGGTGTTGATGCCGACCAGCCGGCCTTCCAGGTCGATCAGCGCGCCGCCGGAGTTGCCCGGGTTGATGGACGCGTCGGTCTGGATGAAGTTCTCGTAGTTCTCCTCGTTCAGGCCGCCGCGCCCCTTGGCGGAAACGATCCCGGACGTGACGGTGTGCGCGAGCCCGAACGGGTTGCCGATCGCGATCACGAAATCGCCCACGCGGACTTCCTCGGAGTCCGCCAGCGACAGCTCGACCAGTTCGTCGGCGTCGATCTTCAGCAGCGCAAGGTCGGTGCGCGCGTCCGTGCCGAGGATTTCCGCGCTGAACTCGCGGTTGTCGTACAGCGTGACGGTCACCTCGTCGGCGTTGTCGATGACGTGGTTGTTCGTCACGATCAGGCCTTCTTCGGCATTGATGATCACGCCCGAGCCGAGACTCGTCGTCTGGCGCCGCTGCGGCTGGTTCGGCATGTCGAAGAAGCGCCGGAAGAACGGATCGTTGAAGAAAGGATGCTGCTGCATCTCGACGTGGCCGCGCGTGGAAATGTTCACGACGGCGGGTTCGGCGCGATCGATGATCGGCGCCAGCGTCGGCATGCCATCGACCACCGGAACCCCGCCGTGCGCCTGGAAGCTCAGCAGCAGCAGCGCAAGCATGACCGGAATCGGTGCAGTGGCCGCGCGCCAGTTTCGTGTGTTCGTCATGTTTTCGCTCTCTTTGTTTGAATCTGTTCGCGATGTGCCGGCGTGGTCGCCGGCAGGCCGCTTAAAATGACACACGGCCGGCGCCGGTGTTTCCGGATTTTCATCGGCGGGCGGGCTTTTTCACGGCTTTTTCATAATTGATTGCGCATTTCCCGAGCCCGGCGGGAGGTCCCTTCGCGGTGCGCGGCAGGCCGCGCACCGCTCCGGGAAGAGACGTCAGCCGTCGACCGTGATCCGGCGCGGCTGGGTCTTTTCCTGCTTGGGGATCACAAGCTCCAGCACGCCGTGCTTCGACTGCGCGGAGATCTTCTCCGCGTCCGCCGTGTCCGGCAGCGTGAAGCGGCGGAAGAACGAACCGTACATGCGCTCGACGCGGCGATAGCCTCGCTCGTTCTCGCTGCGCGACGCTTCGCGGCGGCCGCGGATCGTCAGCACGCCGTTTTCCAGCGTGATGTCGATGTCCTTCGGATCCACGCCGGGCACGTCCGCGTGCAGCACGTAGCGGTTTTCCTCTTCCGTCACGTCGACCGCCGGCATCCAGTCCGTCGCGGCAGTGCCTTCCTCGTCATACGGTCCGCCCAGGCTGTCGAACAGCCGGTTGATCTCGTTGTGCAACTGGTTCAGCCCGCCAAAGCGGCTGGACACGGGTTGATAACGCATCAATGCCATGTTGTTACCTCGCTTTTTTTCGTGGATCTCCCGGCGGAATGCACGGGAGGCCGGGTTTGCCGTTGGCGGAAAGATGGGGGCGTGGACAGGTGATTCAAGAGCGTTCTCCCTTCCGGGAAAGCGCGGGTTTTCCACAGGGCGGATGCGTGCATCGCCGGCCGCCTGCCGGCAATTCCTGCCGTCGAGCGCGCCGTCATGGCGCGGGCGCAAGATGCGGTGTGTCCGGGTTTTCCGGGCGGCGGCAGCGCGCTTGCGGGGATTTCGGCGGCACTATATCTTGTGCCGTCCTTCTGGACAGAGTGGTAAAAAAATAATCAGCTTGTTGTTCAGGTGATTTCTGTAATTTATTGT
>DASVCH010000191.1:0-12124 GCA_036381715.1 Gammaproteobacteria bacterium | reverse complement strand
CCTACACCGACGCCATCCGCGCGAACGATGAAACCGAAACGGAACGCATCGCAGGCAGCCTGCTCGCGCCGCGGCCACTGCCCGCGCGGCCGGAACGTACACGCGCGGTCATCACGCGTCTGCTGGTGCTGGCCGGGCGGCGTCTTTTCGGCGTGATCTTCTGGTACGCCCTGCTGGGACCGGCGGGCGCCGTGCTGTTCCGCGCCGCCGACATCCTGCGTCATCGCAGCGATCTCGAATCCGATGCCGCGCTCAATGCCGCAACGCGCCTGTACGGCATGCTCGAGTGGGCGCCGTCCCGCCTGCTGGCCGGCAGCTACGCGCTGGCCGGCTCTTTCGACGAAGCCATGGCGGAGCGCCGCGCCTACTACACGGAATGCCAGGGCCGCTTCTTCGAGATCAATGAAGACATTCTCGCCTGCACCGGCCGCGGCGCGCTGGCGTTCGAACATGAAACCGGCGAAGTCGAGGACCTGGAAGCGACGGCCAACCTGCTGTTCCGCGCGCTGGTCATCTGGCTTGCGGTGCTGGCATTGCTCAGCCTGCTCGGCTGGACATGAGGATATTCCTGCGCGCTGGCCTGCCGCTGCTTGCGCTCGTCGCCCCCGCCGCAAGTGCGGACATCGTCGTCACGGACGACGCCGGTCAAACGCTCGCGTTTTCGGAACCCGTCGATCGCATTGTCACGCTCGCGCCGCATCTCGCCGAAATGGTTTTCGACATCGGCGCAGGCGAATTGCTGGTGGGCACCGTCGCGTGGAGCGACTTCCCGCCGGCGGCGAAGGCCGTGCCGCGCATCGGCGACAGCTACCGCATTGACGCGGAACGCGTCGTCGCGCTGCAGCCGGACGTCGTGCTGGCCTGGGGCGGCGGCACGCCGCTGGACACAATCGAACGCCTGCGCGCGCTGAACATTCCGGTTGCCGTGCTGACGCCGCGCGATCTTGCCAGCATTCCCCGGCATGTCGAATGGCTGGGCCGGATCACCGGCAAGGAAGCGGTTGCGGAAAGCCGGGCACGAAAGTTCCGCGAAAGCCTGCGGCGATTGCGTGACGAGTATTCGAATCGCGAATCGTTGCGCGTGTTCTTCCAGATTTCCGCGCAGCCGCTGTTCACCATTGGCGCGGGCCACACCATCAGCGAACTGGTCGCGGCCTGCGGCGGCGAAAACATCTTTTCCGATCTCGATTCGCGCGCACACGCCGTCAGCCGCGAAGCGGTCATTGCAAGAAATCCGCAGGTGATTGTCGCGGGACATTACGCGGGCAGCAGCGAGGAGCTGTCGGAGTGGCGCCACTGGGAAAATCTCGCAGCGACGAAGACCGGCAATCTTTTTTCCGTCAACGCCGAACGCCTGTCACGGCCGACGCTGGGGATACTTGAAGGCGGGCGGGAGCTTTGCGAGACGTTACAGCGTGCTCGCGAAAACGTGAGACGTAAGAAGTGAGAGGTGAGAGGTGAGAGGACGTGAAGTATGCGACAAGTATCCTCTCACCTCTCACTTCCTGCCTCTCACGCGAGAACTGCGCCACAACACTTCCTGGCCATTCTCGTGCCTTGCCAGCACGCGCGCCATCACGAACAGCAGGTCGGAAAGCCGGTTCAGGTATTTCAACGATTCGGCGCTGACGTCCGATTGTTGACTCAAGCTGAATACGCGCCGTTCGGCGCGCCGGCAGACGGTGCGCGCGAGATGGCAGGCTGCCGCCGCGCGCCCGCCGCCGGGGAGGATGAATTCCTTCAAGGCGGGAAGATCGGCGTTCAGTGCATCGAGCGCGCTTTCGAGGCGCGTGACGTGCTCCGGCGTGATCGCCGAATATCCGGGCATGCAAAGTTCGCTGCCGAGGTCGAAGAGTTCGTGCTGGATCTCGTCGAGCGTCGCGCGCACCGCGTCCGGCATGCCTTCGGCGAGCGTCATGCCGATGGCGGAGTTCAGTTCATCGACCGTGCCGTAGGCCTCCACGCGCGCGTCGTCCTTCGGCACGCGGCTGCCATCGCCGAGGCCGGTGGTGCCGGCATCGCCCGTGCGCGTGTAGATCTTGCTCAAGCGGTTGCCCATGATCCTTCTCCGTGAATGTTTCCGGCTGCGGCCGGCGAAGGACTCCTTCGCCGGCCATGCAAGCCTAGCGCGTAATTCTCAGGGCGAATAGCGCAGGGTCAGGTAGTAGCTGCGGTTGGCGGTGTTGAAACCGGCGGCGGTCTGGTAGTCGCGGTCCGCGAGGTTCTCGATGCGCGCCGCGAGCGACCACGCCGGCGCCAGGAACCAGCGCGCCGACACGCCAAGCAGGCCGTAGCCGGGCAGTTCCACCGCGTTGAACGGCGAGTCGGGGCGCGGTCCGGTTGCGAGTCCGTCGATGCCGAGTTCAAGCTTCCCGAAGCGATGAACATAACTCACCGTCAGCGTGCGCTTCGCGCGGCGCGCGAGTTGCGTGTCCGTGGCGAGGTCGCGCGGGTCCTGGATGATCGCCTCCAGGCGCCAGCGCCAGTCGTCGCCGTGAAACGCGTGGCTGAACTCGATGCCTTCGACGCGCGCTTCGGCCACGTTCCGGTTGCTGCCGGGGTCGGGGCCGGCGAAGCCGTCCGGATCGACGAAGGCGATGAGCTGGTCGATGTCGTTGCGAAAGACGGTGACGCCGAATTCATGATTCGGGTTCAACGACTGGCGATAGCCCAGTTCGACGTTGCGCGAGGTTTCCGGCTCGAGACCGGGGTTGCCGCCGAAGCCGAAACGGTCCGTCGCGTCCGGTGCGCGAAACGCCGTGCCCGCGGAGAAAAACAGGCGGTGATCGGACGTGAAAGCGTGATTCCAACCCGCGTTCCAGGTCGTTTCATGTCCGAAGGCTTCGTAGTCGCTGACGCGAACCGCCGCGATGAAGCTGTCGTGCTCCCGCGTGTATACGTCCTGGAGGTAAAGCGCCTGTGCATCCGTCGTCTCGTCGAATCCGGCGCCAAAGGAGCGCGCGACGACGCGGCTGTCTTCGGCGTAGAAGCCCGCCGTCAGCAACTGCGATTCGCCGACCTGAAAATCGTGCTGCCAGTCCAGCGTGTCGCGGTCCGTGGCCACGAAATCCTGTTCGCCGAGCGCGTTCGCCTGCTGCTGGTGAATTTCGTCCCTGGCGTTGCCGAGCAGAAGCCGCGTGGACCACAGGTCGCCCGCGGCAAGACGCACATCCAGGCTGCTGGCGGTGTTGAGAAATTCCTGCGACAGCGGCTCGCCGGCGAATCCCAGGTATTCCGTGACGCCCTCCGATCGCCAGTGCCTGGCTTCGAAGCCGGCGCTTTCATTGCGCCATCCGGCGTAGGCGTTCAGCTGGTCGCGCTCGTAACCGCGATCGATGTCGCTGTCGGCGCGCGCGGGAAAACCGGCGGTTTCATGGTGTCCGAGCACGGCGCCGTAGCGCCAGTTTCCACCGGCGCCCGAGTAACCGGCGTTCAGCGTGCGTGTCGCGAAACTGCCTGCGGTGACAGCGACAAACCCGCGGTCTTCGTCGGCGCGCCGCGTGATGATGTTGATGACGCCGCCGATGGCATCCGAACCGTACAGCGTCGAGCGCGGCCCCTTGATGACTTCGATGCGCTCGATGCTTTCCAGCGGGATGTGCTGCAGGGCGGGGCCGCCGATGCTGCCGGGATTCATCTCGACGCCGTCGACCAGCACCAGCACGTGATTGCTTTCGGTGCCGCGCAGGAACAACGACATCGGCGAGCCCGGACCGCCGTTGGACGCCATGTCGAGACCGGCGTGCAACCGCAAGAGGTCGGCGAGTTCCGCGCCTGAAAAACGTTCGATGGTGTCGCGCCCGATGACGATGGCGCTCGCCGGCAGCCGGTCGATGGCGAGCTCGGAGCGCGTCGCGGTGACGACGACGTCTTCGAGTTCGGTGACTTCCTCGGCCGCGAAGGACGGCGCGGCAAGCATGGCCGCGAGCGGAATGATGAGTTCATGCATGATTTTCTCCTCGCATGCCGCACGCCCGCGGCATGAAAGCGACGGATGGCGTCGATGCGGGAGGAGACAGGGAGAACAGGAGGGCCTGTGCACCTGCCTGCAGCCCTCCGCTGCAGCGACGGTCAGTGCACAAGGCCGGTCTCCGGACTTACGGGCTGGCGGCGGTGCCGCCGGCTGCATCGCCTTCCCGGATCGAAGATCCAGTGGCATGAAGATGAAGCCAGACCCGTTTACCGTTGCGGGGGCAGTGCCGGAATCGTTCGTGGTGCGAACCCACCGGCTTCCCGTTTGATCGTTCCGTCGGAACGATCGCCAAGTGCGGACGCGATTCTGTTGGGCGGTTCGCGTGAAGTCAAGCTGCTATGCTGGCGATGGGAGGAGCGCATGCACGACAACTGGCTGAAGACCGCGCGCGAAGCCGCGGCGGCGGCGGCGGAAGTGATACGGCATTACTACGGCCGGAATATTGACGTCGAAACCAAGGCGGATGAATCGCCGGTCACGGTGGCGGACCGCGAGGCGGAGAAAGCCATTCGGGAAATCATCGCTGCCGCTTGTCCGGAACATGCCTTTTTCGGCGAAGAATTCGGCAGGGGCGGCGCGGCGGATGCCGAATACCGCTGGCTGGTGGACCCCATCGACGGGACCAAGAGCTTCATCCGCAAGCAGCCGTTCTTCTCCACGCAGATCGCGCTGGTGCGCGGCGAAGATGTGATCCTCGGCGTTTCCCTGGCGCCGCTGTTCGGCGAGGAGGCATGGGCGGTGCGCGCTGGCGGCGCATTCCTGAACGGCGAGCGTGTTTCCGTCAGTGACGTCAGCGCGATTTCCGCCGCGAGCCTTTCCTCTGGAAACATCCAAAGCCTGGCCCGGGACAGCGAAGCCTGGTCTCGCTACGGAAAGCTCCTGCGCGACGTCAACCGCGTTCGCGGCTATGGCGATTTCTATCACTACCACCTGCTTGCGCGCGGCGCGATCGACGTCGTCATCGAATCCGATCTCAACATTCTCGATGTCGCCGCGCTCAGCCTCGTCGTCAAAGAAGCGGGTGGAAGGTTCACAACGCTTTCCGGTGGCCCTGTACGTGAAGGAATGCGCAGCGTGCTGGCGAGCAACGGGCGCCTGCATGGCGAGGTATTGCAACGTATCGAATGGGGCGAATGATGGAAGAAAACAGGGACGTTACATTGAAAAAGGCGGGTGAATCCGACAAGGCCTTTCTCCTGCATCTGAGGAGAACGAGCCCGTCCTGAAGGCGAATCCCGCAAAGCGGCTTTACGAGAGGCTGGGGTTTCGCGTCGTCGACGAAGATGACCACGAGTTTCACATGCAGTTCGGCGACTGAAATCAATCCGGCTGGAAGAACAACGCGTCTTCCGTAACGATCATGCGCACGGGAATGCGGTACAGCCGCTCGAGATTCGCGGTGGTCAGCACCTTGTAGGTTTCGCCGTGCAGCAGTTCGCCGTCGCCGAACATCAGGATCACCTCGTCGCAGAAGCGCGCCGCCATGTTGACGTCGTGCAGGCTCATCAGCACGAGACGGTTTTCTTCCGACGCCAGCTGCCGGAAGTGCGCGAGCAGTTTCATCTGGTGGAAGATGTCGAGCTGGTCGACCGGCTCGTCGAGCAGGAATATTTTCGGATCCTGTGCGAGCACGGTGGCGATCGCAAGCCGCCGGCGTTCGCCGCCGGAAAGTTCATGCACGTCGCGCTGTTCCAGCGATTCCATGCCCGTTACGCGCAGCGCCTTGCGTGCCGTGCGCAGGTCATCGGGCGATTCCCACTGCCAGAAGCCGATATGCGGATGCCGGCCGATGAGGCAGGTTTCCAGCACCGTTGCCGGGAACGGGTCTTCCTGGTCCTGCATCAGCAACGCGAGCCGCCGCGCGACGCCGCGCCGGCCAAGCGTTCCAAAGTCGTCGCCGAACAACGCCACGCGGCCCGTTTCGGCATCGCGAAGCCCGGCCAGGGTGTGCAGCAGGGTCGTCTTGCCGACGCCATTGCCGCCGAGAATGCCGATCACCCGGCCGGGCGCGAGATCGAGATCGAAATTCCGGCAGACGGTCTTGCCCGCGATCCGCACCGTGAGTTGTTGCAATGACAGCGCGTTCACACCGAGCTCCGCGAACGGTTCAGAAGGTAAAGAAACAGCGGCACGCCGATGAACGCGGTCACGACGCCGACCGGCAACTGGCGCGGCGCGAGCAGGGTGCGCGCCAGCGTGTCAGCCAGCACCAGGAGGACGCCGCCGGCCAGCACGACGCCGGGCAGCAGGCGGCGGTGATCCGCACCGGCCGTGAGTCTCAGCATGTGAGGAATGACGAGGCCGACGAAGCCGATGCTGCCGCCCTGCACGACGGCCACCGCCGTGAACAGCGCGGCGGCGAGATAGATGCCGAGATTGAGCCGCTGCACGGGCACGCCGAGCGCGCGCGCCTGCAGATCACCGCGCGCCAGCAGGTTCAGGTGCCGCGAAAACGGCAGCAGCGCGAGCAGGCCGAGGACCAGCGTCAGCCAGGCGACGCCGGGAGCGCTGCCGTACGACAGGTCGCCCATCAGCCAGAACAGCATGCTGCGCAGGCTGCCGTCCGGACCGAGGGCCAGCAGCAGGCTGATGAGCGCGCCCCAGCCCGCGGCGACCACGACGCCGGTCAGCAGCAGCCGTGTCGGCGTCCAGCCGCCACGTCCATGCGCCAGTGAAAATACCAGGAGCGTCGAACCCAGCGCGCCCGCGAACGCGGCTCCGCCGACCCATACACTCGCCGCGCCCAGCATCAGCATGCTCAAGGCGCCCACAGCCGCCCCGCCCGACACGCCAAGCACGTAGGGATCCGCGAGCGGGTTGCGCAGCAGCACCTGCATCAGCGCGCCCGCCAGCGCGAGCAAACCGCCGGTGGCGAACGCCGTGAGGACACGTGGCAGCCGAAGCTCGAGCACCAGCGTGCGATGCAGCGGCTCGCCACCGCCCGTCAGCACGGCAAGGATTTCCATGGGGTCGAGCGCGACGCTGCCGGTCCCGAGCGCGAGCAGCATTGCGGCCCCTGCCAGTGGCAGCAACAGGGCGAACAGGAGAGCGAGAGGAATCCGATGCGGCATGATTTTCTGTCGAAAAGGTTGCGGCATTTAACCACGGTTCCGCTGGCGCCCGCAGCCCGGAACGCGGACGGATGCGGTAAGATATTCAAAGATATGAGAATTTCCGAACAAGCTCTGAACGATGATTGACGCCGACGGTTTTCGCGCCAATGTGGGTATCGTGCTGACGAACCGGGACGGCGAGGTGTTCTGGGCGCGCCGCGTCGGCCAGCCCGGCTGGCAGTTTCCGCAGGGCGGCATCCACGAAAACGAAAGCGCCGACGATGCCATGTTTCGCGAGTTGCGCGAAGAAGTCGGCCTGGATCGCGAGCACGTCGAAGTGCTCGGCCGTACGCGCCGCTGGCTGCGCTACCGCCTGCCATCGCAGTACCTGCGCCGCGACAGCCTTCCCCTGTGCATCGGTCAGAAGCAGCGCTGGTACCTGCTGCGTTTCCTCGGATCGGAAAGCGATTTCCGCTTCGACGTCGGCGAAACGCCGGAATTCGATCGCTGGTGCTGGGTGGACTACTGGACGCCGGCGGAAGAGGTGATCTTCTTCAAGCGCAAGGTCTACCGGCGGGCCTTGCGCGAACTCGCGCCATTGCTGTTCGAGGCCGGCGACCCGCGCTTGCGCAAGGAAGGTTGACGACGTCTATCCCTGTCGCCTGCGGGTGCGCTGGACCCAGACCATCACGCCGCTGACGGCCAGCAACAGCAGCAGCACCCCGGCGAGGTCGGCAAGCCATGCGCCGGCCTTGCCGAAAATTCTTCCCGCATGCAGGTCCAGCAGTACGCGTTCCCAGGTCAGCGAATGATGCAGGATATCCGAGGCGATACGCTGTGCGAGGTCCGGGGGCAACGGCGACGTTGTGCGCGAGGGTGTCGCAGGGTCGGCCGCCTTTTGTGACAGCAGCTCGAACTGCGTGAAATCCCCGTCGGCAAGAAACCGTTTCCCGCCCGATATGATCACGATGCCGTCGGATGATGTCCCCAGTCCGTCGATTGGCGCCTTACTTGCGGTAAAGGGAATTTCCTCGATGAGCGTGGCGTCGGGCAGGTAGAGCCGGAGGCTGTGCGGCAGCGCGACCACGATCCCGAACGCGGTTGTCGCGGCATCAACGGCATGTCCCGTACCGATGAAGTTTGCATCGAGATACAGGCGCGCGCCGCTTTGCGTCAGCCAGTGGCCGCCGGCGCGCAGGCCTTCGAGATGTTGCGGGGCTTCGATGTTGTAAAGCCCGAGCAGCCATTCCTGTTGCACGAAGGCCTCGGAAAGGTCGAGATCCTCGGTGTGATTCAGCACGATGCCCGTTGCAGCAAGCCAGATCGCGAGCAGTGCGGCGGCGAGACCGGCGTAGCGGTGCCAGAGATACAGCGAGCGGAACTTTTCCGCGAGACGGCGCTTACGGGGCGACATCGCGCACCTCGCCATCAAGATACAGCGCCAGCCTTGCCATGCGTTTCATCGCATTCACGGAAAGTGTCGCGCCGGTGATGTTGTCGATGGGCTCGCTGAGCCCCCGGTCCCGTTTCAGTTCGACGCCCTTGAACTGATCGGTGAAGAAATCATGCTTGATCTCCCAGCCGCGCGATTCGCGGAAGGCGAGCACCTGCACGTTCGAAAGCGCGCCGTCGTCGATCACGAAACCGGCGGTGATGAACTCCTCGCGGCCGATTTCCTCGAGTATCCAGGCCGTTCGACCGCCTTGTTGCCAGTAGCGCACGCGCAGGGAAGATGGCTTGTGGCCGAGAATTTCAGCGGCCGCATCGCCGCGTTCGCCGGTCAGCCAGACCAGGGACGCGTCCGGCGGCGAGCCCTCGAAGGCCTGCCCGAGGAACGCCGCGGGCTTCACGTAAAACTCGCCGGCAGCGAGAAAGGAAGGACAGAGAAACAGCAAAAGGCCCGCGGCGAACCGCGAGCCTTTGCGCACTGAAAAATTTTTCAGGAACTGCTGCAATTAGAACTGGTAACCGATGCCGATGTTGAAGCCGTCGTTGTCGATCGACTTGCCCTGGTCCTGCAGATCGAATTTCACGACAACATTGCGATGCGGCCAGTAATTGAAGCCGATGTTCGACTGCGACCTTTCCGTGTCGCCGGCGCCGCCCATATCCCAGACGTTATGCCGCGCGAACATGCCGAACTTTTCGTTGAAGCGCCAGCTTCCCTCGACGTAATAACCGTCCTGCTTGTCTTTTTCCAGCGCTTCGGGCGCCACGCCATCCAGCGTCCAGCCGGCGTAGAGCGCGGTCAGCGTCAAAGGTCCATGGCTCCAGCGCGCGTGCGTTTCGAGCAGGGTCGCGGCGCCGGCACCCGGTACGAGACCCTGCGTGATGTCGGACTGCTGTACGACGGAGACGGCCAGTTCCAGGCCCGCAATGCCGGTGTACTTGAGGCGTCCCGACACGGCGAGGTCTTCGCCGATCGCTTCGGCGACCTTCTGGCGGCCATCGCGAATGTCGAAATCGGCGCCGACGGCCAGGCCCGAATGAACCGCAACGTCATAGCTGAAACCGCTTTCGCCGAAGTTGCCCGCAAGCGCCGCGCCGCCTTCCCACCAGGTCGCGGGAATGATGTCGTGCGCGATCGGGTTGCGTTCCACGCCGTAGAAGGTTGGCGGTTCGTGCGTTTCGTTCAGGATGCCGACGGGCACGAGGAACAGGCCGCCCTTGACGCGCGTGTTGTCGGAGACGTCGAACTCGACGTACGCCTGCTCGAGTTCCACTTCGCCCGGCTTGCCTTCGCCGGCCAGCGAATGCTCGATTTCGACTTCCGAATAGAAGCGGATGTCTTCATCGAACTCGTGATTGAAGAACAGCACGAAACGGTGAAAGTCCATTTCCGAGCCGGAATCGAGATCATTGTAGTGCAGTTCGCCGTAACCGCCGATGCGCGTCTGGCCGTCGCTGACATCCTGGCGGGCGCCGACAAGGCTGTCGATCTCTTCCTGCTGCGCCTGGATGATTTCGTAGAGCTCCTCGTTGCTCGGCACGACGGAATCCGCGGCGGCGGCCGGGTTCATGAGCGCGGCCACGCCGATGGCAAGGGTCGCGGCAAGCGTTGTCTTCTGCATTTCTGAATTCCCCCGAAAACGTGGTTTCTTGTTGCCCGGGGTGGGAGCGAGTCCGCCCGGGATCCATAAAAATTGTAGGGAGGTTTACTCACGAATGCAAATAATTCTCATTTAGATTAATTGCAGATAGGGTTTGTTCGTTGACAACCATTCTCATTTGCATTGAAATTGCACCAGGAAGACGGAGGGTGTGCATGTACGTCTGCATCTGCAACGCAGTCACGGACAAACAGATTCGCAAGGCGGCCCGCGAAGGGTGCAGCAGCCTGCGCGAGCTTTCCTGCAGGACGGCGTGCTCCACCACCTGCGGCAAATGCGCGCGCATGGCCCGCGAAATCCTCGATGACGAACTCCAGCGCCTGGACGCCGAAAACCGCGAAGGCAGCGGGAAGATTCTCGCTTATCCTGCCTGAAACGCCTGAATTCGAATCGTTATCATTTCGATTAATTTCCTTTTAAATCAACAACTTATCTTGCGTTCCGGTGGCCTTGGGGCTAGGCTTGCGTCATCCCGTTTCATCTGACGCCAAGGAGCCCCGCATGAAAGGCGACGCCAAGGTCATCCAGTACCTCAACAAGGCGCTCACCAACGAGCTGACCGCGATCAACCAGTACTTCCTGCATTCGCGGATGTACGGCAACTGGGGTCTGAAGGAACTCGCCGACAAGGAATACGAAGAATCCATCGACGAGATGAAGCACGCGGACAAGCTGATCGAGCGCATCCTGTTTCTCGAAGGCCTGCCGAACCTGCAGGATCTCGGCAAGCTGCTGATCGGTGAAGACGTGCAGGAAATGCTCGAATGCGATCTTCGTCTCGAGCGCGAAGCGCTGCCGCCGCTGAAGGAGGCGATCGCGCATTGCGAGGCCGTCGGCGATTACGTGTCGCGCGAACTGTTCGCGGACATTCTCGAATCCGAAGAAGAACACGTCGATTGGCTGGAGACGCAGCTTGAATTGATCGCGCGCATCGGCGTGCAGAATTACCAGCAGTCGAAGATGTCGTGACGACAACAGGTAGAAGAGAGAAGGGAGAAGGCAGAAGATTGCCACCTTCTCCCTTCTCCCTTCTCTCTACCAGTCCGAAAAAAAACGCCGCCTCTTGCGAGACGGCGTTTTCGTTTTCGGGCGCTTCGAAACCGTTGGCTTACAGATTCTCCGCTTCCTTCGCGAGATAATCCGCCACACCCTTCGGGTCGGCCTTCATGCCGGCCTTGCCCTTCTGCCAGCCGGCCGGGCAGACCTCGCCGTTCTCCTCGAAGAACTGCAGCGCATCGACCATGCGGATCAGTTCGTCGATGTTGCGGCCGAGCGGCAGGTCGTTGACGACCTGGTGGCGCACGAGGCCGTCCTTGTCGATCAGGAACGCACCACGGAACGACACGGCGCCGTCCGGCGTCTCGACGCCGAAATCCCGCGCGATCTGATGCGTGACGTCAGCCGCCATCGTGTACTTCACGGGGCCGATGCCGCCCTTGTCGACCGGCGTGTTGCGCCAGGCGTTGTGCGTGAACTGGCTGTCGATGGAAACGCTGACCACTTCCACGCCGCGCTGCTTGAACTCGTCCATGCGCTTGTCGAGCGCGATCAGTTCCGACGGGCACACGAACGTGAAGTCGAGCGGATAGAAGAACACCAGGCGGTACTTGCCCTTGGTGTCTTCCAGGAAATTGAAATCATCGACGATGGAACCGTCACCCAGCACCGCGGCGCAGGTGAAATCGGGAGCCTTGCGGCCGACCAGAACACTCATCTCATTCTCCTCTGTGTTGCGTTCTTCCGGTTGTGATTCTGTCCGGCGTGGAAATCGCCGCCTTCCGCGGCAACTCCACCGGTTTTAGAAAGATTCCAGATTCTAGCAGATCGAGCGTGGGGACCGCTCAGAAGGGTTTCAAGGCCGCCAGCAGGACGATGGCGACCAGGAATGCGACGGGCACCTCGTTGAACCATCGATACCAGGTGTGACTGCGCATGTTGGCGTCGTTGCGAAAGGTTTTGACGATGCGGGCGCACCAGATGGAATAGCC
>DASVCH010000190.1:0-8903 GCA_036381715.1 Gammaproteobacteria bacterium | reverse complement strand
GAGCGCGAGAAGCTGCTCGAGAAGCTGCAGGAAGGCATCGTCGTCAAGGGCATCGTCAAGAACCTCACCGATTACGGTGCGTTCGTGGACCTCGGCGGCATCGACGGCCTGCTGCACATCACCGACATGGCCTGGAAGCGCGTCAAGCATCCGTCCGAAGTCGTCAACGTCGGCGACGAGATCGACGTCAAGGTGCTGAAGTTCGACCGCGAGCGCAACCGCGTATCGCTCGGCCTGAAGCAGCTCGGTGACGATCCCTGGACCAGCATCGCCCGCCGTTACCCGGTCGGCACGCGCATCTTCGGCAAGGTCACCAACCTCGCCGACTACGGCTCCTTCGTGGAAATCGAGGAAGGCGTCGAAGGCCTGGTGCACGTCTCGGAAATGGACTGGACCAACAAGAACGTCAACCCGGGCAAGGTCGTGCAGATCGGCGACGAAGTCGAAGTCATGGTGCTCGACATCGACGAGGAGCGCCGCCGCATCAGCCTCGGCATGAAACAGTGCGTGCCGAACCCTTGGGACGAGTTCGCCGCGACCCACCAGAAGGGCGACCGGATTTCCGGCAAGATCAAGTCGATCACCGACTTCGGCATCTTCGTCGGCCTGGACGGCGGCATCGACGGTCTCGTGCATCTCTCCGACATCGCCTGGGACATGACCGGCGAGGAAGCGGTGCGCAACTACAAGAAGGGCGACGAGGTCGAAGCCGTGGTCCTGTCCGTCGATCCGGAGCGCGAGCGCATTTCGCTGGGCGTGAAGCAGCTTGACCAGGATCCGTTCTCGCTTTACCTCGGCGAGCATCCGAAGGGCTCGATGACCAGCGGCAAGGTGCTGGAAGTCGACGCCAAGGGCGCCCGTATCGATCTCGGCAACGGCATCGAGGGCTACCTGCGCGCCTCCGAGCTGTCGCGCGACCGCGTCGAGGACGCCCGCACGGCGCTGAGCGAGGGTGCGGACATCGAAGCCCGCGTCATCGGCGTGGATCGCAAGAACCGCGTGGTGAACCTTTCCGTCAAGGCCAAGGAACTCCACGAGGAGCGTGAAGCCATCTCCGACTACGCCAGGAGCGAAGACGGCGGCAGCACCACGCTGGGCGATCTGCTCAAGGAACAGATGAAGAAATAACCGCCAGGAAAAGGGCGGCCGGACCGCTGGCACGGCCGCCCGATTTCTGCTTTACTGTTCCGTAAGTCCCGGTAAGACAAGAAAAAAATCAGGCAGGAACGCACTCCATGACCAAGTCCGAACTGATCGAAATCCTGTCCCGCAAGCAGAGCCATCTGCCCGCCAAGGACGTGGAACTTGCGGTCAAATCCCTCCTGGAACAGATGAGCAACGCGCTCGCCGACGGCCGCCGGATCGAGATCCGCGGTTTCGGCAGTTTTTCCCTGCATTTCCGTCCGCCGCGCATGGGCCGCAATCCGAAGACCGGCGAGGCGGTGGCGCTGTCGGGCAAGTACGTGCCGCATTTCAAGCCGGGCAAGGACCTGCGCGAGCGGGTCAACGACGAATTCCAGTCCGATGACGACATGGTCGATCCCGTACCCAGGGCGGGCAACGACGCCTGAAATCACGAGGCGCACCCGCACGCACGCCTGAAACATCGCCTGGAGCCAGCATGTCGCGAATTTTCCTGATCGCTCTCGTCTTCATCCTCGTGCTGATTCTCGGGATCGGCTTCACGGCCCTGAACGCCGCGCCCGTGACACTCGACTATTTCCTCGGCCGCATGGAAACCACGCTGCCCTGGGTCATGCTGTTCGCCCTGGCAGGCGGGTTCGCGCTGGGGCTGGTTGTCGCGGGCCTCGCGCTGTTCGGCGCCCGGCGCGATGCCCGGCGGCTGCGCAAGCAGTTGCGCGCGCTGGAAGCCGAAGTGACGAACCTGCGCAACCTGCCGATACGAAATGCCCACCAATGATCTCTTGCTGCTCGCAGGCCTGTTGCTGGTCGCGCTTCTCGTCGGCTGGCTGACGGGACGGCATTCGCGCGACCAGCGCGCGAAAGACGGCGGCGGCTTGCCCGGCGAGTATTTTCGCGGCCTGAACTTCCTGCTCAACGAAGAACCCGACAAGGCGCTGGAAGTCTTCATTCGCATGGTCGAGGTGGATTCGGACACCCTGGAGACGCATTTCGCGCTCGGCAGCCTGTTCCGGCGCCGCGGGGAAGTCGATCGCGCCATCCGCATTCACCAGAACCTGATCGCGCGGCCGAACCTTTCCCGCCGGCATCGCACCCAGGCGCTGTTCGAACTCGGCGAGGACTATCTCAAGGCCGGCCTGCTGGATCGCGCGGAAAACCTGTTCTCGGAACTCGCGCGCGAAAAGGCGCACGTCGAAGCGGCGCTCGGCAACCTGCTGATGATCTTCGAGCAGCAGAAGGACTGGGAGAAGGCCATCGGCGCGGCGCGCCAGCTCGAGAGCGTCAGCGGCCGCTATCGCAACCGGGAGATCGCGCATTATTACTGCGAGCTTGCCGAGCGCGAACTGGATGACCGCAACTGGCGTGCGGCGAACCGCCACCTGCGGCGCGCGAACGCGTTCGATCGCGACGCCGTGCGCGTCGCGCTGCTGAATGCCCGTCTTGCAGAAGGCGAGGGCGACGACAAGCGCGCCCTGCGGCATTACCGGCGGGCGCTCGCCATCGACCCCGCCAAGGCGGGCATGATCCTGCCTGCGCTGGTCAGGCTGCATGCGCAGACCGGCAGGCCGGGCGATTTCGACGACGCGGTTCGCCAGCTCGTTCGCGAGCAGCCGGAATCCATGGCGTCGGTCGCCGTCGCCGCCTTGCGCGACCCGTCCATTCGCGGCGCGGCGGTCGACGAATGCATCGAGCGCTACCTGGAATCCGAACCGGGACTGCCGGGGCTCGGCGTCCTGCAGCGGCAGATCGAGGACTTGCGGCGCGCGGACGCGCCGTTGACCGCGAGGCATATCGCAAAACTGCTGCTGGGACAGGCGCAGGGCGAAGGCTACCGCTATCGCTGTGCCGAATGCGGCTATCACGGCAAGACGCTGTACTGGCAGTGCCCGAGTTGCCGGCAGTGGGACCGCTTCAGGCCGGAATTCGACCTCGTCCTGATATCCCGCGAGTCACGCACGCATCACGCCTGATTTCAATTCTTAGGAATGGATCAACAACGTTTGTCGCCTGTCTTCCAAAATGGGACGCGCGCCGGTAAGTTTTGCACGTGCATTTCGCGCAACAATCCGAAAAGGAGCATGAACATGGAAGCAATGAAAATGAAAACGCTGCGTGCACTGATCCTGGGCAGCCTGCTTGCCACCGGGCTGCTGACCGGCACGGCGATGGCGGGGCCCGTGAACATCAATACGGCAGATGCCGTCACGCTGGCGAAGGAACTGGCTGGCGTGGGCGAGAAAACCGCGGCGGCAATCGTCGCGTACCGCGAGGCGAACGGGCCTTTCGCTACCGTCGAGGATCTCAAGAAGGTCAAGGGAATCGGCGATGCGATCATCGAAAAGAACCGGACCAACATCCTGCTTTCCGAATGACCTGACCGCCCCGTTGATACCGCGGCCCCCTCGCGACGACGACGGGGCCGCGATTTCTTTCCTCGCTTTCCCTGTAATACACTCCTCCACCGATTGAAGCGTGGCCGTCGCGCGGGCGGTAATTGCACGCTGCACGCAGAAGCAGTCAACAACAGGGGGAAACCATGCGCAAACCGATCCGCAAGGCCGTCTTTCCGGTGGCCGGCCTCGGCACGCGGTTCCTGCCGGCAACCAAGGCGAATCCAAAGGAGATGCTGCCGGTCGTCGACAAGCCGCTGATCCAGTATGCCGCCGAGGAAGCCGTGAAGGCAGGCGCGGAGGTTCTGATTTTCATCACCGGCCGCACCAAGCGTTCCATTGCGGACCACTTCGACAGCGCCTACGAACTCGAAACCGAACTCGAACTGCGCGGCAAGAAGGAAATGCTCGAACTGGTGCAGGGAATCGTGCCGCCGCACGTCAGCTGCGTTTACATCCGGCAGGCGGAAGCGCTCGGACTCGGTCATGCGGTGCTGTGCGCGGAGCCCGTCGTCGGCGACGACCCGTTCTTCGTGATTCTCGCCGACGATCTCATGGTGAACCACGGGCCGAACGTGCTGGAGCAGATGCGCGATGCCTATCTCGCGGACGGCTGCTCGGTGATCGGCGTGCAGGAAATCGCGAAAGAGGACAGCAGCAAGTACGGCGTCATAAAGCCCGCGAAGGACAGCAACGGTTCGCTGGTGCGCATCGAGGACATCGTCGAGAAACCGAAACCGGAGGCGGCGCCCTCGAACCTCGGCGTTGTCGGCCGCTACGTGCTGACGCCGCGGATTTTCGAACTGCTGAAAAAGACGCAGCGGGGCAGCGGCGGGGAAATCCAGTTGACCGACGCCATCGCGGCGCTGCTGGAATACGAATCGGTCTGGGCGTGCCGCTTCGAAGGGCGGCGCTACGACTGCGGCAGCAAGTTCGGCTATCTGGAAGCCACGGTCGAGCTGGCGCTGGAACATCCGGAACTGCGCGAGGAGTTCCACAACTACCTGCTGCGCCGCAGCGGCGAACTGAAAACCGGCGCCTGAAAACGAAAAAGCCGCTGCATTGCAGCGGCTTTTGCATCTGGCTCCCCGGGCCGGACTCGAACCAGCGACCAACGGATTAACAGTCCGTCGCTCTACCAACTGAGCTACCGGGGAATTTCGAAGGCGCGTAGTTTACTCAGGGCCCTATAGCCGGTCAACCGCGCGCCGGCTTCCTTCCCAGCACCTTTTCGAAACGCTCGATGGCCTTTTCCAGGTTGGCGAGGCTGGTCGCGAAACTGATGCGGAAATGTCCCGGCGCGCCGAACGCGGAACCCGGCACGATGGCGACGCCGGCTTCCGTCAGCAGGTGCTCGGCGAACGCCACGTCGCTTTCCAGGCCCAGCTCGCGCATGGCGGCTTCACAGTTGGGAAAACTGTAGAAGGTGCCGTCGGACGGAACCACTTCAAGGCCGGCAATATTGTTCAGGGCGTTGACGACGAAATCGTGACGTTCACGGAACGCTTCGCACATGCGGAACACGCAGGCCTGGTCGCCTTCGAGCGCGGCGGCGGCGGCGGCCTGCGAAACGGAAGCCGGGTTCGATGTGCTTTGCGACTGGACTTTTTTCATCGCCTTGATGATGTCGGCCGGACCCGCCGCATAACCGATGCGCCAGCCGGTCATGGAATACGCCTTGCTGACGCCGTTCAGCACCAGCGTGCGCTCCTTGAGCGCGGGCTCGACCATGACGACGTTCGCGAACGGCTCGCCGGACCAGAGGAACGGTTCGTACATGTCGTCCGTCGCGACGAGCACGTGCGGATGCTTCATCAGCACCGCGGCAAGATCCTTCAGTTCGCGCTGGGTGTAGGCGACGCCGGTCGGATTGCTCGGGCTGTTGAGCGTCACCAGCCGGGTGCGCGGCGTGATTGCCGCATCGAGCTGTTCGGGCGTGATCTTGTAACGCGTTTCGATGCCGGCGCTGACGATGACCGGCTTGCCGCCCGCGATTTCCGCCATCGCCGGATAGGAAACCCAGTACGGCGCCGGAATCACGACTTCATCGCCCGGGTTGAGAATCGCCTGGCAGAGGTTGAAATAGCTCTGCTTGCCGCCGCTCGAAACGAGAACCTGGTCCGCCGCGTATTCCAGGCCATTGTCACGCCGGAACTTGGCGATGACGGCGGCCTTCAGCCGCGGCGTGCCGTCGACGGCGGTGTATTTCGTTTCGCCGCGATCAATGGCGTCCCTGGCCGCCTGCTTGATGTGTTCCGGCGTGTCGAAGTCCGGCTCGCCGGCACCCAGCCCGACGATATCCTTTCCCGCGGCCCGCAGTTCGGCGGCGCGCTGCGTCACGGCAAGCGTGGGGGAAGGCTTCAATTGCCGGACACGGTCTGAAAGCATGTCGGACTCCTGTCGGAACGGTGGGTGAAGCCGCGTATCATAGCGAACCTGCGGGTCCTTTCCCATGACAGGCAATCCAGGCACGTATATAAATGAGTGATTCCGGAAAGCATGAAAAGCTGAAGGTCGTTTCGGACTACCGCCCGGCGGGCGACCAGCCGGCCGCGATCGCGCAACTGATCGACGGCCTGGAATCCGGCCTCGCTAGCCAGACGCTGCTCGGCGTCACGGGTTCCGGCAAGACGTTCACCATCGCGAACGTCATCGAAAGCGTGCAACGCCCGACGCTGGTGCTGGCGCCCAACAAGACGCTGGCCGCGCAGCTGTATGGCGAGTTCCGCGAGTTCTTCCCGGACAACGCGGTCGAATACTTCGTGTCGTACTACGACTATTACCAGCCGGAAGCCTACGTTCCGTCCTCCGATACCTACATCGAAAAAGACGCCTCGATCAACGATCACATCGAGCAGATGCGCCTTTCCGCGACCAAGGCGCTGCTGGAGCGGCGCGACGTCATCATCGTCGCCACGGTGTCCGCCATCTACGGTCTCGGCGATCCCGAATCGTATCTTTCCATGGTGCTGCACCTTGTGCGCGGCGATCGCATCAACCAGCGCGACATCCTGCGCCGCCTGACCGAGTTGCAGTACAAGCGCAACGAGTACGATCTCGGACCCGGCACGTACCGCGTGCGCGGCGAGGTGATCGACATCTTTCCGGCCGAGAACGAGACGCACGCCGTCCGCGTCGAACTGTTCGACGAGGAAGTCGAGCGGATTTCCTTCTTCGATCCGTTGACCGGGCAGGTGGAGCGCGAAACGCCGCGCGTGACCCTGTATCCGACCAGCCATTACGTCACGCCGCGTGAAAAACTGCTGAAGGCCGTCGACGCCATCAAGATCGAATTGCGCGAGCGGCTCGAGGAATTGCGCAACAACGACAAGCTGGTGGAAGCGCAACGCCTGGAGCAGCGCACGCGCTTCGATCTCGAAATGATCCTGGAACTCGGTTACTGCTCCGGGATCGAGAATTATTCGCGGCACCTGTCCGGACGACAGCCGGGCGAGCCGCCGCCGACGCTGTTCGACTACCTGCCGCCGGACGCACTGCTGGTCGTCGACGAATCGCACGTCACGATTCCGCAGCTCGGCGGCATGTACAAGGGCGACCGCTCGCGCAAGGAAACGCTCGTCGGTTACGGCTTCCGGCTGCCGTCCGCGCTCGACAACCGGCCGCTGCGGTTCGATGAGTGGGAACGGCTCGCGCCGCAGATGATCTTTGTTTCCGCCACGCCCGGCCCCTACGAAAAGGAACACGCGGGCGAGGTCGTCGAGCAGGTCGTGCGCCCGACGGGACTGGTGGATCCTCCCGTGGAAATCCGCCCGGCGCGCACGCAGGTGGACGACCTGCTGTCGGAAGCGAACCGCGTGGTCGCCGCCGGCGAGCGCGTGCTGGTCACGACGCTGACCAAGCGCATGGCGGAAGATCTCACCGAATATCTTGCCGAACACGGCATCAAGGTGCGTTACCTGCATTCCGACATCGACACGGTCGAGCGCATGGAAATCATCCGCGATCTTCGGCTTGGCGTGTTCGACGTGCTGGTCGGCATCAACCTGCTGCGTGAGGGGCTGGATATTCCGGAAGTGTCGCTGGTCGCGATCCTCGACGCCGACAAGGAAGGCTTCCTGCGGTCCGAGGGCTCGCTGATCCAGACCATCGGCCGTGCGGCGCGCAACGTGAACGGCAAGGCGATTCTCTATGCGGAAAAAATGACGGGCTCGATGGAACGGGCGCTGGCCGAAACCGGCCGCCGCCGGCAGAAGCAGGTCGAGTTCAACGAAGCGCACGGCATCACGCCACAGGGCATTCGCAAGGCCGTCGCGAACATCATGGAAGGCGCGCGGCCGAACGCGCCGATACACCGCAAGACCCTTCAAATGGTGGCCGAAGAGGCGAATGCCTACGTTTCGCTGCCGCGCGAAAAACTGCTGAAGAAAGTGAAAGAGCTCGAGCAGCAGATGTACCAGCACGCGCGGAACCTGGAGTTCGAGGAGGCGGCGCGGATTCGCGACGAAATCCACAAGCTGAAGGAGGCGGGATTCATCAGCCCCGACAGGGCGGCGGGATAAGCTTTTTTCGTCGAATTGTTGCCAGTTACGGGGTGTTTCGGTATATTCGCCGCCCTCGACAGGCGCGTAGCTCAGTTGGTTAGAGCACCACCTTGACATGGTGGGGGTCGTTGGTTCGAGTCCAATCGCGCCTACCAACGTTTTCGATTCGGCACCGCAACGCGGTGCCTTGTCGTTTTGGGCGGATCGGAATCCCGATCCGGGTTTATAGCCTGGCCGGTTCGTAGCGGCCACCAGGGAGATTGAAGATGCCCGCCATCACGCTTCCGGACGGTTCCGTCCGTTCCTTCGACAAACCTGTTTCCGTTCATGACGTAGCCGCGGACATCGGCCCCGGCCTGGCAAAGGCGGCGCTCGCCGGCAAGGTCGATGGCCGGCTGGTCGACACGTCGTTCGTCATCGATCGCGACGCCAATCTCGCGATCATCACGGACCGCGACGAGGACGGCCTCGAGATCATCCGCCATTCGACAGCGCACCTGCTGGCGCACGCCGTGCAGGAGCTGTACCCGGACGCGCAGGTCACCATCGGCCCCGTGATCGAGAACGGTTTCTACTACGATTTCGCGCGCGACGAGTCCTTCACGCCGGACGATCTTGCGAAGATCGAGAAGAAGATGACCGAGATCGCGAAGCGCGACCTCAAGGTCACGCGCGAGGTGTGGGACCGCGACGAGGCCGCGCAGCATTTCGAAAGCATCGGCGAGAAGTACAAGGCCGAGATCATCCGCGACCTGCCGGAAGGCGAGGAAATCTCCATTTACCGGCAGGGCGAGTGGATGGATCTGTGCCGCGGCCCGCACGTGCCGTCTACGGCTAAGCTGAAGGCCTTCAAGCTGATGAAGCTGGC
>DASVCH010000189.1:0-3413 GCA_036381715.1 Gammaproteobacteria bacterium | reverse complement strand
CGCTCAAGGAGGGAGCGAAGAACGCAGTTGCTGCGTTCGGAACGTGAGACTGGCCGCACTCGAATTGGTTCCCGTCCGGACAAAATTTTTTTCCAGCCGGAACGCCAGCCCTGATCCCCATGATCCAAGCTTAGTCCAGCGCGGGAAAACGGACTTCGCAGTGCAACAGGAGCCGACGAACGGTCAATGCGCCTCGTCCCAGTTCCGGCCCGTCCCCGTTTCGACCTTCAGCGGAACGGCCAGGGATGCCGCCTCGCACATGTGCTCGATCACGCCCGCCCGCAGGCGCTCCACGTCCTTTTCCACGACCTCGAACACCAGCTCGTCATGCACCTGCATGATCATGCGCGCCTTGAGCCCGGATTCCGGAAGCCACCCGGCAACCGAGAGCATCGCGCGCTTGATGATGTCCGCCGCGGTGCCCTGCATGGGCGCGTTGATCGCGGTGCGCTCGGCGTACTGGCGCATCTGCGCGTTGCGCGCGTTGATGTCGGGCAGGTACAGGCGGCGGCCGAACACGGTTTCGACAAATCCCTGCTCCTTCGCGAGCCGGCGCGTGTTCTCCATGTAGGCCTTCACGCCGGGGTAGCGCTCGAAATAGAGATCAACATACTGCTGCGCCTCGTTGCGGCCGATGCCGAGCTGTTTTGCCAGCCCGAAGGCGGACATGCCGTAGATCAGCCCGAAGTTGACCGCCTTCGCCGCGCGGCGCTCCTCGTCGGTGACATCGGCGGGCTTGAGGCCGCGAATTTCCGCCGCCGTGGCGCGGTGGATGTCCATGTCCTCCTTGAATGCCTTGAGCAGGCTCGCATCGCCCGAAAGGTGCGCCATGATCCTGAGCTCGATCTGCGAGTAGTCCGCCGCCAGCAGCAGGCAGCCTTCCGGCGCGATGAACGCCTGGCGAATGCGCCGGCCTTCGGCGGTGCGAATCGGAATGTTCTGCAGGTTCGGATCCGCCGACGACAGCCGTCCGGTCGCGGCGACCGCCTGGTGATACGAGGTGTGCACGCGGCCGGTTTTCGCGTTGATCATTTCCGGCAGCTTATCGGTGTAGGTGGATTTCAGTTTCGACATCGCGCGGTGCTGCATGATGAGCGCGGGCAGGCGGTAGTCGTTCGCAAGCTCGACCAGCACGTCTTCCGCCGTCGACGGCTGGCCTTTCGGCGTCTTGCGGATGACGGGAATGTTCTGCTCCTCGAACAGGATCTGCTGCAACTGTTTCGGCGAGCCGAGATTGAATTCCCGGCCTGCCTCGGCAAAGGCCTGCTGTTCGATGTCCTTGAGCTTTTCGCTGAGCTCATGGCTTTGCTCGGCGAGCAGCTGGCGGTCGATCAGCACGCCGTCGTGTTCCATGCGCATCAGCACGGGCGCGAGCGGAATCTCGACGTTCTCGTACAGCTCGCGCAGGGACGGAATGTTTTCGAGCCTGGGATACAGCGTTTCATGCAGGCGAAGCGTGATGTCCGCATCCTCGGCCGCATAGGGGCCTGCGTCCTCGATCCGGATTTCATCGAAAGTCAGCTGCTTTTTGCCCTTGCCGGCAATCTCCTCGAACGCAATCGTCCGCACGCCGAGGTGCGCGAGCGCGAGCGTGTCCATGTCATGCCGGTTCGCCGTGGAATTCAGCACGTAGGATTCCAGCATGGTGTCGTGCGCGAAACCGCGGAGCGCGATGCCGTGGTTCAGCAGCACGTGCATGTCATATTTCAGGTGCTGGCCAAGCTTTTGCTTGCGCGGATCCTCGAGAAGAGGCTTCAGCGCCGCGAGCGTTTTTTCACGATCGAGCTGTTCCGGCGCATCAAGATAGGCATGCGCGAGGGGAACATAGGCGGCCTCGCCGCTTTTCACGGCGAAGGAAACGCCGACGATTTCCGCATCCATGTAGTTCAGCGACGTGGTTTCGGTGTCGAAGGCGATCAGTTCGGCGGCCTTGAGCTTGTCCAGCCATGCATCGAACGCGGCCTGCGTGAAGAGGATCTCGTAGGTGTGGCGCTCCACGCTCACGGCGGCGGCCGCGCCGGACGGCGTGACTACCGCGCTTGCGGTGGCTTCGACCGTCGTCACGGCTTCATCCGCGGGACCGTCAAGCTGCCGCAGCCAGGTCTGGAACTCGAAGCGCGTGAACATCTCGCGCAGGGTTTCCGTTGCCGGCGCCGTCATCACGAGATCGCCGGGCTTCTTCCCGATTTCCACGCTGCAGCGAATGGTGGCGAGCTCCTTCGAGAGCGCAAGCTGTTCCAGGTTGTCGCGCAGGCTTTCGCCAACCTTGCCCTTGATGTCGCCGGCGTGCGTCACGATCTCCTCGAGCGTGCCGTACTCGTTCAGCCATTTCGCCGCGGTCTTCGCGCCCACCTTCGGCACGCCGGGAATGTTGTCCGAGGTGTCGCCGACCAATGCGAGATAGTCGATCACCTGTTCCGGCCAGACGTCGAACTTTTCCTTCACGCCCTCGCGATCCATGGTCCGGTTCGTCATGGTGTTGACGAGCGTGATGCCCGGCCTCACCAGCTGCGCCATGTCCTTGTCGCCCGTGGAAATCACGACCTCGCGGCTGTCTTCCAGCGCCTGCATGGCCAGCGTGCCGATCACATCGTCCGCTTCAACGCCCGAAACGCGCAGGATGGGAAAGCCGAGCGCTTCGACAAGCTGGCACAGCGGCTCGACCTGGGAGCGCAGGTCGTCCGGCATCGGCGGGCGATGCGCCTTGTACTCCTTGAACAGGTCGTCGCGGAACGTCGGTCCCTTCGCATCGAACACGACCACGATATTGTCTGTGCCGTATTCCTTCGGCAGGCGGCGCAGCATGTTCGCCACGCCATAGAGTGCGCCGGTCGGCTCGCCGCGCGAATTCTTCAGCGGCGGCATCGCATGGAAGGCGCGGTACAGGTAGGACGAACCGTCCACCATGACGAAAGGTTTGTCAGTACTGCTCATCGGTGTCTTCGATCTCGTTGTTCTGCGGGGCGGGGTCGCCGGTTTCCGGCGGCGCGTCGTCCGTCACGACGGGCGCAGGCGGCATGACCAGCGGACCTTTCTGCCCACAGGCCGTAACGCCAAGCGCCAGCAGCGCGACAAGAACGGCACTCTTATATAAGGTGTGATTCATCACTGGCATTCCGCGAAATTTGCGGCAGTATAAACCCTCGGTATCGCCGATGGAGACGCTCATGCACGACGCGCTCGGACTCGGAATCTACTGGCTTGCCGTGACCGGCATACTTGCCGCGATCGGCCTGTGGCTGCTGGTTTCCGGCATCGTGCGGTTCTTTCGCGGCCGCTTCCTGCGCGGCCCGTTGCGCGGAGCTGTTGGTGCCGCGATCGGCGCATTCGCGCTCGCGCTTGCCGCCATCGGCATGAACCTGCACACCTACCATCGTCTGAACTACGAGGAGCCGGTCGCGATCGTCGAGTTC
>DASVCH010000188.1:0-2678 GCA_036381715.1 Gammaproteobacteria bacterium | reverse complement strand
GACGTGGGTCTGGCGCTCGGCGCGCAGGCGGGTGAAAAGCGTCTCGGCGAAGTGTTTCGCGAAGCGGGTTTCACGCGCTTTCGCCGCGCGACCGAAACGCCGTTCAACCTGATCCTCGAGGCGCGGGCGTAGGCGAAAGGCTGTGCATTACGCGGAGTTGTAGCGTTCGAGCAGGTTCTGCAACGAGATCTCCGCCGTCTCCTGGAAGCGCGCATCCAGCACGCGAAAATCCTGGATGCGGTCGATGCGAAACGTGCGGTAGTCGTCGCGCAGCTCGCACCAGGCGGCGAGCGTCCAGACCTTGCCCCAGAAAACAAGACCGAGCGGCCAGACGACGCGCAGGGACTGCGCGTCGTCGGCGCGCCGGTAATCCATCTCGATCTTGCGCTTGTCGTTGATGGCCTCGCGCACCGTATCCAGCCGCGGGCCGAACAGCTTCGCATCCGGGAACGCGGGCGCGAACATGCGCGGCTTCTTCATTTCGCCTTTCAGCCGCGGCGGCAGCACGGAATCGATCTTGACGAGCGCCTCCTTGGCCGCGGCGGAAAGTTTCTCGCCGCCCCAGGCGTCGATCATGCGCGCGCCGACGATCAGCGCTTCCATTTCCTCACGCGTGAACATGAGTGGCGGAAGATGGAAACCGCCGCGCAGCACGTAGCCGACGCCGGCCTCGCCTTCGATCGGCACGCCTGAAAGCATGAGATCCTGCACGTCGCGATAGACCGTGCGTTCCGAGACTTCCAGCCGTTCCGCCAGCTGTCTCGCGGTGACGAGCCGGCGGCCCTGCAGGTACTGGATGATCTGGAAAAGCCGGTCGGCTCGGCGCACGCTGTTGTCCCCCGTTTCCCGCGGCGAAAGTATAAGACGACGCCATCATGGGAATCACTCATTCGCCTTCCCAGTAATCGACAACCTCCGCTTCCCGGCCGATGAACCGGTACTGTTTCGGCTCGCCGTTGCCGGCCGCGGGAAACTCCGCCAGCAGTCCGAACTTGCCGGAGTCCGGGTATTCCGCGATTTCCGGCGACGACTGCGTGCTTACCGCGAGATATTTCAGTTCGTCATCGCCGGTATTGACGATCTGGTGCGCGGTTTCCGGACCGCCGGGCGGACAGGCGATCACGTCGCCGGGGCGAATCGCGTGCACGGCGTCGCCGATGCGCACTTCGCCCGAGCCTTCCAGGATGAAGAACATTTCCTCGTTGACGCGGTGGTTGTGAAACGGAAAGGCGCGCTTGCCGGGCGGCACGGCGGTGACGTTGTAGCCAAGCTTCTGCGCACCGATCCGTCGCCCGACAAGACCCATGCGGGCATCGTAACGCCCGGCGGCCGCGCCTGTCGCCGCGTATTCGGGCGGACGCGGATGCAGTTCGACGTCGGCGATGTTGATGATGGGACGGGTCATGGCGTTCCCCCTTTTTTCCTGTTATCGGCGAGAAGACAATTGTCATTCTGCACAAGGACTGCTGACAGCATGTTGTCAGTAGAAACGGGCTTACGCACGAAAAAAGCCCCGCCGAAGCGGGGCCGGGGAGAGCCGCTGACCATGAAGGCGGCGACTGATGGCGGGTTCCGTGCGCTGGCAGGTGAACGGAACCCGCCCGTTCGTGCGGCGAACTTACTCGTCGATGCCGCTGTTGTTGCTCACATCGTCGCTCGTGCTGCCGCCGATGTTGCTGTCGTCGATGGCGCCGGTGTTGTCGTTGCCGATGTTGCTGTCATCGATGGCGCCGTTTTCTTCGGTGCCGATCGCGCCATCATCCGAGATGGGATCGTACTCGACGTCCGTGCGGTCGTCCTGGAGCGCCTCGTCGGACGTGCCTTCATCGGAAACGGCGTCGATTTCCGTCGCGCCGCCAAGGCCCGCGTCCACTTCGGCTTCGTCAAGGAAGCCATCGCTGTTGGAATCCCAGGTGCTGAAGTTGGCGGACACTTCGGCGTCGCTGCTGACTTCGGTTTCGCTCAACTGGCCGTCGCCGTTCGCGTCGGCGGTGTCGAAGTCGAAGTCCTGGGCGAGCGCCGCGCCGCTCGCGAAGGTGGTGGCGAAAAGCAATGCAGTCAGTTTTCTCATGTTCGATCTCCGGTCAGGTACTGAATGAACTTTCCGGCAAAATCGCCGGCCTGACCGGATAGACGCAAGTTGCGTGCCAACCGCAAAAGCGCCTTCAACGGCGCGGAATCCGCTGCGCGCGAGGCGCGAAGCCGTGGAAAAACCGTCACCCGGTGGCGACACTTCCCGTGATTGCCGCCAAGTGCCTGATTGGATGCGGCAAAACTGTCGCCTGCCGCAGACGGTACCGCCAGAAATCCTCGCGCCTTTGCCGATACGGCGGAGAACCAAAAAAAGCCCGGCATTGCCGGGCTTTTGCCCACGCGAAGAAGTTTCCTACCGTGCGGCCGTCTTCTTGCGCCGCGCGGCGGTTTTCTTCTTCGGCGTCGCCCTGGCGACGGTTTTCTTCCCGCGGCGCGCGGTCTTCTTGCGGCCCTTCTTCGCTTCCGCCTTTTCATGCTTGCGCTCGGCCTGCTGCATGCTCCGCTCCATGGCGGCTGCGAGTTTCTCGGCCGATTTCGCCTCGGCCTTCGCGGTCTTCAGCCGGGCCACGGCGGCGCGTGCGTCCTTCTGTTCGGCGCGCAGCGCGTCGATCTCCGCGCGGACTTTCTCGACCGCCTTGCGATCG
>DASVCH010000187.1:0-13369 GCA_036381715.1 Gammaproteobacteria bacterium | reverse complement strand
ACCACGACATCGGGCACCGGCCGCCGTTTTCCCTCGCCGCCCGGGAAGTACAGGCGCCAGCCGTTCCTGCCGCGTTCCGCGAGCATTTTCCGGCCGAAGACGTCCAGTTCGAGTTTTTGCATGGCCTGTGTCCGCTCCGATAGGGAAGTAGCGGTATGACGTGGCGGAAAAGGAAAAGGTTTAGGCTGAACGACGCGGAAGGGGTTCTTGATTGCGCATGCCACGGCAAGGCGACTGGCGCGGAAAGCGAGCGAACCTCATCAACCTTTCAGGGCCGAGGGATTTTTTTCGAGATCAAGGCGCAGTTCGTTCCGCGGCGGGGAGTTACCGGTTGCGTAATGACCCGTCGCGGAACGGACTGCAACGCAGGGATCGGAAAAAATAACCGGCCCTATTTCACCAGCGCCCACGGCGGCACATCCTTCCACCCCTCCCCCAGCGCGCGATCGCGTTCGCGCGCACCAGGCATATGACTTTCCATGAGGGCCCAGAAACGCCTGCCGTGATCGAGATGCTTCAGGTGGCAGATTTCGTGCAGCAGCAGGCAGTCGATCTGCGGCTTCTCGAGAAACAGCAGGCGAAAGTTCAGCGAAATCGTGTTGCGGGTCGAGCAGCTTCCCCAGCGTGTCGCCTGGCCGCGAATCGCGATCTTCGCCGGGCGCAGGCCGGTGCGTTCGCACCAGCGCTCCATTCTTGCCGGCAGGGTTTCGCGCGCCTTCCTCTTCATCCATTCCTGGAGTTTCAGCGCCGTTGCCTGCACATCGCCGTCGTGCGGCACCAGCAGCACGCCCTCATCTTCCCGCAAGCGCCCGCCGGCGGCGTAGCGGACTTTCCAGGAACGTTCGAGCAAGGGAATGACGATGCGTTCCGGCAAGCGCAGCGAGCCCGCTTCCGGGTACTCCTGGAGCAGGCGCCGCCAGGCCTTCCGGATCCATTCACGATGGCTGGAAAGAAAGTGTTCGACCTCGCGTGACGTGCGCCGTCTCGGAACGATGACTTCAACGCCGGCCCACGGCGAAACCTTGATCTGGAGATGCTTCGCCCGCGCGCTGCTGCGCAGGCGCACCGGCGGCTCGATGGGCGAGACGGCCGGCGGCGCGGCAGTGTCGAAATCCAGGGGCAGTTGAGCCGCCTTGCGTAGCGCTGCAGTATCGGTATTTTTTGTGTGCATTAATGAACTCAAAACGTCGGCCCGCAGTCAGAAAGGCGTTCCAGGCCGCCGGGGCGGGCACGAGTCTAGCATTTCCGCCCCCGCCGATTGCCGCGTGAAAACATCGAAATTCTGGAGAATAACCATGAAAATCCGAGGCTTGCCATCGGTTTCTAAAGTATTTTATGTCCTGCTGGGCATGCTCGCGCTGTCCGCCGCCGCCGCGGAAAAGGACGAAAAAGCCGAGTGGGACGTGAACCATCCGCCCGGACCGGCAACCGAAGCGGTCATCGACGTGCGTGAAGGCACGTGGATGAACATCGACGTCAGCCCTGACGGCAAGACCCTTGTTTTCGATCTCCTTGGCGATATTTTCACCATCCCGTTTGCGGGCGGCGAAGCGACGCAGATCACCAGCGGCATGGCCTGGGACATGCAGCCGCGCTACTCGCCGGATGGCGATGCAATCGCATTCACCTCGGATCGCGCCGGCGGCGACAACATCTGGATCATGAACGCCGACGGCTCCGATCCGCGCCAGCTGACCGACGAGTCCTTCCGCCTGCTGAACAATCCCGAGTGGACGCCGGACGGCGAATACATCGCCGCGCGCAAGCATTTCACCGGCACGCGCTCGCTGGGCTCGGGCGAAATCTGGCTTTATCACACCGGCGGCGGCGACGGCCTGCAGTTGACCGAAAAGCCGAACGACCAGAAGGACGTCAACGACCCCGCCTTCTCGCCTGACGGCCGCTATCTCTATTTCGACCAGGACACCACGGCGGGCGACGTCTTCGAATACAACAAGGATTCGACGGGACAGATCTATGTCGTGCGCCGTCTCGATCGCAGGACCGGCGAGATCGACAACACCATCACCGGCCCCGGCGGCGCGATCAAGCCCACGCCCTCGCCGGACGGAAAGTGGGTCGCCTTCCTGCGCCGCGACGATTACGACACCGCGCTGTTTCTGAAAGACATCGAATCCGGCGAGCTGATCGAGCTGTACGACAACATGGAACGCGACATGCAGGAGATCTGGGCGATCCATGGCGTGTACACGAACATCGCGTGGACGCCCGACAGCGAACAGATCGTGTTCTGGGCGAACGGCAGGATCAACCGCATCGACGTCGAATCGCGCGAGGTCGTGGAAATTCCCTTCCACGTGAAGAAGACCATGGAAATGCGCGAAGCGCTGCGCCGGCCCGTCGACGTCGCGCCGGAGACCTTCCATACGAAGATGTTGCGCTGGGTGAGCGTTTCCCCGGACGGCGACCAGGTGCTGTTCGAATCGCTCGGCAAGCTCTGGGTACGCGACCTGCCGAACGGGGAGCCGCGGCGCCTGACCGAACAGGACGAACATTTCGAGGCGTACCCGAGCTGGTCGCGCGACGGCGAACGGATCGTGTTCGTGACCTGGGATGACGCCGCGCTCGGCTCCGTGCGCGTCGCGTCCGCGGACGGCGATGACATCGACGTGCTGAACCGCAAGCCGGGACATTTCATCGAGCCGGCGTTCTCGCCGGACGGCGAAACCGTTGTGTTCCGCCGCATCGAGGGCGGCTATTTGCGTTCGCCGCTGTGGAGCGAAAACCCGGGCGTGTACGCCGTCGACCTTGACGGCGGCGAACCGCGCCTTGTCACCGAAGACGGTTTCAATCCGCACTTCGGCGCATCCAGCGATCGCGTCTACCTCATGCGCCATTCGGGCGACAAGCGCGAACTCTACAGCGTCGACCTGCACGGCGATCACGAACGCGTGCACGCCACGAGCGATTACGCCACTGACATGCGCGTCTCGCCCGACGAGGAGTGGCTCGCGTTCCAGCAGCGCTTCAATGTCTACATCACGCCGTTCGCGGCGACGGGCAAGGCGGTCAGCGTCGGGCCGGACATGAATTCGCTGCCGGTCGCGAAAGTCACGCGCGATGCGGGCAACTACCTGCACTGGTCGGGCGACAGCGACACGCTGTACTGGTCGCTCGGCCCCGAACTGTTTCACCGCGACCTGAACGCGGCGTTCGCGTTTCTCGCCGGCTCGCCGGAGGAGTTGCCGCAGCCGCCGGCCGAAGGCCGCGACATCGGCCTCGACGTGGAAGCCGACGCGCCTTCCAGCCGTATCGCGCTGGTCGGCGGGCGCGTGATCACGATGAACGGCGATGAAGTGATCGAAGACGGCGTCGTCCTGGTCGACGGCAACCGCATCCAGGCCGTCGGTCCGCGTGATGCCATCGACGTTCCGGACGGTTATGACGTCGTGGACGTGACCGGCAAGACGCTGATGCCCGGCCTCATCGACGTGCACTGGCATGGCGCGCAGGGCACCGCGGAATTCGTGCCGGAAACGAACTGGGTGAACCTCTCCTCGCTCACCTTCGGCGTGACGACGATCCACGATCCCTCGAACGATACCAGCACGATCTTCGCGGCATCCGAACTCGCGAAAGCCGGCGAAATCATCGCGCCGCGCATCTTCTCGACGGGCACGATTCTCTACGGCGCGACCACGGCGTTCACCGCGGAAGTGAACAGCCTCGACGATGCGATGTCGCACCTGCGGCGCATGAAGGCCACGGGTGCCTTTTCCGTGAAGAGCTACAACCAGCCGCGCCGCGACCAGCGCCAGCAGATCCTGGAGGCCGGCCGGCAGCTCGACATCATGGTCGTGCCCGAAGGCGGCGCGCTGTTCCAGCACAACATGACCATGATCGTCGACGGACACACCGGCATCGAGCATTCGCTGTCGGTGGAGAACATCTACGACGACGTGATCCAGCTGTGGTCGCAGTCCGAGGTGGGCTACACGCCGACACTGATCGTCGCCTACGGCGGCATCATGGGCGAGAACTACTGGTACGCGCACAAGGAAGTCTGGAAGAACGAACGCCTGATGCGCTGGGTGCCGGACTTCGTCGTCGAACCGCGCGCGCGCCGCCGCACCATCGCACCGGAGAAGGACTACAACCACATCCGGATCGCGCAGGGTGCCGCCGAATTGCAGGACGCCGGGGTCAGCGTGCAGCTCGGCGCCCACGGCCAGCGCGAGGGCCTGGGCGCGCACTGGGAACTGTGGATGTTCGTCCAGGGCGGCATGACGCCGATGGAAGCCCTGCGCGCCGGCACGATTGCCGGCGCGGAGTATCTCGGCATGGACGGCGACCTCGGCTCTCTCGAAGCCGGCAAGCTCGCCGACATCGCGATTCTCGATCGCAACCCGCTGGAGAACATTCGCAACAGCGAGTATGTCGACAGCGTGATGATCAACGGACGGCTGTTCGACACGGAGACGATGGAGGAAATGATTTCCGGTGACATGAAGCCGGGACCGTTGTTCTTCAAGGACTGATGCCCCGGAGCGGAAGGCCGGGAAGAGACGTCATTCCCGCCGAACCGCCCGCAAAACCGGAAGGCGGCCTCGCGGCCGCCTTCCGTCTTTTTCAAATGTCATGATGACTTCCTGTTCACATGCGCGCGCCACTTGCGCAGCAGGACCACCACGCCGGCGAGCAGCAGAAGCGTCGCGATGACGGCTTCCGCGAACGCATCGTCCACTGCCGCGTCCGTGACAATGCCGGACGGCAGCGCCGCCGACGCGACCACATGGGGATTCGCGGCCTGCAGGGCGTTCGCCCATTCGATGGATGCGCGCCGAACCCATTCAACGTCTTCGGCGTCCTCGTGAAGACTGTAAACATAGGCGTAGACGAGCTTGTTGTTGAGCCTGAGGACATTGATCCCGGTCACCATGACGTAGTCCGCGCGTTCGTCATCGACGTTCATGACATACGGAACCAGCATTGCCATACCGAGTGCATCGGGGCGGTCCAGGTAAACGCCCAGCGGTACGGGCTTGCCCGTCTCGAAAGCGACTTCAACGGAATGCTTGCTGGAGAGCTGTCGCGAAAGTTCGTCGAGATCGGCGTTGACGCCATCGGTAGCGTTGCCCGGCAATGGCTGACGCTGTGCCCGCATCTCACGGGTAAGCGCGGCAAAGTCTTCGGGCGCGACCGGATAGGCTTCCGTCGCGCGGAACGTCTGCAGGTACATGTAGCGTTCCATCAGCGGAATCTCTCCTTTCTCCACAAGCATGACGTCGGCGCCGGAAAGGTAAACGCCAAGCAGGCGGTTGGAAGCCGGCGTCGCGTTTTCCGACAACTCGCGCACGTCGGGCGCGAGCGTGCTGACCTCGCGGAAGCCCGCGGGCGGCGGCACGGTGATGACCGCCTCGCCTATCGTGATCAGGCCGTAAGGCGTCTCGGCGGCCGGCATGCCGCCGGCGGGTGGAAGGAGACTGAAAAAGATGCAGGTGACTGCGGTGCAAACGCGGTGTCTTTCCATGGCGACCTCCCTGGTCCTGAAACCGATTGATTTTCCTTTACACGCCCTCTGCCGCGGCATCGGGCCGTTTCATTTTCGCCTCCGGCGAAATCATGGTGCGGTCGGAGTCGAACAGTTCGGGAATGACGAATTCGAATTCATGCCGGTGCACGCGCACCATGTCGCCGTGCTTGAGCGGATGTTCGGCGGTGACGCGCTGGTCGTTGACGAAGGTGCCGTTGACGCTGCCTTCGTCGCGAATCCAGAACGACTGCCCCCGCCGCTCGATGGTCGCGTGCCAGCGTCCGACGGTGCGTTCATCGACGACGACGTAATCCATGGCCGGGTCGGAGCCGGAAACGCGGCCGATCACGACAGGCTTCGCGCCAAGTTCGTGGCGCTTGATGTCGGACGGATCGTATACGTCATAAAGCACGGCTTTCGGACCGTGGTCTTCCGGCTCGCGCAGCAGGTGTCCGCGGCTCTGCCAGAGGCGCATGACGTCGTCGCCCCACAGAATGCCGATGCCGACGGCGCCGAGCACGACGAGTGCCGCCACGATCAGGATCAGCCGCCACGGGCTTTCTTCTTCCGCGGATGACGCGGGGGTTTCACTGGCCGGTTCTTCGGCGCGCGGTTCGACCCGCGTGTCCGGCTGCGGTTCCGGCGGCGTATAGACAAGGCGTTCCGGTTCACGATCTGCAGGTGCGGCGGGCCCGGGCTCGGTGGCGACGAACGCCGGGGCGTCCGGACGCCCGCCTTGCGTCAGCAGGTCGCCGATGCGCTGCATGACGGGACCGATATCCTGCGCGCGCAGGGCGCGGAAGTATTCGCCGTCGGTCGCCTGCGAAACGCTCTGCAGCAGTTCGTAGTCCGCATTTTCCGTGAAGGCGATGCCGAAGATGCGCACGCCCTGCCCGCGCGCCTGCTCGGTCAGCCGCTCGCGCAGCCAGCGCGCCTTTTCCAGGTCGCGCTCGACGTTGCCGGTGTCGATGATGCCGTCGGTCATCAGGATGATGGCCTTGCCGGCGTGCTCGCGGCCATTGACGCGCAACTCGTAGAGCGCGCGCTCCACGGCCGCGGCGGTCTCCGTCCACTGGCCGCTGAAATCGAGGTTGTCGAGCCCGCCCAGCAGGCGTTCGCGTTCGCCGGGCAGGACCGGGGTGAGCGGCTTCGCCAATGTCGGCGTGTCCGCGAAGGTCACGATGCCGACGCGCGTATCCGACGACTGGTTGCGGATGAAATCGGTGACCGCGGACACGCTGAGCCTGGCCGGATCGTTGGCGCGCATGCTGCCGGAGTTGTCGAGCACGAGCATGACATCGCGCGGCGCGGCGTGCGCGACGGCGGCGGAAGCCGCCAGCAACAGCCCCAGGACCAGCTTCCCGTATGCTCCGGCGCGCTTTGCCGAATACCTCATGCTCGCATCTCTCCCTTCCACGGTGGGCGCCTGCTTTTCTCCGGAGAAGTGTAGACCGAAATCGGGCCGGGTTTCGAACATACCTTGTCAATACGTCTCTTCGGGACCGCACGGCACGATGCCGGTCGGATTGATCTGGTTGTGGGACACGAAATAGTGGTGCTTGATGTGATGCATGTCGACGGTTTCGGCGATGCCGGGCACGGCAAGGACGCGGCCCACCAGCGCGTGAAGATTGGCGCGATCGCGAATCCGGTAGCGGTTGCATTTGAAATGCGTGTAATAGACGGCGTCGAAACGGACCAGGGTGGTGAACAGGCGGATGTCGGCCTCGGTCATCCGCCCGCCGACCAGCCAGTCGCGGCCTTCGAGCCGCGCCTCGATCTCGTCCAGGCCTTCGAACAGCCGGACGAACGCCTCCTCGTAGGCGGACTGCGTCGTCGCGAACCCGCTCTTGTAAACGCCGTTGTTGATGCGGTCGTAAACCAGCGCGTTGACCGCGTCGATTTCCTCGCGCAGCGCTTCGGGATACAGATCCACGCCGGCATCGCCCAGCGCATCGAACTCGCTGTTCAGCATGCGCATGATCTCGGACGACTCGTTGTTGACGATGGTGTTTTCCTGCCTGTCCCACAGCACCGGCACGGTCACGCGGCCGGTGTAGTCCGGTTTCGCCAGCGTGTAGACCTGGTGCAGATATTCCTTGCCATGCAAGCGGTCGCCCGTCGCACCGTCTTCCTCAAGAAACGTCCAGCCGTGCTCGCGCATGTACCAGTGCACGACGGAAACGCCGATGACATCCTCGAGCCGCTTCAGCTTCCGCGCGATGAGCGTGCGATGCGCCCAGGGACAGGCCAGCGAAACGTAAAGATGGTAGCGCCCCTTTTCAGGCTGAAAGCGCGTGCTGCCGTCGGCGCGCACCCAGTCGCGAAAGCCGGCGTCTTCGCGCACGAACTTCCCGCCGTGTTTCGCGGTGTCGTACCACTGGTCGTGCCACTGTCCGTCGATCAATCGGCCCATGACGTTTCTCCTGCTGGATTGCCTCGTCCGCATCGCGGCGTAGAATGGCGTGCTTCGAGTCCGCCATTTTCACATTGGACAAGGCTGATGTCATGACGACGGCGATCATCACGGTTCGCGACCTGGTCAAGCACTATCCGAAAACCCCTGCCGTTGACGGCATCGATCTCGACATCGAAGCCGGCGTCTGCTTCGGCCTGCTCGGCCCGAACGGCGCCGGCAAGACCACGACCGTCGAAATGATCGAAGGTATTGTCAAACCGACCTCGGGCACGATTCTCTACCGCGGCGAACCGCTGGGCCGGACATTCCGCGAGCAGGCCGGCATCCAGTTCCAGTCGACGGCGCTGCAGGATTTCCAGACGGTGCGCGAAACGCTGGAAACCTTCGCGGCGTTCTATCCGCGCCACATGGACATCGAGGAAATCATCGAGCTCTGCGCGCTCGGCGGCTTTCTCGACCAGGATGCGCGCAAGGTGTCCGGCGGACAGAAGCAGCGCCTGCTGCTCGCCATCGCGCTCGTGAACGATCCGGACATTCTTTTCCTCGACGAACCGACGACGGGGCTCGACCCGCAGGCGCGAAGAAACTTCTGGGATCTCGTCGAACGCATCAAGGCGCGCAACAAGACCGTCCTGCTCACCACGCATTACATGGAAGAGGCGTACATCCTGTGCGACGAGATCGCGATCATGGATCACGGCCGCGTGATCGCGCGCGGCACGCCGCAACGCCTGCTGCAGGAACATTTCAACGACGTGGTGCTCGAGCTGCCGGAAGAAATCGCCGACACGAACCTGCACGATTTTCCGCTGCAATTGCTGCGCGCACGCGGCCGGGTGGAAATCTTCACCGATGACGTGAACGCCGCCGTCAACCTGCTGATGGAACGCGGCGTGCCGCTGAACCAGTTGCGCATCCGCCCGCGCACGCTGGAAGACCTGTTCCTTGAACTGACCGGACGGGAGCTGCGGGCATGAAGAAGTTTCTCGCCATCTTCCGCGCGCGCAACCGCGAGTTCCTGCGCGACCGCTCCACGCTCGGCTGGAACATCATCCTGCCCATCGTGCTCGTGATCGGACTCGGGTTCATTTTCTCGGACAGCAACAAGCCGATGTTCAAGGTCGCGGTGCTGCACGATACGGCAACGCTCGCGCAGGAAAGCGATCCGTTTCTCGACACGCGCTACGTGCAGTTCTTCGAGGTCACCGATCGCGACGAGTATTTCGAACGCGTCAGCCGTCACCAGGTGGACATGCTGCTGGACCTGACCGCGGCGCCCGCACGCTACTGGATCAACCCGACGTCGCCGAAAGGCTACGTGCTGGAAAGAATGCTGCCCGGCGAAAACTACGTTCGCGGCGTCATCGAAGGCCGGCAGGTGCGCTACGTGGACTGGCTGGTGCCGGGAATCCTCGGCATGAATCTCATGTTCTCGTGCCTGTTCGGCGTCGGCTACGTGATCGTGCGCTACCGGAAATCCGGTTTCCTGAAACGCCTCAACGCCACCCCGCTCGGCGCGTTCGAGTTTCTGGCCGCACAGGTCGCGTCGCGACTCTGGCTCATCATGGCGATCACGATCGCCGTTTACGCCGGCACCGACCTGTTCCTCGATTACATGATGAACGGCAGCTATCTCCTGCTCTTGCTGGTCACCACGCTCGGCGCGATTTCGATGATCTCGCTCGGGCTTTTGATCGCCGCGCGCGTGGCCAGCGAAGAACTGGCCGGCGGCCTGCTGAACCTCGCGAGCTGGCCGATGATGATTCTTTCCGGCGTGTGGTTTTCGCTGGAAGGCACGCCCGCCATCGTGCAATGGCTGTCGAAGCTCTTTCCGCTCACCTACATGCTCGACGGCGCGCGCAAGATCATGATCGACGGTGCGGGTATCGGCGGAGTCTGGCCGGAACTGCTGGTGCTCGCGGTGATGAGCGTGGCGTTCCTCGCGCTGGGCGCGGCGATGTTCCGGTGGAAAGGCGAATAAGGGCAAGACGGATTTTCTGGCGATTCCCCGCGACTGAACTACAGTTATTCCCAGCCTGGCAAACAGGCATTTCCGGGGGACAACCATGAACAAGCGATTCTGGATCGGTTTTGCCGTCGTTTATGTCGTCGGAAACATACTGGGTTTCCTGGTTCACGCCGTACTGCTGGCCGACACCTATGCGTCGCTGGCCGAAGTATGGCGGCCCGAAGAGCAAATGATGAGCCTGATGTGGGTCATGTACCTGACCGCCCTCGTCTACGTGTTCATCTTCTGTTTCATCTACACGAAAGGCCACGAAGGCAAGGGTGTCATGGAAGGCGTGCGTTACGGCCTGCTGATGGGGCTTTTCATGAGCACGCCGATGGCGTTCGACTCGTATGTGACCTATCCCATCACTTTCAATCTTGCGCTGACCTGGTTCGTTACCGGCATCGTCCAGTGGATGATCGCGGGCGCGATCTTCGCGTCGATCTACCGGCGGTAAGCGGGGCGGGCCTTGCCCGCCGGGAAGCGGCCTGTTGCGACGCCTGAAACAAACCCCGCATTCGCGGGGTTTGTTCTTTCAACTCGCCGCGCCGTCCGGCGTGGTCTTTTTCCTCGCGGCTGTTTTCTTCTTCTTCGCCGTGGTCTTCGCGGCGGCAGCCTCGCCGGCCTTCTCCGGCCAGTCGCCGAACGGGAACGGCTTGTATTCGCTGTTGAAGGTCAGGTACGCGACGATCTGGCGCACGTATTCCGCCAGCGCGCCGCCGAATTCCAGCAGGTTCTTCTGCGTCTCGCGCGTGAACAGCACGCTCAGGAACTGGAACACCACCACGAAGGCCAGCACGATGGCCGAGAGCCAGAGGATCGCGCCGTAAATGATGATGAACAGCAGCCGCAGCCAGGTGTCCTGCGCCTTGATGTTTTCCTTCAGTTCGTCAGTGCGGATTTCGTCGGTCATTGCCCTGCCCCTGGTCCGCGCCGCGCGCGAACGTTTCTGTTGGTATCCGATTCGCGTATCTTGCGCCAAGTTCCCGAGCGACGGCAAGCGCATGAATCTCATCGACATCGGCATCAACTTCACGCACGACAGTTTCGATCACGACCGGACGGCCGTGCTGGAACGCGCAACGGCGGCAGGTGTCGCCCGCTTCATCATCACGGGCACGGACGTGGCAGGCAGCCGCGACGCCTTGCGCATGGCGAAGCACGACGCGGCGTTCTTCTGCACCGCCGGCGTGCATCCCCATCACGCCTCCACGCTGGACGACGCGGGAATCGCGGCGCTGCGTGAACTGCTCCAGGACAACAAGGTGGTGGCCGTCGGTGAATGCGGCCTGGATTTCTTCCGGAATTTTTCGCCGCGCGAAGCGCAGTTGCGCGCCTTCGAGATGCAGCTCGATCTTGCCGCCGCTACCGGCAAGCCGCTGTTCCTGCATCAGCGCGACGCGCATGCCGAACTGATGCAGCGCCTGAACGCGCGGCGGAGCGAGTTTTCCGGCGGCGTCGTGCACTGCTTCACGGACGGACCGGCGGAACTGGCCGACGTGCTGGCCGCGGGTTTTCATGTCGGCATCACCGGCTGGCTGTGCGACGAACGCCGCGGCCAGGCCCTGCGCGAGGCGGTTCGCGACCTGCCGCCCGACCGTTTCATGGTCGAGACCGACGCGCCCTACCTGCTGCCGCGCGACCTGCCGAGAGCGGACCTGAAAGCCGCCGGCCGGCGCAACGAACCCCGCTTCCTGCCGCACATCGTGGAAAAACTGGCTGAACTGATGGGCCGGGAACCCGCCGAAATCGCCCGCCACAGCACGGAAAACGCCGTCCGTCTTTTCGGCCTGGGCCGGCCGTAGTTGGCGACGGTCGACGTTGGTCGCCATTCCACGCCCTGTGGTAAACTCCGCGTTTCCTTTTTTGTCAAAGACTTAGGCCGGCATCTCCGCCGGTGCCATGCATTTTCAGACCGGTCGCCATGTGCGGGGGCACGTGCCGCGGCTGATTCGATCAACGAACCACAGGTATTTTTCATGAACACGATGGACATGCTGCGCAAGCTGCGCGATCACGGCGGCAAGGCCGTCACCCGCGGCCTGCAGGACGACGTCATTCAGCGTTTCGCCGAGCGCGATCCCCTGCTCCGCCAGGCCCTCGAAGAAGCCGTGGCGAGTCATGGCGAACTGGCGAAGACGCATCCTGACATCGTCGCGATGGACGAATGGGACCAGGTCCACGCCCTGCAGCAGGACTTCGTGAATTTCTACCAGGACGACGTGGTGAATCCGTACGTGCCGCTGGCGGCACGCGGCCCGTGGATCGTGACGCTGAAAGGCGCCGTGATTCACGACAACGGCGGCTACGGCATGCTCGGCCATGGCCACGCGCCGCAGAAGGTGCTCGACGCGATGAACCGGCCGCACGTGATGGCGAACATCATGACCGCGTCGTTCAGCCAGCAGCGTTTCGCAAGGCAGTTGAAAAAGGAAATCGGCCAGCGCCGCAGCGACACCCCGTTCGCGAAGTTCCTGTGCATGAACTCAGGCTCCGAGGCCGTCACCGTCGCCTGCCGCATTGCCGACGTGAACGCGAAACTCATGACCGATCCGGGCGCGAAACACGCCGGCCGCACCATCAAGCGCCTCGCGCTCACCGGCGCCTTCCATGGCCGCACGGACCGCCCCGCGCGTTTCTCGCATTCCACGCAGAAGACCTACGTCCAGTATCTCGCCAGCTTCCGCAACCGCGACGATCTCGTCACGGTCGAACCGAACAACCTGGAAGCGCTGCAGAAAGCCTTCGACGACGCGGAAAAGAACAATGTCTTCTTCGAAGCCGTGTTCATGGAACCGGTGATGGGCGAAGGCAATCCGGGCATGGCGGTCGAGCCCGCGTTCTACGCGCTCGCGCGCAAGCTCTCGAAGGAACACGGCGCGCTGCTGCTGATGGACTCCATCCAGGCCGGCCTGCGTACCACGGGTTACCTGTCGATCACCGACTATCCGGGTTTCGAGAATCTCGAAGGCCCGGACATGGAAACCTATTCCAAGGCGCTGAACGCCGGCCAGTACCCGCTGTCCGTGCTCGCGATGAACGAACGCGCAGCGAACCTGTACCGCAAGGGCATCTACGGCAACACCATGACCGCGAACCCGCGCGCGCTCGACGTCGGCTGCGCCGTGCTGGAAGCGGTCACCCCCGAGATGCGCGAGAACATCGCCGCGAAGGGCCGCGAGTTCATCGAGAAGTTCGAAAAGCTTGCGAAGGAACTCGGCGGGCGCATCACGAAGGTGCAAGGCACCGGCCTGCTGTTCTCCTGCGAACTGGATTCGCGCTACAAGTGCTACGGCGAAAACAGCACCGAGGAATACATGCGCATGCAGGGCGTGGGCGTGATCCACGGCGGCGCGAATTCGCTGCGTTTCACGCCGCATTTCGCGATCACCTCGGAAGAAGTCGACCTGATCGTGGAAGCGACGCGCGATGCGCTGCTGAACGG
>DASVCH010000186.1:0-9324 GCA_036381715.1 Gammaproteobacteria bacterium | reverse complement strand
CGCTGCGCGCGGATGTCCTCCAGCATCAGTTCGCGTTCTGTCTCGGTCATCGAAACGCCGACGAGCTCTTCGGCGGCGGCGATGTCGTGCGTTTCGATCTGCTCCTCCAGCGCCGGGCCGTCGCAGGCCGTCAGTGCCACGCAAGCCAGTAGAACCGGAAAATTCAGGCGCATGGGCTTTCCTCCTTCATTGTTGCCCCTGGCAACGATAACCGATTTCGGCCAGGCAAAAGAAAACGGGCGGCGAAGCCGCCCGTACTGCCAGCAATCGGATCTTCAGCGCGCCAGTATCACTTCGTCGCCACTGACGACATCTATCATGCTGACGATTCCGAAGTCCTCCGACGCCAGGTAGATGACTTTCCGGTCAGGGTCATAAACGAAACTACTGCTGTAGTTCATGCCCGGCAACTTGTTGCCTGCGTCGGGAGAGATCCATTCCGACAGTTCTCCGTCATCCAGCCCATAGCGGTGAATGCCGTAGTACCCGGAAACAAGCAGGTCGCGTTCTTCCGGAACCGGCACCATGTCGCTGATGACCAACGAGCCGTCGAGCGGACGGAACTCGCGATCCCCGGTAACAGGATCGATCACGACCACGGCATCGCGATTCCATACGATCAGTTTGCCGGAGGCAGCATCACGCACCATGTGACGGGCCCGTGTGAGCAGCCCGCCCGAACCCACCTCCTCGCCGGACACGATTCCCCCGGCTCCTGTCGCGAGGTCGAAACGGCCGATGCTGTCGATCGCATCGCCCAGGCCTTGCACAATGAACCAGGCGATACCGGTATCGCCATCTGCGATGAAGTCGGGAAGGTACGGTGTATCGAAGGCATTGCCGGGACCGGTCGGCGGTCGCGTTACAGCGCCGTTCTCCGCCACGATGCGCATTTCATCGGCGCCTGACATTACGTACAGGGCGGCTGTTTCTTCATCGCGCACCATGTGCACCGGAGGACCGTCATTGAAAAATCCGAAGGTTTCCTCGGCGACGAAGACCTCGCGGGCTCCACCCCTCACCGGCACGGTCACGATCCTGCGGCCCGTTTTGTCCAGCACGCGCAAGGTGTCGCGGTCCGAACCGAAGGCAATGCCAACGGGAACGGCCCAGGCCGGCCCCGCGCCGAGTCGAGGGATCGTCACCTGCCGATCGCCAGTCGCAAGATCCACCGTAAACAGCGTGTTCCAGTCGGTGTCCGAAACAAAAGCCTTGCCGGCGCCCGGCGCAAGGACAACACCGGACGGGCCTTCAAACGACGGTCCCGCCCCCTTCAACTCGCCGTCGAGCGAAATCCCGGAAACGAGTGTGGTTTCCAGTCTGTCGAGATCGAACCGGTACAAGGCGGGCTTGAAAGCCGTATCGATCGTGAAAAGCAGGTCGTTCGCTGCTGCAGCGTATGTCATGCCTGATAAATTGTTCGCGAACGCCGGCAGAGGCACGGTTTCGCGCGACATATCGGTCAGGTCAACAACAACAATCTCGGCGCGCGGAAACGGCGCAAGAAAAATGCGATTGCCTTCCACGTCGATTGCGCTGGCGTTGATATCAGCGACAACGGGCGCCTGAGGACCGAATTCCGTCACGATAATGCGATTCCCGGTCGACAGGTCGATTTTCAGCAGCGATGAATACGACGATGATGGCGTGATGCTGGTCGCGTACACCGCATTTGCATCGGAAGGATCCATGAACAGCCGGGCGCTCAAGGGGAGATCGGGTCCGTTTCCCTTGCCCTCGTTGTCGGCAATCAAGGTTGTCGTGCCCGATTCCGGATCCACCGCTTGCAGAGCGAAGCCGCCGAGAAAGAGCAGCCGCCGCGCAAACGGATCCCAGGCGGGATAAGCAGGGTAATCCAGCGCTGGCCTGGAGGCGCGCCGGTTCTCTCCCGCCACGAGTTTCGCAACCTCCGGCGATGCTGGATCCCACGCGTACAGCGCGTCCCTGATTCGATCCCCGGCATATATCCGCCCGGTTTGTGGATCAAGAACCAGCATTCCCGGTTCCGCGAGGACAGGCGGCAAGGCGTGCATAGTTGCGCTCGTCGATGCAGCGTCGTTCAACTCCTCAAGATTGACAACCGCGGCGATTTCGTTTTCACCTTCACCCTTCTCCAGCGGAACACTGACTTGCCATGTTGAAAAACCGTCACTGGTTTTCGCCTCTATCCCGTTGACCGTAACGCTCAGGATCGGACGGTTTGCGTTCGCGCGACCGCGCACAGTGATCTCGGGCATGTTGATGCCTTCGACATAGCTGTGCGGCGCAGGGAAGTCGATGATGATTTTCGCTTCGGGCGGTGGGGGTACATTCTCGTCGGGCGGCGGCGTACCGCCGCCATCGCTTCCACAGGCGCCCAGGGCAACGGCGAGAACGGCAGCAATAAAGTGAACGCTCGGGCTTCTTTTCTGCATGACGGACTCCTTTCCGGAAAGGGAGCCCGCAGGCTAGCGAGGTCAATGGAGCGCGCCAGCCGGCATCACCGTAAAAGGGGCCAGGCTTTCCATGAAATTGCGGAAACCGTGACGGTCAGCGCAGCGTGTAGCTCAAGGCCAGCCCGGCGAACACGAACAATCCCGACCAGTTGTTGTTGAGAAAGGCGCGGAAGCAGTCTTCGCGTTGGCGTTTGCGGATCAGCCACTGCTGCCAGGCAAAGGTGATGGCGCAGAAGACAAGACCGTAATAATAAGGAGTGCCGAGCCCGGCCTGGCGGCCGACGAGGAAGAGATTGAAAAGAATGGTGAGCTGCAGCAGGCCGATGATGAGGCGGTCCTGCTCGCCGAAAAGAATCGCCGTCGATTTGACGCCGATCTTCAGGTCATCGTCGCGATCGACCATGGCGTACTGGGTGTCGTAGGCCGTGGACCACAGCACGTTGGCAATGAACACCAGCCACGCGACCGGCGGAACCTCGCCCAGTTGTGCGGCGAAGGCCATCGGGATCGACCAGCCGAAGGCCGCGCCCAGCACGGGCTGCGGCAAATGCGTCCAGCGCTTGGTGAAGGGATAGAGCGCGGCAAGCCCCGCGCCAATGAACGAAAGGTAGATCGTGAGCCGGTTCATGGTCAGCACCAGCGCGAACGCGACGGCAAGCAGCACGAAGAAAAGAACGAGCGCTTCGCGCGCGCTGACCTTGCCGGTCGCGAGCGGGCGTTCCGCCGTGCGCTTGACGTGCATGTCGATCCTGCGGTCGGCGAAGTCGTTGATCACGCAACCGGCGGCGCGCATGACGAACACGCCCAGCGTGAACACGACGAACACTTTCGCATCCGGATGCCCGCTGCCGGCAATCCACAGCGCCCACCAGGTCGGCCACAGCAGCAGGAACGCGCCGATCGGCTTGTGAATCCGCATGAGATAGGCGTACTGCTGTCCGCGTTCGAGCCAGCGCGGCAGCAGGCGCTGCGCGAACGCGCTGTCGCGCAGCGCGCGCCGGAGCCGCTTGAAATGCGCTTTCAGATCAGGCCAGGCAGAAAACATTCGCATATCTCGAACGGTTTCCCTTTCAGTTCCACGCGCGCTTTTCGCGCCCAGAGTTCGTCGCCGAGCGGCGTGACGCTTTCGTTCACGCAATCATACAGTGCATCACCGCGAACCAGGCGCGCAACGAAAAACCGCCCGCGCATGTAGCCCGGTTCGTCGAACAGGCGCGTGCCCAGCGGCGTGCCGCCAAGTTCGCCCAGCCAGGGGTTCGCGGCAAGCGTGACGGCGGGAATGCGCGTGCGTGCGAAAACCAGCGGCGTGTCGCCGCAGCCGAGCGTGATTTCGCGGCAAAGGATTTCCGAGGGCTCGAGGTCGTCGAAGACGGCAACGCTCCCTTCGCGGCGCTGATCGATCACCTTCAACCGGAAATTTTCCGGGCAGCGCGAACGCACGCGCGCGGTCAGCGAACCGGGCTCGGCGAGCCAGTCTTCGACGCGGCCGGGAAGGCTGTCGCAGTTGTCGAGCGGTTTCCAGGATGTCATTTTCTTGTCGCCCATGGATTTCGGAAAGTTCACAGGGCGGGCAAAGCCCGCCCTACGCCAGCTCGTTCAATTCATCGTTCATCGAAATCCAAAAGAAAAACAGACAGGATTAACAGGATTCGTAAAAGCGATTTAAATCCTGTCAATCCTGAAAAATCCTGTTAATCCTGTCCATTGCCCTTGCTCTTCGCTTTTCACGCATTGGCGTAACGGGAAGCATCGCCCAGCCAGCGCTCAATCAATGGCTGCACGTTTTCCGGGTAGTCGTTCATCACGCGCGCGGCTACCTTCTGCACGTGCGGCAGCAAGTCCGCATCGCGCACCAGGTCGGCGATGTGCAGCTGGGCGAGTCCCGTCTGCTTCGTACCGAGCACTTCGCCCGGCCCGCGGATCTTCAGGTCTTCCTGCGCGATCACGAAGCCGTCGTTCGTCTCGCGCATCACGGCGAGTCGCTGTCGCGCCAGTTGAGAAAGCGGCGCCTTGTACATCAGCACGCAGCTCGACGCGATGCTGCCGCGGCCGACGCGTCCGCGCAACTGGTGCAGTTGTGCGAGACCCATGCGTTCGGCGTTCTCGATCACCATCAGGCTTGCGTTCGGCACGTTCACGCCGACTTCGATCACGGTCGTCGCGACCAGCAGGTCAAGACGCCCCTGCTTGAACGACTGCATGACGTTTTCCTTCTCGACCGGCTTCATGCGGCCGTGCACGAGGCCGATGCGCCGCGACGGCAACGCGTCGCACAGTGCGGCGAAAGTGTTTTCCGCCGCCTCGTACTGCATGGCTTCCGATTCCTCGATCAGCGGACACACCCAGTAGACCTGCCGGCCCTCGTCGATCGCGCCGTTCACGCGCGCAACGACATCACCGCGGCGCGAGTCGGGCAGCACGACGGTCTGCACCGGCGTCCTGCCGGGCGGCAGTTCATCGATGACGGACGTGTCGAGATCGGCGTACGCGGTCATCGCCAGGGTGCGCGGGATCGGCGTCGCCGTCATGATGAGCTGGTGCGGCGCGTGGCCGTCATGCGCACCCTTGTCGCGCAGGGCCAGCCGCTGGTGCACGCCGAAGCGGTGCTGTTCATCGATCACGACGAGCCCGAGGCGATGGAAGTTCACCGATTCCTGGAACAGTGCGTGCGTGCCGACGACAACCTTCGCGGTGCCGCTCGCGATCTCCGCAAGCTGTTCGCGTTTCTGTTTCGCGGTGAGCTTGCCGGCCAGCCAGGCTACGCGCACACCGATCGGTTCCAGCCAGTCGAGGAAATTCCGGAAGTGCTGTTCGGCCAGCAGTTCCGTCGGCGCCATCACCGCCGCCTGGTAGCCGGCTTCCACCGCGCGCAACGCGGCCAGCGCCGCGACGACGGTCTTTCCCGAACCGACATCGCCCTGCACGAGCCGCATCATGGGTGTGGGAAGTTTCAGGTCGGCGAGCACTTCATCCAGGACGCGCGCCTGCGCGCCGGTGAGCGCGAACGCGAGGCTGGCGAGGAATGCCTGCACGAGTTCGCCGTTGCCGTGCATTTCCGGCGCGCCCAGCCGGCGCGTTTCATTTCGCAACTGCTGCAGGCTGAGGTGATGTGCCAGCAGCTCTTCCAGCACGAGCCGGCGCTGCGCGGGATGGCGGCCTTCGGCAAGTTGGGCGAGATCGGCGTCGAGCGGCGGACGGTGCACGTACTTCAATGCGTCGAGCAGCGACGGAAACTGCGCGCCCGGAATGGCTTCCGGCGGCAGGAGTTCGACGACCTCCAGCTTGCCGCTCTTCAGCTGGTTCAGCGCCTGGGTGGTGAGTCCGCGCAACCGGCCCTGCTGCACGCCTTCCGTCGCGGGATAGACGGGCGTGAGGCTTTCCGCCTGCGGCAAGTCCTCGTTGTCGCGGACGAGGCGGTACTCGGGATGCACCATTTCCAGGCCCGACTTGCCGCGCCGCGCTTCGCCGAAACAGCGAACCGTCACGCCGCGTTGAAAACTTTCCTGCTGTTGCTTGTTGAAATGAAAGAATCGCAGGGTGAGCGAACCGGTGCCGTCGGCGATCCGCACCAGCAGCGAGCGCCGGCCGCGGAAAACGACTTCCGCGAGTTCGACTTCACCTTCAACGCTTGTCGTCGTGCCCGGAACCAGCGAACCGACGGGAACGACGCGTGAGCGGTCCTCGTACTGCCGCGGCAGGTGAAACAGAAGGTCCTGCGCGGTTTTCAGGCCGAGCTTGTCCAGCCGCGCGGCCACCTGGCCGCCGACGCCGGCGAATTTCGTGACGGGAAACTGTTCCGCGCGCACTGTTGCGCACTAAAGGACGAGCACGGCGTCCATTTCGACGGCGACGCCCTTCGGCAATTCCTTCACGCCGATGGCGGCGCGCGCGGGGTACGGCTCGCTGAAATATTCCGCCATCGCTTCGTTGACCTTTGCGAAATTGCCGAGATCGGTGAGATAGATGTTCAGCTTGACGACATTCGACAAATCGCCGCCCGCGGCGTTCGCGACAGCAAGCAGGTTGTCGAACACGCGCCGGACGTGATTCTCGAACGGCCCTTCGACGACTTCCATGGTTTGCGGGTCGAGCGGAATCTGCCCGGAAAGATAAACCGTGTCGCCGGCCTTCACGGCCTGCGAATAGGTGCCGATCGCGGCGGGCGCGTTTTCGGTCGAGATGATTTCCTTTTTCATTTTTCTCCCCGTACCACCATGACTTCGGTGACTTTGCTCATCTTCCAAAACCGGATTCGCCGGGTACGGCGAATGACGACAACCGGTTTCAGACTTCCAATTCTGCCTTTCGCCTTTCGCCTTTCGACCTTCGACCTTCGACCTTCGACCTTCGACCTTCGACCTTCGATCTTCGATCTTCGACCTTCGACCGCCCTACGCCCGTGTGCGGGCGATGCGAAGCACCTGCGGCATCGACTTTATGTGCTTCATGATATTCGCAAGATGCTTGCGGTCATGCACGGCGAACAGGAAGTTCATGACGGACGTGGAGCCGTCGCGTTCCTGCACGCTGACCTGTTCGATGTTCGAGCCGAGCTCGGCGATCGTCGCCGCGACCGTCGCGAGCACGCCGCGCTGGTTGGCGACCTCGATGCGCACTTCCACCGTGAAGTCGCGGCCGATGTTCTTCTCCCACTGCACCTCGATCCATTTCTCGGGCTGGTCGCGATACTCGGCGAGGTTGTGGCAATTGTCGCGGTGTATGACGATGCCGCGCCCCGTGGAGAGATAGCCGATGATCGCGTCGCCCGGAATCGGGTGGCAGCAGCGCGCCAGCGTCACGACCATGCCCTCGGTGCCGCTGATGGCGAGCGGCCCCTGGTGCGCGGCGCTCGCTTCCTCCGCGTCGGTGACGAACCGGCGCGCGACCAGCGGCGCGGGACGATGTCCCAGGCCGATGGATTCGAGCAGGTGTTCGAAATTGTCGAGCTTGAAATCCTTGAGCACGGCGTCGATCTGCTCGTGCGACAGCGATTTCACGCGCAGCTTGTGCGCTTCCAGCGCGCGATCGAGCAGTCGCTTGCCGAGTTCGACGGCCTCTTCTTCCTTGAGATGTTTCAGGAAGTGACGAATGTTCGCACGCGCCTTCGCGGTGACGACGAAATTCAGCCAGGCGGGATTCGGTTTCGCGTTCGGCGCGGTGATGACTTCGACCGTCTGGCCGTTCACCAGCGGCGTCCGGAGCGGCGCAAGGCGGCGGTCGATCTTCGCGGCAACGCAGGTGTTGCCGACGTCCGTGTGCACGGCGTACGCGAAATCCACCGACGTCGCGCCGCGCGGCAGGCGGCGAATGTCGCCCTGCGGCGTGAACACGTAAACCTCGTCGGGGAAAAGATCGACCTTGACGTTTTCCAGGAACTCCAGCGAATTGCCGGAGCCCTTCTGCATTTCCATCACGCTGCGCAGCCATTCGCGCGCGCGCACTTCGGGTGAGGTGCTCGACGAACCGCCGGTCTTGTACAGCCAGTGCGCGGCGATGCCGGCTTCGGCGATGCGGTCCATGTCGACGGTGCGGATCTGCGCTTCGATGGGCACGCCGTTCGGTCCGAACAGCACGGTATGCAGCGACTGGTAGCCGTTGGTTTTCGGGATCGCGATGTAATCCTTGAAGCGGCCCGGCACGGGCTTGTAGACGTTGTGCACGACGCCCAGCGCGCGGTAGCAGGTGTCGACCTTGTCCACGACGATGCGGAAGCCGTACACATCCAGCACTTCGTCGAAGGAGAGCGATTTCTCCTTCATCTTTTTATACACGCTGTAGAGATGCTTCTCGCGGCCGCGCACTTCCGCGTAGATGTTTTCCTGCCCGAGCGCGTCCTCGAAGGCGCGCGCGATGGTCTTGACGATTTCCTTCTGGTTGCCGCGCGCCTTCTTCATGCGCTTTGCCAGCACGCGGTAGCGCTGCGGGTACATGTTGCGGAAACCGAGGTCTTCCAGCTCGAGACGGAAGTCGTTCATGCCGAGGCGGTTCGCGATCGGCACGTAGATGTCGAGCGTCTCGCGCGCAATGCGGCGGCGCTTCGCCGGCGGCATCACGCCGAGCGTGCGCATGTTGTGCAGGCGATCGGACAGCTTGACGAGAATCACGCGGATGTCCTGCACCATCGCGAGCAGCATCTTGCGGAAATTCTCCGCCTGCGCTTCGGCCTTGGAGCGGAACTTGATCTGGGTCAGCTTGGAAACGCCGTCGACGAGCTGGGCGACTTCGTCGCCGAACTGCTCGGCGATCTGGATCTTGGCGGTGGGGGTGTCTTCGAGAATGTCGTGGAGGATGGCGGCGATGATCGTGGCGCGGTCCATGCGCATGCCGGCCAGGATGCCGGCGACGGCGACGGGATGCGTGATGTACGGCTCGCCGGAAAGGCGTTTCTGTCCTTCGTGCGCGAGCGCGCCGAATTCATACGCGCGCTCGATGTCGCGAACCTGGTCTTCCGGGAGGTAGGCGCGGGCCTTGTCGAGCAGTTCGTCGAGACCGGAACGCTTGCCGCGGCTGACGCGGCCAAGAAGGGAAGCGGCGTAGTTCATGGCACGCTCCCGACCGCGGCTTACAGCTCGGTCGTGTCCTCGACGGCCGGCGGCGGAACGTCGTCGTCGTTTTCCGCCATGGCGGCGGCTTCAGCCTCGGCGGCAGCGGCGGCTTCCTGCGCTGCGAACGGGTTGTCCGCTTCGTCGAGCACGGCCGGCGTGATGTAGCCGTCGGCGATTTCGCGCAGTGCCACGACCGTGGACTTGTCGTTTTCCCAGGGCACCATGGATTCCGCGCCGTTCGACAGCTGGCGGGCGCGCTTGGTCGCGACGAGCACCAGCTCGAACAGGTTCTCGACGTTGTCCAGGCAATCTTCAACGGTAACGCGGGCCATGGGTGAATCCTC
>DASVCH010000185.1:0-8450 GCA_036381715.1 Gammaproteobacteria bacterium | reverse complement strand
GCCACGAGCAGCGCGCTTGTCGATGACGCGCGCGGTGAATCGCTGTCCTGCGCGCGGATGCTGGCGGCTGTCGCAAAGGCAGTCGCGATGCAATGGCCGGAATGCGCGCGCCTGCGCGTCGACTGGCTGCACCGCGCCCGGATGCATGGCGATGTCGGCCCGTGGTCCGCACTGCTCCCGGTTGCGCTGGATATGGCCAGCGCCGGCGATACCGGCAAGGCCGTGGAGGCGTTCGAACGACAGTTGCGGAACGCGGAAGCCGTTCTGCGTTACCTTGGCCTGCACGACAACCGTCGTTCCGCGCCCCTGCTTTTCGACTGGCTGCCGTCGGCCGACATGCCCGTGTCGAACGAACTGCTGCAACCCCTGGATGGCGATACCGGCCCGCTCGCCGCGGGCACGAACCGCCTGGCGCATCCGCTCACCCTCACTGCGCGCATTCGCGACGAGCAGCTCGCGGTATCGCTGCGCCACGATCCGGACACGATTCCCTCGCACACCGCCGACGCGTTTGCGCGCAAGCTGCGCGACGCGCTTGTGGCGGTCGCGGCCGGGCAACAAGCACCTCGCAGCCGCCACTCGCCGGAAGACTTCCCGCTCGCGGCATTGTCCTGCGAGGAACTCGAGCGGTTCCCGATCGATCTCGACCGGGTGCAAGACATCATGACGCTGTCGCCGATACAACGATTGCACCACGCGTTGTCCGGAACGGATCACGACGCCGGGTTCGACCAGTGGGTGTTCCGTCTCGAGGGCGACATCGACGAGGCGGCGTTCGACGCAGCCTGGCAGCAACTGCTCGACCGGCACGATGCGTTGCGCGCGGTGTTCGTGGACAGGGGACTCGCCGAACCGCACCAGGCCGTGTTGCGCGATGTCGCGGCACCGGTGCGGCACGAGGACTGGCGCGACGTCGATGAAGCCACGCGGAAGCGGCGCCTGCAGGCGTTCCTCGCAGACGATCGAAGACAGGGCGTTTGCGCCGATGCCGCGCCCTTGATGCGACTGACGCTGATCCGGGAGGGCGCGCGCGAATGGACGCTCGCCTGGCGTCATCACCAGGCGTTCGTCGATGGCTGGTCTTGGCCCGTGCTCGCCGCCGAGCTCGGCGAACTGCATGACGCGATCGCGGAGCAGCGCGACGCCGGCCTGCCGCCGGCAGGCACGTTCCGCGCATATCTCGCGGCCTTGAAGGCGCGCGATATCGACGCACATGCTGCGTTCTGGCGTGAACATCTCGAGAACGCGGGCCACGCGCGCACACTGATTGCCCGCGGCGGCCGGGACGGTAACGGCGAACGAAGCCGCCGTGACATGCGCCGCTTCGAAATGCCGGTTCGCGCGAATCTCGGTGAACGGCTCGACCGGCTCGCGCGCCGCCTGCGGATCACGCCGAGCCTGGTCTTTCAGTCCGCGTGGGCATTGCTGCTCGCAGGCCTCGCGCAACGCTTCACCGTCACCATGGGTGTTGCGTTCTCCGGGCGCACGGCGCTGCCGATGCCGGACCGCACGGTGGGCGCGTTCGTGAACGACCTTCCGGTGCACCTGAAGCTGCCGCCCACCGAGCGGATCGATCACTGGCTTGCAAGCCTGCGAACCTTGCAGGCGGACCTCAATCATTACCAGAACGCATCGCCGCAGGAAATTCATCGCTGGGCCGGCATTCGGCCGGGCGAGCGCCTGTTCGACACGCTGCTGGTGATGCAGAACCAGGTCGTCGGCAGCGCGGCCCGCCACTGGGGAAAGCGGATCAGGGTACGCGGTATCGACGCCGGAATGCAGACGAACTACCCGCTGGGTATCGCGGTGACGCCGGGACGCAATCTTCGCATCGATTTCTTCCACGATGCATCGGTCATGGATGCAGACAGCGTTCGTGCGATTGCCGACGAGCTGCATCGCATCCTGGCTGCGATGGCGGACAATCCCGACATCCGCGTGTCCACGGTCATCAACCACCTGCGTGGCCGCCCCGAGGCGTTCGCCATATCCGAACCTCGTGCCGTGCAGCAGCCCGGGACCGACGACGGCGAGGGCCGCAGTGCGCCGGCCGCGGGTGATGCGCTTGAGCACACGATCACCGCGATCTGCGAATCGGTACTGGGCGCGACTGGCTTCGATGCAAAACGAAATTTCTTCGACGCCGGGGCGCAGTCGCTGGCGTTGATCGAAATCCACGAGCGATTGCAGAAATCGCTCGACCGGCAGTTCCCCATCGTCATGCTGTTTCGCCACCCGAGCGTGAGCGTGCTCGCGGCCTACCTGCGTGGCGAAGACGAATCGGCGGCGGACGGTATCGAACGAGGCGCGCAACAACGTGCGGCGCTCATGCGCCGCCGAATGATGCGCCAACCGGGAAATCTCGAGAGGTAGACATGAACGAATTCCAGCAGGGCGCGGAAGCGATAGCCATCGTCGGCATGGATGGGCGTTTTCCCGGTGCGCCTGACGTGAACACCTGGTGGGAAAACCTGCTGGCGGGACGGGAGTCGATCGACCGTTTCGCGCCGGATGAACTTGATGCGTCGATTCCCGCCGAACTGAAATCGAACCCGGATTACGTCGCAGCGCGCGGGCAGATGCCCGATCACGATCGTTTCGATGCCGCGTTCTTCGGCATCTCGCCGGCCGAAGCCGCCGTGCTCGATCCGCAGCAGCGCGTGTTCCTGGAAATGTGCTGGCGTGCGCTGGAGGACGCCGGGTACGCGCCCGGCACGCACGACGCGCTTACCGGGGTGTTCGGCGGCATGAGCAACAACAGTTACTTCAGCGCGCATGTCTCGCGTCATCCGGACGTGCTGGCGCGCTTCGGCGAGATTCCGGCGATGGTCGCGAACGAAAAGGACTATCTCACCACGCGCGTCGGCTACAAGCTCAACCTGCGCGGGCCGTGCATCAACGTGACCACGGCATGTTCAACCGCGCTGGTTGCGGTCTGCCATGCCTTCAACAGCCTGCTCGACTACCAGTGCGATCTCGCGCTCGCCGGCGGCGTGTCGATTCTTTGTCCGCCGAAACGCGGCTATCTCTTCCAGGAAGGCAGCATCTACTCGCCGGACGGCCACTGCCGGCCGTTCGATGCATCGGCCGGCGGTACGGTGTTCAGCAACGGCGGCGGCGTGGTCGTTATGAAACGCCTGGCCGATGCGATCAGGGACCGCGACACGATACACGCGGTGATTCGCGGCGGCGCGATGAACAACGACGGTGCGGGCAAGGTCAGTTTCACTGCGCCCAGCGTCGACGGACAGGCCGAGGTGATCCAGATGGCGCAGGCGCTCGCCGGCGTTCGTCCGGATGAAATCGGTTATGTCGAAGCGCACGGCACCGGCACCGCGCTCGGCGATCCGATCGAACTGGCCGCGCTCAAGCAGGCTTTCGGCGCCGGCAACGGGCGGCATGCCTGCGGCATCGGATCGGTGAAAGGCAACATCGGTCACCTCGATGCCGCGGCCGGCATTGCCGGGCTGATCAAGGCCGTGCTGGCGGTGCGCGAAGGCCGTCTGCCGGCCACGCTGCACTTCCAGGAACCCAATCCTGCACTGGGCCTCGACGACAGCCCGTTCCAGGTCATCGACACCACCCGCGACTGGCCGGCGAACGATGCGCCGCGCCGCGCCGCGGTGAGCGCGTTCGGACTTGGCGGCACGAACGCGCACGTGATCGTCGAACAACCGCCGCAACGGGCCGCCACGCGTACCACGCGCTCGCGCCAGCTGCTCGTGGTGAGCGGCAAGACGCGCGCGGCGCTGGAGCGAAACCGCGCAGCACTTGCCGGCTGGCTGGAACGAAACCCGGATGCGGAACTCGCGGACGTTGCCTGGACGCTGCAACGCGGCCGCGCGGCGTTCGAGCATCGCTACGCCACCGCGGCCGGCGACGTGAAGGATGCGATCACGCGGCTGCACGCGGCAAGCGGCGTCACAGGCGTCGCCGGCACGGATCATGGCGACGGCAAGGCCGTGTTCATGTTCCCGGGCCAGGGCTCGCAGTACGTCGGCATGGGCCGCAACATCTACCGTGACGAGCCCCTGGTGCGAGACATCGTCGATCGCTGCGCGCAGGCCCTGCAAGGCACGCTGGCGTTCGACCTGCGCGATGTGATGTTCGGGCGTCTCGACAACGCCGATGAACTGCTGGACGAGACCGAATACACGCAGCCGGCGCTGTTCGTGATCGAGTACGCACTTGCGCGATTGTGGATGCAGCGCGGCGTGCAACCGGCCGCGCTGCTGGGCCACAGCATTGGCGAGTTCGCCGCCGCCGCGCTCGCGGAGGTGTTCTCGCTGGAGGACGCGGTGCGCGTCGTCGCCGAGCGCGCGCGCCTGATGCAACAGCAACCGAACGGCTCCATGCTCGCCGTGCATCTGCCCGAGGGCGAAGTCCTCGCCAGGCTTGGCGACGGCGTCACGCTGGCGGCCGCGAATGCGCCGGGCCTGTGCGTTGTTTCCGGGCGCGACGCGAACGTGCAGCGGATGAAAACGCGCCTGGAAGGCGAGGGCGTCGGCTGCCGCCTGCTGCGGACCTCGCATGCCTTTCATTCGGCGATGATGGACGGCGTGCTCGAACCGTTCGAGACGTTCCTCGGCGACATTCGCATGTCGCCCCCGAAGCTGCCGATCGTGTCCACCATGACCGGCGAACGCCTGTCCGACGACGAGACGACGAGCCCGCGTTACTGGACGCGCCAGCTGCGCGAACCGGTGCGTTTCCTGCGCGCACTCGAGACCGCGAGACGCGAGGCGAAAAACGAGGCCTGGATCGAGGTCGGCCCCGGCATTGCGACCACGACGTTTGCGCGCCGCGCCTTCGCGGAACTCGATGGCGCCGAGGATACCGAGGTTGTGAGTTCGCTCGGACAGAAGCGCGAGCCGGACAACACCGCGATGCTCGAAGCCGCCGGCAAGCTGTGGACGTCGGGTTACCGCATCGACTGGGGCGCGCTGCACGAGGGCGAATCGCGATCGCGCATTCCGCTGCCGACCTATCGCTTCGAGCGTACGCGCTACTGGCTGGACAGCACCGGCGCATCGCAATCCGCGGACGAATCGAAACCGGCAGCTGCCGCACCCGCGGATGCCGCGTTGCCGCTGGCCGAGCAGGTGGCGCTGCTGCTCTCGGAGGCGTCGGGCATCCCGCGCGAACGGCTTACGGCGACCACCACCTTCACCGAGCTTGGCCTGGATTCGCTGCTGCTGACGCAGTTCAGCCAGATGCTCAGGAAGCGCTTCGGCGTGAAAGTGAAATTCCGCGAACTGCTGACCGAGCACAACCACCTCAAGGCGGTGACGGCGCTGGTCGAAAGGAACGCCGCAGCGGCGAAGCCGGCCCCGGAGGTCTCCCCGCCGCCTGCAAGACCGACGCTCGTCGAGGCGCCGCGTTCCGCGCTGACCGAAACGCAACAGGACTGGCTGGACGATCTTTGCCGGCGCTACACCTGGCGCACCTCGCGTTCCAAGGCGTTTGCGCGCACGCATCGCGCACACCTTGCGGATCCGCGCGCCGTCGCCGGTTTCGATCCGCTGCTCAAGGAAATGGTGTACCCGATCGTTTCCCGTTCGTCGTACGGCGCGCGCATCCAGGACCTGGACGGCAACCGCTACGTGGATCTCGTCAACGGTTTCGGCAGCAACCTGTTCGGTCATTCACCGCCGTTCGTCACGGAGGCGTTGCGCAGGCAACTGTCGCGCGGTTATGAAACCGGGCCGCAGACCGAGCTCGCCGGGCGGGTCGCCCGCCAGGTGCAGGCGATCACCGGTTTCCCGCGCATCTCGTTCTGCACGGCCGAATCCGAGGCCGTCCAGGCTGCGCTTCGCGTAGCGCGCACGGTGACCGGACGTTCACGCATCGTGATGTTCAGCGACGACTACCACGGCGTGTTCGACGAAGTGCTCGCAAGACGCGGCCAGGACGGACACGCCGTGCCCGCGGCATCCGGCGTGCCACCCGAACTGCTGCGGAATGTCGAGGTACTGGCGTACGGCACGCAGCCGGCGCTGGATCGCATCGCCGAGCTGGGCGATTCGCTCGCCGCGGTGATTGTCGAGCCCGTGCAGGATCGTCATCCCGAGCGTTATTCGCCGGCGTTCCTCCGGAAGCTGCGCAAGCTCACGGAGCAGGCCGGCAGCGCGCTGATCTTCAACGAACTGGTCAGCGGCTTCCGCGTTCACCCCGCCGGCGTCCAGGGCCTGCTCGACGTGCGTGCCGACATGGCCGTGTACGGCAAAATCTGCGGCGGCGGCCTGCCGCTCGGCATCCTCGCCGGGCGCGAACGGTTCATGGATGCGCTCGATGGCGGCGACTGGCACTACGGCGACGGCTCGGCGCCGGAAGCGGACGTGACCTTCTTCGCGGATACGCACGTCCGCCATCCGCTCGCGCTGGCCGCGGCCGAAGCCACGCTGGAACGCGTGCTCGAAGCGGGACCTGGGCTGCAGAAACAGCTGGATGAACGCACCCGGCAGCTGGTGTCGACATTGCGCACCCATTGCCGCGAGACCGGCGCCCCGGTCGGGATTCGCCGGTTCTCCTCGTGGTTCCTCATCGACGTGGATCCGCGCGTGCCATACGGCCAGTTGCTCTACTACCGGCTGCGCGCCGGCGGCGTGCACGCCTGGGAGGACCGGGTCTGCTACCTGTCCACCGCACACACCGATACCGACATCGCGCGCATCGCGCGCGTCTTCCGCGAAAGCCTGGACGAGATGCGCAACGCGGGATTCTTCGCCGGCATCGAGCAACCGGCCCCGGCAAGGCTGGAACGTGCTGGCCGCGAGGCGGTCCAGCCGCCGCCGCAACCCGGTGCCCGCCTGGGCCGGCGGCCGGACGGGCGCCCCGGGTGGTTCATCCCGGATCCCGATCGTCCCGGGCGCTACCGCGAGCTTCGGACATGACCTGGGGCGAAAATCGGAGGACCGCCAAGACATGAGTACGACTGCCGACAGGAATCACCCTATATATAAGGAGTCGAACGCGAGTTCGCGACCCGTGGATTTCGACCCGTTCGCCGATGCGCCCGAACTGGTCGCCACGGCGCCGGCTACCGAACCGCAGCAGGAGATCTGGGCGGCGGCCTCGCTCGGCCGCGAGGCTTCCTGCGCGTACAACGAATCGCTGGCCATCACGCTCGACGGCGAGCTTGCCATCGACGCACTGCGCGCGGCGCTGCGCACGCTGGTTGCCCGCCACGAGTCGCTGCGCGCGAGCTTCGGTCCGGACGGCCATGAGATCTGCATCGCGCGCGACATCCCGCTCGATCTCGATGTCATCGACGCGCACGGCGCGGCCGGCATGGCCGCGCTTCGGGAACGCGAGGTGAGCGAACCGTTCGATCTTCTCAATGGCCCGCTGTTCCGCTGCCGCATCGTCCGGCTGGAACCGCGGCGCCACGTCGTTCTGTTCACGGCACATCACACGATCTGCGACGGCTGGTCGTTCGGCCTGCTGCTGCGGGAACTCGCCGCCTTGTACAACGATGCGCGAGCCGGACGCGCGCACGCCTTGCCGGATGCGCCCTCGTTCACCGCGTACGCGGCGTCGCGCCGCGCAGTCGTCGAGGCGGATGGCGCCGAGCACGATGCCTGGTGGGTCGAACAGTTGCGCGACGTCGACCCGCAGCTCGAACTGCCGCACGATCATGCCCGCCCGGCGGGCCTCGTTTTCGACGCGGGCTTTCATCGCCACGTGATTCCGGCTGCCATCATGCAGAAGCTGAAGTCGCGCGGCGCGAAGCGTGGCGCCACGGCATACGGCGTGATTGCGGGATCGTTCGCGGCGTGGCTGCACCGGCTGACGGGCAAGAACGACCTGGTGCTGGGCGTGCCGGCCGCAGGGCAGGCGAGGGAAGGCATCGAGAATCTCGTCGGTCATTGCGTCAGCCTGCTGCCGGTTCGAAGCCGGCTCGATGCGAACGATCATTACGAACGCTACCTCGAGCGGTTCAGCGACACGCTGTCGGATGCGTGGGAACATCGCGACTGTTCCATGGGACGCATTCTTCCCCGGCTCGGCCTGCATCGCGATGTCGCGAACGTGCCGCTGGTGCAGGTGATCCTGAATGTCGACCGCAGGATCGGCGAACTGGCGTTCGACGGCCTGGATGCAAACGTCGAAGGCGTGCCGCGGCGGTTCGAGAATTTCGAAATGTTCGTCAACGCCGTGGAGACGCCAGGCGGCCTGCGGCTCGATTGCACCTATGACGCAACGCTGTTCAAGCCCGGCACGATCCGCGCGCGGTTCGCCGAACTCGAGGCGTTCCTCGAGCGCGTCGCCGACGAGGACGGGCTTCTCGCCGGCATTCCGATCGTTACCGAAGACGAGCGTGCCCGGCTGAAGGACTGGGGCGAAGGGCCGTCGCATGAGGGGCCTGCCGCGCGGATCGATGCGCTGGTGCGCGGGCAGGCGGAGCAAACGCCGCATGCGATTGCGATCAGCTGCAACGGCCGCACGCA
>DASVCH010000184.1:0-7554 GCA_036381715.1 Gammaproteobacteria bacterium | reverse complement strand
CTGTTGTTGCCGGCGTTCCCGGCCTTTGCCGCGGCGCCCGCCGAAGCGCCCACGATACCGACGATATTGATCGTCGGCGATTCGCTTTCCGCGGGTTACGGCCTGCGGCCCGGCGAAGGCTGGGTCAGCCTGCTCGAGCAGCGGCTCGGTTCCGAAGGCTATCCGCATCGCGTCGTGAACGCGAGCATCAGCGGCGACACCACGCGCGGCGCGCTGTCAAGATTGCCGCGCGCGCTGGAAGTGCATGATCCCGAGATTGTCGTCATCGAACTCGGCGGCAACGACGGCCTGCGCGGCTTTCCGGTCGACGTCATGCGCGGCAATCTTGCCGAGATCGTCCGCCTCAGCCGCGAGTCCGGCGCTGACGTGCTGCTGCTCGGCATGCGCATTCCGGCGAACTACGGGCCGGCATACACCGAACGGTTTTACCGGGTATTTGTTGACCTCGCGGAAAGCGCACAGGTTCCCTTCCTGCCGTTCTTTCTCGACGGCGTCGCGCTGAAACCGGAGCTGATGCAGGACGACGGCATTCATCCGAATGCGGACGCGCAAGCGACGTTGTTGAATAACGTCTGGCCGGCGCTGGCGCCGCTGCTGGGGCGAGCGATGCCGGCGGAAACGCGGGAAGCTGCGGCGGCAGGATGAAAAACGCCCGGCAGGGCCGGGCGTTCGTCAGTCATTCGGCATTGCCCTGTCCGGGTGGCCCGAACCAGAAGTAATCCTCGGGTTCAATATTGTCCATGAAGACGGGCGTGAAGACGGCATCGCCGGCGCGGAACACGAACAGGCCTTTTTCCTCGTCCACGAGCGGATCGCCAATAACGGCTACCCACTGGCCGTCCGGTGACCAGGTGAAGCTGTCGAGATCAAGACTCGGATCATCACTCATGGGCGGCGATAACTGTTCGCGGTGCGAATCGTCCGGCGCGTCGCTTGCGATGGAATACAGTTCCATCCTGTGGGTGTGGATACCGTCAAAAAGGAAACCCACAGTCGCGCCATCCGGCGAGATGGCGAAAGCGGAAGCGCCGGTACCGAAATTGCTCGCCGCGTCTCCTTCCAGGCTTGTCAGCGCATCGGTGATGATGTTGTGCCGTCGCAGCGCGACCGGCTTGTCTTCGACCTCGCGTCGATAGATCACGTGCTCGGCATCCAGCCAGCGATAACCGGGCAGGACGTCGCCATCAAAATACGTGAGTTTTGTGCGGGCGGGGGAGCCGCCGAACTCGTCAAGCTGCGCGACATACAGGCGCAGGGTTTCGTCTTCGAGATCGCCATGAAACGCGAAAGTTCGGCCATCCGGCGCCCAGGCAAAATCCAGGACGCCGCCGCTGCCCGCGTTACTGATGGTCCCGGAAACGATGACTGCATCCCCCACGAACAATCCACTCGGATCGACCTGCCGCACGCCAAGTTCCACTATGGAAAAGTCGTTGAAATTGGCGCGATACGCCAGGAACTTGCCGTCGGGAGACCATTTAACGTCGTTGACAAAGACACCGGACACGCGCTCCGGTTCAAAGACGGGATTCATATTCGGAACCGGTGGATTCGCGTCATTCAATGACGCCGGCACATGCGTGACATGCAGCAGATGAGACGCCGCGCCCGCCTCTGCCACATAGGCCAGTCGGAATCCGTCCGGCGACCAGGCGATAGCGCTCGCGCTGTAGCCGCCCGGGAGATTGGCGGTAGCATCCAGCGGAGCACTGAGCGGCGAACTGTTTTCATCGATGCCAACCGCGAACAAGCGGTGGTCCTGGCTGGACGGTGGATTCATCGTGAACGCCACTCGCGTGCCATCAGGTGACCAGTCCACCTCGAACCCGACAGTCTGATCGGCCGTCATGTCGCCCGAAATGACCTGCCGTTTGCTGCTGGAGCCGTCGTCCGATATCCGTACCGCGTACAGTTCGAACTGGTCGTCAATCTCGCCGAGATCGCCACGGAAGACGATCCGCGAATCGTTCGGCGCCCAGCGAAAATTGGACACGCTGCTGATGCCGTCCGTGTGAATGGGTTTGCCGCCGACGTTCCGCGGCGCCCTCCCGTCGAGGCCGGCGACCATCAACCTGCTGGAGCCGTCCTCCAGGTTCCTGATGTATGCGACGTGCCTGCGGTCCGGCGATACTGCAACGTTCGTCACGTTTCCCGGAGGAGCTTCCGTTTCAGCGGCGTCGCCCTGGCTCAACCACAGCGGCTCGGGGCTCGCGAGGTGGTAACGGTACAGTTCCATGTCGCCGGCTTCGTTTTCGTCCAGGAACAGCAGGCCCTGACCTTCGAAAACCTCGACGGCATGACTCGCGGTTGCAGTCGCCTCGCCGTCGGATACGGTGATTTCGAACTTCAGCGATGCCTTGTTTTCCACCTTTGGAAGGACAATCGTCAGCGCCCGACCGCCGGTCTCGCCGACAATCGTCGCTGCCGGACCTTCGACCTGCTTCCAGCTGTATGTCAGGTCGTCGCCGTCCGCGTCCTCGGCATCGGCGTCGAACGACACCTCCAGGAGCTCCGATGCGGCGGCGGTGCCGGATATGGTCACCGCCGGCGCCCTGTTTTCCGTTTCACCCGGATCGGGGTCGGGCGGCAGAGTGGTTCCGCCGCCACCCCCACAGGCGGCCAGCGACAACGCGAGCAGAGGTACTGCGATGAGTCTGAGTTCGTTCGGCGTCAACATGAGGTTCCCTCCTGGAAAGATGTGTGATTTTCAATGCGGACGGTCATTCAAGATGAGTGCAAGCCGAACCGCGAGAAAATGTCGGGAGAACCCCGAGATGACGGGAAATGTGATGGTTGTCGCGCTGGCGCATGCAGGGACGCCAGTACGAAACCGCAAGAGCTTCGCCTTCCTGGCGAATCATTGTCATGGCGGCCGGTCGCTGCCTTGCCCCCGCCGCGCGCCGGGTGCTATACCATGTGAAATCGCACAGAAAGCTGCTTTCGCCTGATTTTTCAGGGCGGATCACGCCAATAACAATGTTGAGGAGCCTGACGTGGCTGACAAGGTCTGGTTGAAGAACTACCCGCCGGGCGCGCCCGCCGAAATCGACGTTTCCGGTTTCGCATCGCTGCGGCACATGCTGGATGCGAGTTTCGAGAAGTACCGGGACCTGCCGGCGTTCTCGAACATGGGCAAGGCGCTGAGCTACGCCGACATCGACCAGCAGAGCCGGTATTTCGCGGCGTTCCTGCAAAAGGTCGCGGGCCTGGAAAAGGGCGACCGCGTCGCGATCATGATGCCGAACCTGCTGCAGTACCCGGTCGCGCTTTCGGGCGTGCTGCGGGCGGGCCTCGTGGTGGTCAACGTGAATCCGCTGTACACGGCCCGGGAGCTGGAACACCAGCTCAAGGATTCCGGCGCCAAGGCGATCGTGATCCTGGAAAATTTCGCGACCACGCTCGAGAAGGTCATCGACCGGACGGACGTGAAGACGGTCATGACCACGCGGATCGGCGACATGCTGCCGTTCCCGAAATCCGCGCTGGTGAATTTCGTGGTGAAGCGCGTGAAGAAAATGGTGCCGGACTGGAACATCCCCGGCGCGATCTCGTTTCACAAGGCGATCGGCGAAGGCAAGTGGCAGACGCTGGACGAGGTCGGTCTGACGCAGGACGATACAGCGTTCCTGCAGTACACGGGCGGCACGACGGGCGTTTCGAAGGGCGCCGTGCTCACGCATGGCAACATGATCGCGAATTTCCTGCAGTTGAAGGGATGGGCCGGCGAGATGTTCGCCGAAGGGCAGGAAAAGGCGATCTGCGCGCTGCCGCTGTACCACATCTTCTCGCTGACCGTGAACTGCCTGTTGTTCATGAACCTCGGCGGGCTGAACATTCTCATCACCAATCCGCGCGACATGAAAGGCTTCGTGAAGGAGCTGGGCAAGCAGCCGTTCACGGCGATCACCGGCGTGAACACGCTGTTCAACGGCCTGCTGAACACGGAAGGCTTCGCGGATCTCGATTTCAGCGAGCTGAAATTCGCGCTGGGCGGCGGCATGGCGGTGCAACGCTCCGTTGCAGAGCGCTGGCACAAGGTGACGGGCAAGGGCCTGACGCAGGGTTACGGTTTGACGGAGGCGTCGCCCGTAACAAACGCGAACATCCTCGGGTCGGCGGAGTTCAACGGTTCCATCGGCCTGCCGATTCCCTCCACGGACGAGAAGATCGTGGACGAGGAAGGCAACGAGGTGGCGCAGGGTGAAGTCGGCGAGCTGTGCGTCAAGGGCCCGCAGGTGATGAAGTGTTACTGGAAACGCCCCGATGAAACCGAGAAGGTGCTGTCGTCCGACGGCTGGCTGCGTACCGGCGACATGGCGCGCATGGACGAGAAGGGGTACTTCTATATTGTCGACCGCAAGAAGGACATGATTCTCGTGTCCGGGTTCAACGTCTATCCGAACGAAGTCGAGGACGTGATCGCCATGCATCCCGGCGTGCTGGAAGTCGCGGCCATCGGCGCGCCTGATGAGGAATCGGGCGAAGTCGTGAAGATCGTGGTCGTGAAGAAGGATCCGGCGCTGACCGAACGGGACCTGATCGATTTCGCGCGCAAGGAGCTCACCGGCTACAAGGTGCCGAAACACGTCGAGTTCCGTGACGAACTGCCGAAGACGAATGTCGGCAAGATCCTGCGGCGGGCGTTGCGGGACGAACAAGCGTAATGGACAGGATTAACAGGATTTTTCAGGATTAACAGGATTCCAAAAGCAAAATAAATACGAAGGAGACGTAGCCATGCGATACAAGGACGTAACGCAACAGGTGATTGGATGCGCGTTTACCGTCCACAAGGGGCTTGGTGGCGGTTTTCTTGAAAAGGTTTATGAGAACGCACTTTTGCTCGAGTTGCGCGAGGCGGGATTGCGGGTTCAGCAGCAGTTTCCGGTGCCGGTCTTCTATCGAAACGAACGAGCAGGCGAGTATTTTGCCGATCTGCCGATAGAGGATGTCATCGTTTGTGAGGTCAAGGCGGCTGTGTTGCTCGCAAAGGAGCATGAGCTGCAATTGGTAAACTATCTTTGCGCGACCGGTCTTGATGCTGGTCTGCTGATCAATTTCGGCAAGAGCGTTGCAGTCCGCAGGAAATTCAGAAAATACAAAAATCCTGTCAATCCTGTCCATTCTTCCCATGATATTGCGGACTGAGTTCATGTACGGCGGCGATCATCGCGCCGGCATGTCCAGGATCGACGCCGGGCGTGATGCCGTGACCGAGATTGAACACGTGGCCCGATCCGTTCCCGTAATCGGCGAGAACCTTTCCGACTTCCTCGCGAATCCGATCCTTCGAACCGTACAGCACGCCGGGGTCGATATTTCCCTGCAAGGCGACACGTTCGCCGACGCGACGACGCGCATCGCCGATGTTGCAGGTCCAGTCGATGCCGAGGGCATCAGCTCCGGTTTCCGCCATCGCTTCCAGCCACAGCCCGCCGTTCTTGGTGAACAGGATGACGGGCACGCGGCGGCCTTCGGATTCCTTCGGCAGTTGCTCGACGATGCGTTGCATGTATTGCAGCGAAAATTCGCGGTACGCCGAATCGCTCAACGCGCCGCCCCAGGTGTCGAAAATCTGCACGGCTTGCGCGCCGGCCGCGATCTGCGCGGCAAGGTAGACGGCGACGCTGTCGGCGAGCTTCGCAAGCAGGCGATGCGCGCTGTCCGGATCGCTGTAAAGCAGTCCCTTTGCGCGTGAAAAATCCTTGCTGGAACCGCCTTCGACCATGTACGTCGCAAGCGTCCACGGGCTGCCGGAAAAGCCGATCAACGGCGTCTTGCCGTCGAGTTCGCGGCGAATGGCGCGCACCGCATCCATCACGTAGCGCAACGATTCTTCCGGGTCGGGAATGCCGAGTGCGTCGATGTCGCCGGCGGTTCGAACGGGCCGCTCGAATTTCGGCCCTTCGCCGGTCTCGAAATAAAGACCGAGGCCCATGGCGTCGGGAATGGTGAGGATGTCGGAAAACAGGATCGCGGCGTCGAGCGGGTAGCGCGCCAGCGGCTGCAAGGTGACTTCGCAGGCAAGCTCGGGATTTTTCATCAGCTTGACGAAGGAACCGGCCTTCGCGCGCGTTTCGCGGTATTCCGGCAGGTAGCGGCCCGCCTGGCGCATCATCCATACCGGTGTGCGTTCGACCGGCATCCGCTGCAGGGCGCGCAACAGCAGATCGTTCTTCAGTTTCACGGTCATGCGAAGACCGCGGCGATTTCCGCCTGGATGCTTTCCGCTGCGGCGCGCGGATCGGCGGCGGCGCGAATCGGTCGTCCGACAACGATGTAGTCCGCGCCATTCCGAAAGGCTTGCGCGGGCGTGACCACGCGCTTCTGATCGTCAACCGGACGGTTGTCGACGGGGCGAATGCCGGGCGTGACGACCATCAGCCGCGCGCCGAGCTCGTCGCGCAGCGCGGCCGCTTCCATGCCGGACGACACCACGCCGTCACAGCCGGCTTCCAGCGCGCGGCGCGCGCGGGATAGCACGAGCTTTTCGACATCAACGGCGAAGCCGAGGTCGTCGAGGTCGCCGCGATCGAGGCTGGTGAGCACGGTCACGGCAAGGACTTTCAAATCGCCCTTGTTCTCGCCGGCGGCTTCCATCACGGCCTGGTTGCCGTGCACGGTGGCGAAGGTCGCGCCGCGCGTCGAAAGCTGGCGGATGGCGGAACCGACGGTCGCGGGCACGTCAAAGAACTTCAGGTCGACGAACACTTTCTTGCCGGCGGCAACCAGTTCGTCGAGCAGCGCGAAATAGCCGTCGGTCATGAACAGTTCCATGCCGATCTTGTAGAACTTCACGGCATCGCCCAGCGCCGCGACGAGTTCGCGTGCGGCGCCGGCGTCTGGCACGTCGAGCGCGACGATCAGGCGTTCGTCAACGGGAATCGGCTTGTCGGAAAGGCGGGACGGGTCCTGGCTCATGATTTCATCGCGGCGGCAAAGATCGGCCGCGATTCTAACATGGCGCTCAGGCCGCGCTGAGCGCCCGGCGAACCGCCGCCTCGTCCGGGAACTCGCGCACGACGGCGGCACCGGCGCCTTCCAGCAGCACCAGCCGCCAGCGCGCGCGCAGGTGTTTCTTGTCCAGGCGCATGGCGCGGAGCAGGTCGTCGCGGTCTGTGTCGGCCGGCAGCGAAAGCGGCAGCCCGAACCCGGCCAGCAGCGCTTCCAGGCGAGGCCGCAGCGTGGCATCGAGTCCAAGCTCGTGTTCGGACATGCGGGCGGCGAGTACGAGACCGATGGCGACGGCTTCGCCGTGCAGGAAGCGTTCGTAGCCGGTAATGCTCTCGAGCGCGTGCGCGAAGGTGTGGCCGAGGTTGAGCAGGGCGCGCTGGCCGCGTTCGCGTTCGTCGGCCATGACCATCGCCGCCTTGATCTCGCAGCTGCGATGGATCGCGTGTACCACGGCGTCCGGCGCGCGTTCGCGCAACCGGACGGCGTTCCTTTCCAGCCAGGCGAGAAATTCCTCGTCCGCGATCAGGGCGACCTTGACGATTTCCGCGATGCCCGCGAGGTATTCGCGTTCCGGCAGCGTCTGCAGGGTGTCGGTGTCGG
>DASVCH010000183.1:0-1570 GCA_036381715.1 Gammaproteobacteria bacterium | reverse complement strand
CGCGCGCAGTGCGCGCGACAGCCGGATGCCGTCGCGAGCAGCGATGCCGGCTTTCGCCGTCATTCCCGCGGAAGCGGGAATCCAGTGAACAACCAACTGAATTACGCCGGACTGCAGGCGCAAGCCGCGCGCATAACCGCGGCCCTGCACGCGCATGGCGTCGGCCGCGGCGACATCGTCGGCGTGCTCGCCGAACGCGACGCGCAACTGCCGGCACTGCTGCTCGGCATCCTCGAAAGCGGCGCGGCGTACCTGCCACTCGACCCCGAGACACCGCGCGAGCGGTTGTACTGGATGCTCGACGACGCAAACGTGCCGCTCGTGCTCGTGCATCGTCCCGATACTTCCGCGCGTGACGCGCTGACCGCTTTCGGCGGGCGCGTTGTTGACGTCGAAACGCTGCCGCCATCATCCGCATGGCAAGGGGAAACCGCGCCGGCGCCGGGAAACCCGCCAGCCGCTGCGACGTCGACGACGTGTTCGCCGAACCATTCATGCAACCACACGCCGCAGGACCCGGCCTACGTCATCTACACCTCCGGCTCCACCGGCAAGCCGAAAGGCGTCATCGTGCCGCACGGCGCCGTCGCGAACTTCCTGCGCGCCATGCAGGAAACCCTGTCACTGTCCGCGAACGATCGCTTCATCGCGCTCACCACGCTCAGCTTCGACATCGCCGTGCTCGAACTGCTGTTGCCGCTGGCGCTCGGCGCGCGCACCGAGATCGTGCCGCGCGACATCGCGCGCGACGGCGATGCACTGCGCGAACGCCTGACCGTGTACCGTCCCACCGTCATGCAGGCGACACCCGCCACCTGGCAGCTGCTGCTCGGTGCGGGCTGGAGCGGCGATCCGGCACTGACGGTATTGAGCGGCGGCGAAGCACTGCCGGTACCGCTTGCGCGCGCGCTGCTGGAAAACCATCGCGCCGTGTGGAACCTCTACGGCCCGACCGAAACCACCGTCTGGTCGTGCGCGCACCGCGTGCGCGCCAGTGACGATCCGGTGCCGATCGGCAAGCCCGTCGCGAACACGCAGGTGCGCGTGCTCGATGCCGCCGGCCGGCTGACGCCGCCCGGCGTGCCGGGCGAGCTGTACATCGGCGGCGACGGGGTCACGCTCGGCTACCTTGGCCGTCCCGGGTTGACGCGAGAGCGCTTCGTCACACTGAACAACGCATCTTCCTTGCTGGATTCCCGCCTCCGCGGGAATGACGGCAGCCCGAACGGGAATGATGGCAGCCGGGACGGACATGATGGCAGCCGGGACGGACATGACGGCAGCCGGGACGAACATGACGGCAGCCGGGACGGACATGATGGCAGCCGGAACGGACATGATGGCAGCCGGGACGGACATGACGGACATGATGGCTTCGGTACGGAAGCCAACGAAACCGCGTCTACGCCGTCATTCACGCGGAGTGCCTGTCCCCGGCCTGAGCGGGGGCGGGAATCCAGTACGGAGAACATCGCACTGCCGTCATTCCCGTGGAAACGGGAATCCAGTACGGAGAACATCGCGCTGCCGTCATTCCCGCGGAGGCGGGAATCCAGTGAACAACACACCG
>DASVCH010000182.1:0-13513 GCA_036381715.1 Gammaproteobacteria bacterium | reverse complement strand
GACGAAGGAAAGACTGTCGTCGCGCGAGTGCGCGGCCTTCGTGTCAGGCGTGGTGAAGGACGCGTTCGCATTGTGGTTGAACCAGCATCCGGAAGCCGGCGAGCAGATCGCGTGGCTTGCGATCAACAACGCGCAGGCGCGTAGCCGCGCCGGCAAGAAGATCGTGCGCAAGAAAGTCGTCAGCGGTCCGGCCTTGCCCGGCAAACTCGCGGACTGTTCATCGCAGGAACCGGAGCGCGGCGAACTGTTCCTGGTGGAAGGCGATTCCGCCGGCGGTTCGGCGAAACAGGCGCGCGATCGCGAGTTCCAGGCGATCATGCCGTTGCGCGGCAAGATTCTGAATTCCTGGGAAGTCGATCCGGCCGAAGTGCTCGGGTCGCAGGAAGTGCACGACATCTCGATTGCCATCGGCATCGAGCCGGGTTCGAACAATCTCAAGGGCCTGCGATATCACAAGGTCTGCATTCTTGCCGACGCGGATTCCGACGGCCTGCACATTGCCACGCTGTTGTGCGCACTGTTTCTGCGCCATTTCCGTCCGCTGGTCGAGAACGGACACGTGTTCGTCGCCATGCCGCCGCTGTATCGCATCGACGTCGGCCAGCACGTGTTCTATGCGCTGGACGACGCGGAACGAAAAGGCGTGCTTGATCGCATCGAGGCGGAGAAGATCAAGGGCAAGGTTTCGGTGACGCGCTTCAAGGGCCTGGGCGAAATGAGCCCGCTGCAGTTGCGCGAAACCACGATGGCGCCCGATACCCGCCGTCTTGTGCAGCTCACTGTCGACGCGAAGGACAAGGTCGACGCGCTGATGGACATGCTGCTGGCGAAGAAGCGTTCGCCGGATCGCAAGAGTTGGTTGGAGAGGAAAGGCAATCTTGCGGATGTTGTTTGAACAAGTGAGAGGCAAGAGGACTGCATAAAGTCCATCCTCTCACTTCTCACCTCTTACAGGTATTTTTCAAATGGGCGGAAACACTCCCGACATTTTCGAAAACTTCGAGCGCATGCCGCTCGGCCAGTTCACCGAGAAGGCGTATCTCGATTATTCGATGTACGTGATTCTCGATCGCGCGCTGCCGAACATCGGCGACGGCCTGAAGCCCGTGCAACGGCGCATCATCTACGCGATGTCCGAGCTGGGCCTGAACGCCGCATCCAAGTACAAGAAATCCGCGCGCACGGTCGGCGACGTGATCGGCAAGTTTCACCCGCACGGCGATTCGGCCTGCTACGAGGCGATGGTGCTGATGGCGCAGCCGTTCTCGTACCGTTATCCCATCGTTGACGGGCAGGGCAACTGGGGTTCGCCGGACGATCCCAAGTCCTTCGCGGCGATGCGCTACACGGAATCGAAGCTTGCGCCCTACGCGGAAGTGCTGTTGAGCGAAGTCGGCATGGGCACGGTCGACTGGCAGCCGAATTTCGACGGCACGCTGGATGAGCCCGTCGTGCTGCCGGCCCGGCTGCCGAACGTGCTGCTGAACGGCACTACCGGCATTGCGGTCGGCATGGCGACGGACATTCCGCCGCACAACCTGCGCGAAGTCGCTGCCGCCTGCGTTCGTTTGCTGGAAGAGCCGAAAGCCGACCTGAAAGCATTGCTCGAACACGTACAAGGTCCGGATTTTCCGACGGACGCGGAAATCATCACACCGCGCAAGGAAATCCGGCAGATGTACGAGACCGGCAACGGTTCGATCCGCATGCGCGCGCGCTGGGAGAAGGAAAAGGGCACGGGCAACGTCATCATCACCGCGCTGCCGTTCCAGGTTTCCGGCAGCAAGATCCTCGAACAGATCGCGCAGCAGATGCGCAACAAGAAGCTGCCCATGGTCGAGGATCTGCGTGACGAGTCCGATCACGAGAATCCGACGCGCCTGGTCATCGAGCCGCGCTCCAATCGCATCGATCTCGAGCAGTTGATGAACCATCTGTTCGCGACCACGGATCTCGAACGCAGCTACCGCGTCAACCTGAACGTGATCGGCCTGGACGGACGTCCGCAGGTGAAGAACCTGCGCGACATGCTGGTCGAGTGGCTGGAGTTCCGGCAGCGCACGGTGACGAAGCGTCTCGAGTTCCGCCTCGACAAGGTCACCAAGCGCCTCCATATCCTCGAAGGCCTGATGGTCGCGTTCCTGAACATCGACGAAGTCATCGCGATCATCCGCGCCGAGGACAAGCCGAAACCGGTACTCATGAAGCGCTTCGGCATTTCCGACACCCAGGCCGAGGCGATCCTCGAACTGAAGCTGCGGCACCTCGCGAAGCTCGAGGAAATGAAGATCCGCGGCGAGCAGGAGCAGCTGGAAAAGGAACGCGCGGCGATCGAGAAGGTGCTCGGTTCGAAAAAACTGCTGAAGGCGATGATCCGCCGCGAAATTTCCGACGACGCGAAGAAATACGGCGACGACCGCCGTTCGCCGATAGTCGCGCGCGAGGCTGCGCAGGCGCTGGACGAAACCGAACTTGTGCCGAGCGAGCCGGTGACGGTCGTGCTGTCGAAGCGCGGCTGGGCGCGCGCCGCGAAGGGTCACGACATCGACCCCGCGCAGCTGCAGTACCGGCAGGGCGACGAATTCCTGGCGGCGGCGCGCGGCAAGTCCAACCAGCTTGCCGTGTTCCTGGATTCGACCGGGCGAAGCTACTGCATCCCCGCGCACCAGCTGCCGAGCGCGCGCGGGCAGGGCGATCCGCTGTCCGGCAAGCTCACCCCGCCGGACGGCGCGAGCTTCGTCGGCGTCGCGATGGGCGATCCTGACGATTTCGTGCTCGTCGCGTCCAACGCCGGTTACGGTTTCTTCACGCAACTGAAGGAGCTGCATACGCGCAACAAGAAAGGCAAGTCGGTGCTGTCGGTGCCGAAGGGCGGCCAGGCGCTCGCGCTGGTGCCGGTGTCTTCCGAGAAGACCGACTGGATTGTCGCGGCGAGCAGTGAAGGGCACTTGCTGTGTTTCCCGATCGAGGAGCTGCCGCAACTCGCGAAGGGCAAGGGCAACAAGATCCTCAACATTCCCGGACCGAAGTTCAAATCGGGCGAGGAGTCCATGGCTGCGGTCTGCGCGATGCCGGACGAGGACGGCGTGGTGATCTTCAGTGGCCAGCGGCACATGACCCTGAAATACCGCGACCTCGACCATTACGAGGGCGAACGCGGCCAGCGCGGCCACAAGCTGCCGCAGGGTTACCGCAAGGTGAACCGGATCGTGCCGGAGGCGTTCCTGAATAAATCGTAAGTCGCGAGACGAAGTTCGACGCGCGTGTCTCGCGTCCTGCGCACTCTTGAAAATGTCGCATCCGGCCCCACAACTGCTCCGTCACGTTTTCGGAGACTTTCAATGAAACGCATTGTCCTGTTCCTCGGCACCAATCTCGCGGTGATCGTGGTGCTCGGCATCGTCACGAAGCTGCTGGGAATCGACGGCTGGTTCACGCAGCAGGGAATCAACTATCAGGCACTGCTGATCTTTGCCGCGATCTTCGGCATGGGCGGCGCGTTCATTTCGCTCGCGATTTCCAAGTGGAGCGCGAAGCGCATGACCGGCGCGCAGGTGATCGGGCAGCCGCGCAACGAGGTCGAGACCTGGCTGGTTGCTACCGTGCAGCGCCAGGCGCAGCAGGCCGGCATCGGCATGCCCGAGGTCGCGATATTCCAGTCGCCGCAGCCGAACGCCTTCGCGACCGGAATGAACAGGAACAAGTCGCTGGTGGCCGTCAGCACGGGCCTTCTGAACGGCATGAATCGCGACGAAGTGGAAGCCGTGCTCGGCCACGAAATCAGTCACGTCGCGAATGGCGACATGGTGACGCTTGCGCTCATCCAGGGCGTGGTGAACACCTTCGTGATTTTCGCGGCGCGGGTCGTCGGCTACGTCGTGGACAGCGCGTTGCGCGGCAACCGTGAAGGCGGCGGCATTGGCATCGGTTATTTCGTGACGACCATCATCGCGGAAATCGTGTTCGGCATTCTCGCGAGCATGATCGTGATGTGGTTTTCGCGTTACCGGGAGTTCCGCGCGGATCACGGCGGCGCGCAACTGGCGGGTCGGCACAAGATGATTTCCGCCCTGCAGCGCCTGCAGCAGTCCCAGGAAGGCGCTTTGCCCGACCGGCTCGCCGCGTTCGGCATCAAGGGTTCGATGTCGAAAGGGTTCCGGCGACTGTTCATGAGCCACCCGCCATTGAGCGAGCGCATCGCCGCCTTGCAGAAAATCGGTTAGATGTGAGAGGTGAGAAGTGAGAGGACGTTTCAGTTCGCAATAGACATCCTCCAACCTCTCACTTCTTACCTCTCACCGCGTCACGCGGGCAGCCGCGCATCCTCCGCCATGACCACTTCCGGTTCCTGCACGTAATTGCCCTGGATGTAGTTCACGCCCAGCTGCCAGAGCACGGCCATGGTGTTGGCGTTCTCCACGCGTTCGGCGACGGTTTCGATCTTCAGTTCCTTCGCCTTCTCGATGATTTCCTTCACAGCCTCGCGCTTCTTTTCGTCGGTGGCGATGACCGACATGAACGAGCCGTCGATTTTCACGAAATTCATCTTCACGTGATCGAGCATCTGCATGGGATTGCGGCCGATGCCGAAATGCTCCAGTGCGATGCCCTGGCCGTTCGCGAGGCTGAGTTCGCCGACGGCCTTGGCCTCCTTGAGGCGTTTTTCCGCGGTGGCTTCGGAAATCTGCAGGACAACGCCGCCCTTCGGTGGCTTGTGCTGCTTGAACTGGCCTTCCAGCCAGGGGATGAACTGCGCGTCCGCCAGCGTCTGTTCTGCAAGACGGATGAAGAAACGCGCTTTCTTGCCTTCCGCGATGCGCTCCTTCAGGCGAATCATGGCGCAGTTCACGATCCAGCGGTCGATGCCGCCCATGAGGTTGTTGCGTTCCGCCGCGGGCATGAATTCGGCGGGCATGATTTCGTTGCCGTTCTCGTCCTTCATGCGCACGAGGATGTCGAACATTTCGCTGACGTCGCCTTCGAGACTTGCGATGGGCTGGAAGACGAGAACGAAACGGTTTTCCTTGATGGCCGCGGTGATCTGCTTGATCCAGCCCGCGTCCAGCATGCGGCCTTCCGCGTCGACTTCGGCCGGCTTGTAGACGACGTGACGGTTGCCGCCCTTGCCGCGCGCTTCCTTCACCGCCTGCTGCGCCAGCGCGATCAAAGCGCCGGCGTTCTTCACGCTGTTGGAGAAATCCGCAATGCCGATGCTGACCGTCATGCTGGTCGACTGGCCGCCGGCTTCGAAGACGCGCCCGGCGATCGCGGTACGCAGCTTCTCGGCGAATTTCTCGATTTCCGCAAGGTTCTTGCGGACGATCAGTGCGGTGAACAGGTTGCCGCCGAAACGGGAAAGCTGGTCCTTCGCCTCCGCGATGTCGCGCAGTTGCGCGCCCAGCAGCTTGAGGACGTTGTCCGATGCGAGCGGCCCGACCTTTTCCTCGATGTCGGAAAACTTGTCCGGCTTGATGATCAGCAGCGCGGCAAGCCCGCCGCCGGGCGGCTGCTTGACCGCGTGCGCGACGAGATCGATGAAGTAATGCCGGTGGAAGAGCCCGGTCAGCGGGTCGCGCCGGCCGATTTCCTCCATTTCCGCCTTCATCTCCGCCTGCATTTTCTCCTGCAGCTCGCTGGAGTCGCCTTCGCCGCGGATCGCGATCTCGATGCACGGCTCGCCGTCGAGCTCGGTCTGGTCGAATTCGAGTTTCGTCTCGAAGGCCTTGCCCTCCTTCATGCCCTTGAGTTCGAGCGGGCCTGCGCTCTTGCCCTTGTTCACGGCAACGAGGGCTTCCTTGAGCCTGCCCTGGTCGGCGCCGGCGAAAAGGTCCATGACGGGATAGCCTTCCATCTCGTCCGGCGACTCGAAGCCGAACATTTCCGCGAACGAGGGATTCGCCTGGGTGAGGATGCCGTCCTGGACGTAGGCAATGGCATCGCCGGACTCGGCCAGGAACTCCTGGAAGCGCGACTGGTATTCGCTCACCAGCGCCTGGGTGGATTCGAGCGCGCGGGCGGTTTCGACATGGTTCGCCTCGCGCGACACGACGGCGGCGAGGCGGCGTTCGTTGTCCATGCCGACCAGGTCGCGGCCGCCGCGTTCGATCACGGCGGCGGCGGCCGTGTCGTCCATCTTGCTCGCGACCGCGATCAGCCCGCAGTCGGGGCACAGCCGCTGCTGCAGGCCGATGACGTCGTTGATCGGCGCTTCGGGAACCTTGAGGAAACACAGGATCAATGCGGGTTTCTGCGCGAGGATCGCGCTTTCGGCATCGTCCAGGTTCGCCGCCCACGAAGAACGTACGGCGTGGCCCGCGCCGCGAAGGATGCCGTTGATCTTCTCGGCATTGTTCTGCGACTGCGAGATGATCAGCAGCGGCAGGAAATTACGTTCTACCAAGGGAACTCCATGTCTTCGGAAAGCGCGGGACGCGAACTGACTTTTTAACCGAAGCCGCGCGCATTTTCCACAGCGCGGTTCACCAAGTTACAGATTTATCAGGGTTTTCCCGGCGCGACCGGCAACTTCGCGGACCAGTTTCGGGACGAGATAACCCGAAACGCGCGCGTGCAGATCGTTCATGATTTCGCGTGCGCGCGATTCGGGAACGTCGAAGTGCGCCGCGCCCGCGACCGGGTCGAGCAGGTGCAGGTAATAGGGCAGCACGCCGGCCGCAAACAGGGCTTCGCCAAGGCTGGCAAGCGCCGCCGCGCTGTCGTTCACCCCGCGCAACAATACCGACTGGTTCAGCAGCATCGCGCCGGCGCGTTTCAGGCCGGCTGCCGCCTCCCGGACGTGCGCGTCGATTTCGTTGGCGTGGTTCGCATGGATGACGATGGCGACGTCCAGCGGGATGCCAGCCAGCCAGTCAAGCAGTTCGGCATCGACGCGTTCAGGCAGCACAACCGGCTGGCGGGTATGGATGCGCAGACGGCGTACCTGCGGAATCGCGCTCAGCGCCGAGGAGATTTCCCGCAGCCGCCGCGTGTCCAGCGTGAACGGATCGCCGCCGCTCAGGATGACTTCGTGAATCGAATCATCGGCCGCGATGCGCGCGACGACGGCCTGCCAGTCGCGGCGCGGATTCTGTTCGGAATAGGGAAAGTGGCGCCGGAAACAGTAGCGGCAATGCACGCCGCAGGCGCCCGTCGTCGTCAGCAGCACGCGCCCGGCGTATTTCTGCAGCAGGCCGGGCGCGACGTGCGCCGCGCTTTCGCCAACGGGGTCCTCGCCGTAGCCGGAATGCGTTTCCAGTTCGGCGTCCAGCGGCAGCACCTGCCGCAACAGGGGGTCGTGCGGATCGCCGCGGCGCATGCGGGCGATGAAGCCGAGCGGGACGCGCAGCGGAAAGCGTTTCGCCGCCGCACGCGCGGCGGGCAGCAGGGCCTCGTCCAGCGCCAGCATCTCGAGCAGGCGCGCGGGGTCGGTCACCGCCGCCGCCTGTGCCGCTTTCCAGCCGGGTCGCTGCATGACGGATTCCGGAGGCTGATTTCGGGAAGGAATTGCAGGTATCATACGCGCCTTTCGCCGCACCGCTGCCGGATGCAGGGGGCGGCGGCCCGGTATTCTGCCTGCAATCGAGAGTCAATTCCATGGCGAGCTACAACACCAATGAATTCCGCGCCGGTCTCAAGATCATGATCGACGGCGATCCCTACACCATCGTGGAAAACGAGTTCGTGAAGCCGGGCAAGGGCCAGGCCTTCAACCGCACGCGCGTGCGCAACCTCAAGACCGGCCGCGTGCTGGAGAAGACCTTCAAGTCCGGCGAGAACTTCGAAGCCGCCGACGTCATCGACACCGACATGCAGTACCTCTACAACGACGGCGAAATGTGGCATTTCATGGTGCCGGACACCTTCGAGCAGCACGCCGCCGACGCCAACGCCGTGGGCGAGAACGCCAAGTGGCTGAAGGAACAGGACATGTGCGTCGTCACGCTGTGGAACGGCGTGCCGCTGGACATCACGCCGCCGAACCACGTGAACCTCAAGGTGGTCGAAACCGATCCGGGCCTGCGCGGCGACACCTCGTCGGGCGGCACCAAGCCCGCGAAGATGGAAACCGGCGCGGTCGTCAAAGTGCCGCTGTTCATCAACGAAGGCGAAATTCTCCGCGTGGATACGAGAACTGGCGAATACATCTCCCGCGTCAAGGAATGACCGGTTATTTTTCCGAATAACTGTGTTGCGAAGCGCTCGGGCGACGCTCATTACGCAACCCGGTAAATCGCGCCGCCCGAGCGCTTCGCGCCTTGTTCTTCGAAAAAATTCCTCGGTCATTCCAGGCCGTTGCTTCGGTTATCGATCAAGCGGATATGACAAGAGTGGGTGACTGGCAGCCTTCGGCATCCATCGAAACGCTTCGCCTGCGCGCGGCCATGATGAATCGCGTGCGGGAATTCTTCTCGCAGCGCGGCGTGCTCGAAGTCGAAACGCCGCTGTTGAGCCGCGCGGCCATCACCGAGCCGAATCTCGCCAGCGCCGAAGTCCGCCTGCCGGGCCTGCGCGAGGCGTTCTACCTGCACACCTCGCCGGAGTTCTTCATGAAGCGCCTGTTGGCCGCGGGCAGCGGCGACACCTGGCAGGCGTGCAAGGTGTTCCGTGGCGCCGAGCGGGGCAGCCGGCACAATCCCGAGTTCACGATGATCGAGTGGTACCGCACGGGCTTCGATCATCACGCGCTGATGGACGAGGTCGCCGGGCTGCTGCGCGAACTGCTTCCGGACCTTGCGGCGGGCGATGAGCGATTCACGTACCGGGAAGCGTTCGCGACGCACGCGAAGATCGATCCCTTCGAGGCGGATGACGCCGCGTTGCGTGCAGCGGTTGCGGAATACGGGCTCGATGCCGCGGGTCTCGATCGCGATGCGCTGCTGGATGCGATCGCCAGCCATGCCGTTTACCCGCAACTCGGCAGGAACCGGGTAAGCTTCGTGCATGCCTTTCCCGCGTCGCAGGCAGCGCTCGCGAGACTGGACGAAAACGATCCGCGCAGCGCCTGCCGGTTCGAGGCGTTCGTGAACGGCGTGGAGCTGGCCAACGGTTTCCACGAATTGAACGATGCCGCCGAGCAGCGGCGGCGTTTTGAAAGCGAAAACGAGCGCCGGCGCGAGGCAGGATTGCCGGAAATGCCGCTGGATGAAAACCTGCTTGCGGCGCTGGAAGCCGGCATGCCGGATTGTGCCGGCGTCGCGCTCGGCTTCGACCGCGTGGTGATGCTTGCGACCGGCGCGAAGCATATCGGCGAAGTGATCAGTTTTGGATTCGACCGGATCTGAGGACCGAAGACATGTTCGAGATGTCGCAACTGGATACGTCCGACAAGAAGGCCTTCTACGAGGAGCTGGCGCTGCAGGCGCGCGGCCTTCTGCACGATGAGCGCGACCTGATCGCCAACGCGGCAAACTTTTCCGCGCTGCTGTATCACAGCCTGCCCGGCGTGAACTGGGCGGGTTTCTATTTTCTCAAGGACGGCGAACTCGTCGTCGGTCCTTTTCAGGGCAAGCCTGCCTGCGTGCGCATCGCGATCGGCAAGGGCGTTTGCGGCACGGCGGTTGCGGAACGGAAAACGCAACGCGTCGAGGATGTCGATGCGTTTCCCGGTCATATTCCCTGCGATGGCGATTCGCGTTCGGAGATCGTCGTGCCGCTGGAAGTGAACGGCGAGATCATCGGCGTGCTGGACATCGATGCGCCGGTCAAGGCACGGTTCGATGCCGACGATCAGGCGGGGATCGAGAAACTTGCCGCGATTTTCGTGGAAAGCGTGAAGAGCAATGGACAGGATTAACAGGATTTTTCAGGATTCACAGGATTAAAAAGCAATTCAAATAAAATAAGGCCATGTTTCAGATTGTCATGGGCCAGCCAGAAAAAATCCTGTTAATCCGCTTTTTCAAATCCTGTCCATGCTTTTGATTTTCCCGATTCGCGCGCCCATCCGCATTTCTGTTTCCGGCAACAGGTAATCGCCCCAGTCCACCGCGCCCGGTTCGGTCAGCATCACCACGGTCGAACCCATATTGAAGCGACCGAGCTCTTCGCCTTTTTTCAATGAGACTTCCCCTGCGGATTCGCCCGGCCCGTAACGCCAGCGGCGAATGCGCGAGCCCGCGGGCGGCGTGATTTCGCCCGCCCACACCGTTTCGATGCTGCCGACGAAGATCGCGCCGACGGCGACCAGCGCCATCTTTCCGAGCGGTGTGTCGAACAGGCAGACGACGCGTTCGTTCCGCGCGAACAGGCGCGGAATATTCCTTGCGGTCAGGCCGTTCACGCTGAACAGCCGGCCCGGAACGTGCAACATTTCGGTGAGCGTGCCGTCCACCGGCATGTGAATGCGGTGGTAGTCGCGCGGCGAGAGGTACAGCGTCGCGAATTCGCCGTTCATGAAAGGCGCGGCCAGCGCCGCGTCGCCGAGGAGTTCCTCCGCGGAATAGTCATGGCCTTTCGCCTGGAAGATTCTTCCGTCGCGAATCTCGCCCGCCTGGTTCACGGTGCCGTCCACCGGCGAGACGACGGCGTCGTCCGAGAAATCCACGGGCCGCGCTTCGGGTTTCAGCGCGCGCGTGAAAAAGGCGTTGAAGTTCGGATAACGCTTCACGTCCTCCTGCACGGCTTCCTGCATGTTCACCCGGAAAGCGCGAATGAAGGCGCGCATGGCGGCGTGGCTGAGCGCGCCGCCGTTGATGCGGGTGAGCGCGTGCATGCCGCGTGACAGGAAGTGATGCGGGAGGATGTACTGCGGCCAGATCTTGACCGCCTTTTCGAGATTCATTCAGTGATGTCCGTGCTGATGTTGTTGTTGCTTGTCGAGCATCTCGCCGGCGCGGTGCACCGGCATGACGATTTCCATTTCCTTGCCGCTGGCGAGAAACAGCGTGAACGCGATCTCGTCGCCCGCGCGGAAGTCGCGCTTCGGGTCGAGCAGCATGAAATGCCAGCCGCCCGGTTCGAACGCCACGCATTCGTGCGGACCGATGACGACGCTGTCCAGGCGCTTCATCGTCACGGCACTGTCCGTTTCCACCGTCGCGTGCATCTGCACCGCCCCGAAATGTTCGCTGCTCGCGTTTGCCAGGGTGACGGCGGCCGCACCATCGTTGCAGAACGTCGCGTATGCCGCGAGCACGTCGGCGACCGGCGGCGCTTCGCGCACCCAGGCGTTTTCGACGCGCAGCGGCGGTTCGAGTTCCGGTGCGCCCTGGAACAGCGCCGTCAATGCGATGAGGCTGAAGAACGGCATCGGGAATCTCTCAATCGGCGATCAGTTGGACGAGGTCGCTCGAAATTGCATCCGCCTTCAGCGGCGGCGTGAAAATCGCGCGCAGCCGGGCCTGCGGGTCGACGAGCAGCACGGCCGAACTGTGGATGACGGTGTACTCGTCTTCGCCGCTACCCTCGGTCGGGGCGCGGAATTCATACGCAACGCTCATCGCCTGCGTGAGTTTCTGCAGGTTCGTGGCGTCGCCGGTCAGGCCGATGAACGCGGGATTGAAATATTCCACATAGCTTGCCATCTGCTCGGGCGTGTCGCGCGCGGTATCGACGGACACGAAAACGACTTCCGGCGCGATCCGGCCGAGCCGGTCCACGACGCGGTCCAGCAGGAACAGGGTATTCGGGCAGACGTCGGGGCAGTGCGTGAAGCCGAAGAACACCAGGCTCCAATTGCCGCGGAAATCCTCGCGCGTGAACGACGCCGCATCGTGGCGGGTCATGCGGAACTCGGGCAGGGGGCGCGGTTCGTTCAACAGCGTGCCGGCCGCCAGTGCGGGCGGGGGCTCGGGTGCGAGGAGCCTGGCGCCGATGACGCCGCCGGCGACGGCGGCGACGGCGGCAGTAATAATAATGAGTAAGGTATTGCGATTCATGGCGCGCATTATCCCACATCAGTCATTCGGTTATCATCGCTTCCTCGTTGACCAGAGACGGAGTTTCCGTGGAACAGCGCTTTGAAGACATCGCGGAGTGCCTGCACAGCGCCACGGACTTTGTCCGCTGGGGCGCGAGCCGGTTCGCGGAAGCGGGATTGCACTACGGCCACGGCACGGACAATGCGCTGGACGAGGCCGTCGCACTGGTGCTGCATGCGCTGCACCTGCCGCACGGCTGCCCGGACCGCCTGCTGGATGCGCGCCTTGCTCCCGTCGAGAAGGCCGACATTTATCGGTTGTTCGCACGGCGCGTCGACGAACGCGTGCCCGCCGCCTATCTCACCGGCGAGGCGTGGTTCGCGGGCATGAAATTCAGGGCGGACGAGCGCGCGCTGGTGCCGCGCTCGCCGATCGCGGAGCTGATCGAGGCGCGTTTCGAACCGTGGGTCGATCCCGGGAGCGTCGCCGCGGTGCTCGATCTTTGCACTGGAGGCGGCTGCATCGCGGTCACCTGCGCGCACGCCTTTCCGGACGCGCATGTCGATGCCGTCGATCTTTCCGCGGATGCGCTCGCGCTCGCGCATGAAAACGTCGTACTGCACGGCGTGGAGAACCAGGTCGAACTTCACGAAGGCGACCTGTTCGCGCCGCTGCCTGCAAGGCGCTACGACATCATCGTCAGCAATCCGCCTTACGTCGATGCCGAAGACATGGCCGGCCTGCCGGAGGAATTCCGCCACGAGCCCGAACTCGGGCTTGCGGCGGGCGCCGACGGTCTCGACATCGCGCGTCGCATTCTCAACGAGGCCGGCGAACGGCTGACGGAAAACGGCATTCTCGTCGTCGAAGTCGGCAACAGCGCCGCCGCCCTGGAAACCGCGTTCCCCGAGGTCGAATTCACCTGGCTGGAATTCGAACGCGGCGGCGAGGGCGTGTTCCTGCTGACGGCGGCGGAAGTGAAACGCCATGCCGCGGTGTTCCGGGAAGCCGTCTGATGGCCGGCAACACTTTCGGCGACATCTTCCGCGTCACCACGGCCGGCGAAAGTCACGGTCCCGCGCTGGTCGCCATCGTCGACGGCTGTCCGTCGCGCATGGCCCTGTCCGAGGCCGACATCCAGCGCGATCTCGAGCGGCGGCGCAGCGGCACCTCGCGCTTCACCTCCCAGCGTCGTGAAGAAGACCGCGTGAAGATTCTTTCCGGCGTCTTCGAGGGCATGACCACGGGCGCGCCGATCGCGCTCTTGATCGAGAACACCGACGCGCGTTCGCGCGATTATTCCGACATCGCGGAAAAATTCCGCCCGGGGCACGCGGATTACACCTGGCAGAAAAAATACGGCATCCGCGATTACCGCGGCGGCGGGCGTTCGTCGGCGCGCGAAACGGCGCTGCGTGTCGCCGCCGGCGCGATCGCGCGCAAATACCTGCGTGAAAACGCCGGTATCGAAATCCGCGCCTGCCTCGCCGCGATGGATGACATCGAGTTGCCGCTCGACGACTGGAACGCCGTCAGCGGCAATCCGTTTTTCTGTGCGGCGCCAGACAAGGTCGCGGAACTCGAAGCGCGCATCGAGCGGTTGCGCCGCGATGGTGATTCCTGCGGCGCGCGCGTGCATGTCGAGGCGCGCAATG
>DASVCH010000181.1:0-2742 GCA_036381715.1 Gammaproteobacteria bacterium | reverse complement strand
AACGCGTCGCGCATCGGCGTGATGGTCGGCGCCGGGATCGGCGGCATCCAGTTCATCGAAAACACCTCTCTCAGCATCGCCGAGCACGACGGCCCGAAGAAGGTTTCGCCGTTCTTCGTTCCGGGCAGCATCATCAACATGATCTCCGGAAACCTCTCGATCATGTACGGCCTGAAGGGCCCGAATCTCGCCATCGTCACCGCCTGCACCACGGCGACCCACAACATCGGCCACGCCGCACGAATCATCCAGCACGGTGACGCCGAAATCATGGTGGCGGGCGGCGCAGAACACGCGACGACGCCGCTTGGCGTCGGCGGTTTCTGCGCGGCGCGCGCACTGTCGACGCGCAACGACGACCCGGAACGGGCGTCACGTCCCTGGGACAGGGATCGCGACGGCTTTGTGCTGTCCGACGGCTCGGGCGTCATCGTGATCGAAGAGTACGAGCACGCGAAGGCACGCGGCGCGAAGATCTACTGTGAGCTGATCGGCATGGGCCAGAGCGGCGATGCCTATCACATCACGTCGCCGCCGGAAGACGGCGAGGGCGCGCGCCAGTGCATGGCAGTTGCGCTCAAGGACGCGGGCATCAATGCGTCGGACGTCGATTACATCAACGCGCACGGCACCTCGACGCAGGTCGGCGACAAGGGCGAGACCATCGCGATCAAGCGCGCGTTCGCAGAGCATGCGAAGGACATCGTCGTTTCCTCGACAAAATCCATGACCGGTCACCTCCTTGGAGCGGCCGGCGGCGTCGAGGCGATATTCACGGTGCTTGCGATGCGCGATTCGATCGCGCCGCCGACCATCAATCTCGACAATCCAGCGGAAGGCTGCGATCTCGACTACGTGCCGCACAAGGCACGGGAAATGAAGATCGATGTCGCGATGTCGAACTCCTTCGGCTTCGGCGGCACGAACGGGACGCTGGTCTTCCGGAAAGTCTGACGACAGGCGCGCCGTGGCTCTTCCGGCCGCGGCCATTTTTCTCTTACGGTTGAGGCGCGACATGGCGATCCGGGAAATCCACGGTGCGCCGGACCTGCTGGCGCTGCACCGGCACGACCCGTCCCGTTACCCGCACCTGCTGGAAAGCGCAGCGCGCGCCGAGCCGCTGGGCCGCTTCGATATCCTGTTTGCTTTTCCCGGTGAATCACTGGTTCTCGACGGCAGCCGCCACCTGCAAGGGCCGCACGCCGCGCGCGGTTTCCTGGATTCCCTCGATGCCTGGATGAATGCGGAGTACGCGACCGCGGATGACAACAGCCCGCACCTGCCATTCCATGGCGGCTGGTTCGTGTTTCTTTCCTATGAACTGGCCGGCGAAATCGAACCGAAGCTGAAACTTTTTCCCGCCGGCGATTGGCCGCTCGCCTGCGCGACGCGTTTCCCTGCGGCGGTGATCCGTGATCATTCGACGGGAAAGGCCTGGCTCGCAAGCGAGGATGACAGGCTGTTCGACGTCATGGAGGCGGATCTTGCGGCCGTGGAAAACCTTCCGGATGTACCGCCATTCGATCTGCATGATCTGCGTGAAGAGGATGCCGGGCGTTACGAGCAGATGGTGGAACGCGTCGTACGCTACATCATCGACGGCGACGTGTTCCAGGCGAACATCTCGCGCCCCTGGCGGGGAAGGATCGCGAAGGAAGTGCCGCACTGGGCAATTCATGCCCGCCTGCGTCGCGCCAATCCCGCACCGTTTGCAGCACTCGTGACGTGGAAGGACAAGGCCATCATCAGTTCCTCGCCGGAACGGCTGGTAGAGATTCACGGCGAAAATGTCCAGACGCGTCCGATCGCCGGCACGCGGCCACGAAGCGGCGACCCGCAGAAGGACCGTGCATTGCTGGACGAGCTGATCGGACATCCCAAGGAACGCGCCGAGCACATCATGCTCATCGATCTGGAGCGCAACGATCTCGGCCGCATCGCGGTACCCGGCTCCGTCGAAGTCAGCGAACTCATGGCGCTGGAAACCTATGCGCACGTGCATCACATTGTCTCGAACGTGCGCGCGAAGCGGCGGCCGGGCACGACTGCCGCCGACGTCATCCGCGCGACATTTCCCGGCGGCACCATTACCGGGTGTCCGAAGGTGCGCTGCATGGAAATCATCGCCGAGCTCGAACAGGATTCGCGCGTCGCGTACACGGGCTCGCTGGGCTATTTCAACCGGGACGGCAGCGGCGATCTGAACATACTGATCCGCACCATCATGCGCGAGGGCGAAAGGATTTCGTTTCGCGCCGGCGCCGGGATCGTGGCCGATTCCATCCCGGAACGCGAAGTCGCCGAAACGCGTGCCAAGGCGCGCGGCATGCTGCTGGCACTTTCCGGTGAAGGGCGATGATCCTCGTTGACGGGCGGCGCGTGGACCGTGTTCCCGCGGATGATCGCGGTCTCGCCTACGGTGACGGCCTGTTCGAAACCCTGCGCGCGCGCCGCGGCCGGCTGCCGCTGCTTGACTACCATCTCGAGCGCCTGTTCGCGGGCCTTGAGGTGCTCGGCTTTCCACCGCTGCGGCGAGACCTGCTGCACGACGAGCTGCTTGAAGCTGCGGGTGAATGTCCAGAGGGCGTCGTGAAACTCATCGTCACGCGAGGCAGCGGCGCGCGCGGTTACCTCGCGCCGGCGAATTGCGAACCGCGGCGGATCGTTTCGACGGCAAACCGTCGTCCCGATATTTCCGGCTGGCGCGAACAGGGGGTTGTGCTGCGCATTTGCCGAACACCG
>DASVCH010000180.1:0-4582 GCA_036381715.1 Gammaproteobacteria bacterium | reverse complement strand
CCGCTCCGCGGCCGATTGCCGACAATCGCGCCCGGGAGGGCGCTCCTACACACATTCAGACATCCTGCGAAGTCCTGTCCATTGCTCTTCACTTTTTGGCGAAAGGCGAAAGGCGACCGCGCGAAGCGCGGCTTTTCACTTTCGACCTTCGACCTTCGACTTTCGACCTTCCCCGATCCTGCGCAACGCCGCCCGCAACCGCCGCATCCCGTCCCTGCTGTCGTCATCCTGGTAGCGAATCGCCACATACGCATCCACGAACTCCCGCACCGCTCCGGCAAGCTCCGGCGCCTCGCGTGCAACGCGGCGATGAAGGTCTTCCGGTCCTTCGTGCAATCGCGGTTCGCCGAGCCGCCGTGAAAGCCGCTGTTGCAGCTTGTGGTACAGGCGCAGCGCCGGATCTTCCGGGCGAATCCTGTGCGTCCAGACCAGCCACGCCCAAAGGAGCGCCGTTCCCGCCGCAAGCAGCACGGCCATGACGGTCGTCATCTTGCGCCAGTCCGGATTCTCGAGGCCAAGCGATTCAAGAAAGGTCTTCTGCATTTCCGGGCCATAGCCCAGGAAGAATTCGTACCACGCAGTGTTGAGCGCGCGCCAGCGCGATTCGAGTTCCCACAGGAAGTCATCGAGCTGCAGGAGGTGGGTGGGAAGTTCGTTGCTGTCGAGCGCCTCGGCAATACCGCGCTCGACGCGCTGGGGCGCGACCGCGCCCGTCGGATCGATGCGCGTCCAGCCGCGGCCCGCGAGCCATACTTCAGACCACGCGTGCGCGTCCGACTGGCGCACTTCGAGATAACCGCTGTACTCGTTCAGTTCGCCGCCGAGATAGCCGGTGACCACGCGCGCGGGAACGCCGGCCGCCCGCATGAGGAAGGTGAACGCACTGGCGTAGTGCTCGCAGAAACCGGCCTGCGTGTTGAAGAGAAAGTCGTCGACGGTATCGCCGCGCAGCGGCGGCGGCTGCAGGGTGTAGCGGAAGGGCTGCTCGCGGAACATCGTGAGCGCGCGCGTGACGATTTCGGCGTCGGTCGCGCCGCTCGCGCGCCAGCGCGCCGCGAGATCGCGGCTGCGCTGGTTGAAACCTTCGGGCATTTGCAGCGCCCAGCGGCGTTCCAGTTCGGTGAGCCGGGGACTCAGCAGGTGTTCCATGTACGAGACGACGTCGTACGAGATGCGCTGGCCGACGCGCCGCCGCTTCGTGAGCGTGTAATCGTGCATCAGCCTGGCGTCGTCCGGGTAATCGACCGGAACCGTCAGTGCGTACAGCCAGCGGCGCTGATGCGCTTCCAGCATCACGGTGTAGCGCACGGGATCGGCGAGACCCGTTGCGTCCAGCTCGTCGGTCCGGATTTCGAAGCCCGGAATCCAGGTACGGCCGTCGAAGAAAAGCAGCGTCGGTCCGCGCCAGTAGCGTTCGTTGCGCGGCGGCAGCGGGCCGTCGAACTTCACGCGAAAGGCGATTTCCTCGGACATCACCAGGCTTGAGATCGAGCCCGGCGTCATCTCGTCGTCCAGCCCGCTGACGCTGTCGCCGCTCTGCAGGGGCACGCCCCACAGCGGACCGGGAATGCGCGGAAACAGCACGAAGATGATGACCGCGAACGGCAGCGCCTGCGCGAGATAGCGCCCGCTGCGCCGCATGCCATCGAGAAACGAGGCGTTTGCGGTGTTGCGCGTGATGACCAGCAGCGCCGCGGTCAGCGTCCAGCCGGCAAGCAGCATCCAGGCAACGAAGGGGATTTCCTGGCTGTAGAGAAAACCCGCGAACAGCAGGAAATAGCCAAGCACGACGACAAACACGGCGTCGCGCAGGCGCTGCACTTCCGTGAGCTTCAGCGCGATCATCACCATCAGCAGCGCGCTGCCGGCTTCCACGCCGTTCAGCGTGCGGTAGCTCGCGAGCACCATGATGAAACCGACGATGGCGAGCAGGATCTTCATCCAGCGGCGCGGCATCGGCGCGTTGCGGCTGGCGGCCCACAGCCGCCACGCGAGGATGAAAAAGGAAAACGCGCTGATCCACGGATGCAGGTAGGTCGCGAGGCCCGCGAACAGCACCGCGAGCGCGAGCAAAAGGTTTCGAATGCTTTGCGTGTGCGGCCGCGCGTCGAGTTGTGCCACCGGCGTCGTCATGCCGAACCTTTCGATGGAAACAGCGCCAGCGCGCGCAGGCAGCGCTCGTAGTGCGCCTCGCCGCTATCCAGCGGAATATCGGCGCCGGGCAGCCGCAGGCCGAAGCGTTCGTCGTTCGCATGCGCGTCCATCACCCAGCGCGTGAGCCGGCTGAGCCGCGCCTCCACGTCGCCTTCCGAACGCGTCTCGTCCCAGTCGAGCCAGCGGGCCGCCGTGCCGCCGCTGCGAAATTCCTTCACCAGCAGGTCGCCGTCACCGCGTGCCGACGCGCGCCAGGCGACATGGCGGGGCGAATCGCCGTCGCGGTACTTGCGCAGGCCGGAAAAATCCTCGTTTCCCGCGGCTTCCGTCCGCCCGCTGCCGGATTCGAACGCGGCGGGCAAGGGCGCACCGCCGGGCGGCGCGGGGGCAGGGTAAACCAGGCAGGCGAGATCCATCCGCACCCAGGCCCAGGCGCGGAACAGCGCGAAGGGATACGTGGTGTGAATGCCGAAGCGGTGCGGCCGCAGCCAGCCGCGCGTCGTTGTCGTGATGCGCAGGTTCAGCGTTTCGACGCTGTCCGCGGCGAGATCGCGGATGTCCTGCGTGACGTTGCCGTCGTCCAGCGCGATGCCGCCGCGCGTGACGGCCGCGCGGTTGCGCGCGAACACCGGAAAGCAGGCTTCGTCGCCGGCGAACACCGACAGCGCGTGCCCGGCGCGCAGTTCGAGATTCTCGAGATTGCGGTGCGTGTGGTGCATGGCCACGAAGCCGAGCGAGGCGAGCATGAAGGTGATGACGAAGCCGAGATTGCTCGAATAGTTCATCGAACCCAGCAGCATCGCGAACAGCAGGACGCCGAAGATCAGCCCCTGCCGTGTCGGCAGGATGTAGATGCGGCGGCGGGCGAGCGTGACGGGATCGGGATCGCGCCCCTGGCGCTTGTCGGCCCAGGCGAGCACGTGCTTTCGCAGCAGTGATTTCAGGCGCGCGAGCATCGCGCCTTACGGAATCGGAACGGCTTCGATGATGCGGCGGGCGAGCGCGGGCGCAGCCTGGCCCGGCTCGTCGCGGCGCAACTGCAGGCGGTGCGAGACCACGCCGCCGAGCACGGCCTGCACATCTTCCGGGATCACCGCCGTGCGCCCGTCCAGCAGCGCCCAGGCCTGCGCCGCACGCTTCAGCGCGAGTGCGGCGCGCGGCGAAAGCCCGTTCACGAAATCCGGCTCCTCGCGCGTGTGGCGCGCAATCGCCTGGATGTAATCCAGCAGCGGACCGGACGTGTGCACCTCCGTCGCCTTCGCCTGCAGCGCGACGAGCCGCTCCGGCGTCAGCAGGTGCTCGAGATCCTTCAGCATTTCGCGCCGGTCGCGGCCTTCCAGCAGCTCGCGTTCCGCGGCCGCATCGGGATAGCCCAGATCGATGCGCATCAGGAAGCGGTCGAGCTGGGATTCCGGCAGCGGGAACGTGCCGACCTGGTAATGCGGGTTCTGCGTCGCGATCACGAAAAACGGCGCCGGCAGCGCGCGCGTCTGGCCGTCCACCGTCACCTGGTGTTCCTCCATCGCCTCCAGCAGCGCGCTCTGCGTCTTCGGCGTGGCACGGTTCACCTCGTCGGCGAGAATCAGCTGCGCGAAGATCGGGCCCGGCTGGAAGCGGAACTCGCCCGAGTCGCGGTGCCAGATCGCCGCGCCCAGGATGTCCGCCGGCAGCAGGTCGCTGGTGAACTGGATGCGGCGGTAGTCCAGGCCCAGCGCGCGCGCCAGCGTCTGCGCGAGCGTGGTCTTGCCGACGCCGGGCACGTCCTCGATCAGCAAATGGCCGCGCGCCAGCAGGCAGGCGAAGCACAGCCGGATCGCGTCGGGCTTGCCGAGGATCACGCGGTTGACCGCGGCGATGGCGAGTTCGAGCTTGCCCGGTTTGCGGTCGGGCAGGCGGCCGGCGGTGTTGAGTTCCATGCAATCTCCCGGTGTAAATCAGGTCGGACCCGTCAGGCGGGACAGGGTTTCAGAATATTCTGCCTTGCCGTGCATTTGAAAGGGATATTCCGCCCGTTTCGCGTCCGGCCTGTTTCATTGAGACGCAACTCCCACTCTTGACGGAAATTCAGCCGGACCGCGTTCGCAAGTCCGGGATGTCCCGCGCTTATCGAGTCCCCTTGCTGGTTTAGTTTTTCGCGTCCGTGGCGCTGATCGGCGCGACGTTTCGTCCATTGTGAAGGGGATAAGGTCATGACAGGGATGTTCGCAGGGTTCGGCCGTGTTTCGATCGTTTTCGTGCTGCTGCTCGTTTCGGCGTGCGGCGGCGGCGGTGGCGGCGGTTCGACGCCGCCTGACAACACGCCGCCCGACGGCAATCCGCCGCCCAACAACCAGTCGCCGGTGGCGGACGTCGCCCTGCCCGAAAGCGAATCCGTGAAAGCGGGCGAAAGCGTGACCCTGAGCGCGGCGGCAAGCGCCGACCCCGACGG
>DASVCH010000179.1:0-18582 GCA_036381715.1 Gammaproteobacteria bacterium | reverse complement strand
GCCGTACGGGCTGCAGGTCAGCGGACCCGTAGAGGACGGGCCGGGATACACCGGTCACGTGGAAGACGTCGCCACGGGCCTGACGTACATGCAGCAGCGGTACTATGATCCGGGAATCGGGATGTTCCTCTCGGTCGATCCTGTCACCGCCTACAGCAACCCAGTCGGGCAGTTCAACCGGTACCGGTATGCGAATGGGAATCCTTATATGTATACGGATCCGGATGGGCGTTCAGGTGAGTTCGTTGTGTTACGTGGAGTACTCTCGATTGCTGCTGCGGACGCGGCGACGCCTGATCCGACCGATGTCGCGGCCCCCGCGAAAGCCGCCGTTTATACAACCGCGATTGCGGCAACTGCAATTGGCGGGACAATAGTTTGGGTCACCAACCAAGCCTCGGAATCAACTAGTCCTGAGATTCCAGAGGGTCTGGTTGGCGAACAGGACGGCAAGGGTGGATCTAAGAAAGGCCGACACAATAGCGGACCCCTTTCTGAAGAAAATGGTGGAACAGGAAGTGCAGAAAAAGATTTCGAAAAATTAACAGGTGGGAACAGTGGACCAGCACCGGAAGGTAGTCGTCTGCCTGAAGGATCTCGCGTAGGTGAAAATGGGATTGTGTTGCGGCCGAGCGAAAATGGGCCTCGGATCGATATTCCGAGTAACGGTGATAAGCCTCGTGAGACTTTGCATTATCCGCCGGAGAGCAAGTTATGAACTCAAACCATAACAACGTAAAACGTTACGAACTCGTTGCTGTTGATGCCGTTCGACAAGAATTTGGTCGAATGCAAGGAATTATCAAGTATGGATACACGATTGGGTTTGACAACAGAGCGCAAGTATTTTTTCTTCTTCGGGAAAATGGTACCGGGTTCCAAGTATTCACTGACATGGTCGCCCTTGGTCCTCGGCTGGAAGCAGGAAGAATCAATATAGGTAGAGCGGAAGATTGGAAATACTCCATAGCGCAGATCAAAACTTTGCCGCCAGAATTTACTGGAGTGCAATTTAATGTTGACCGCTTGGTAACTACTGATGAAGCAGGACGGGTAGATTCTGGTTTGTCATTGCGCACGTCGAAAGGAAACGAAATGATACTAGTGGCATCATCGGCGCCACTAGGTATTGAATGTTTTTCGAAACCACACATTCCAGTACCGGACGAAAAATTCGAGCCAGAGTATGAACTGCACGAGTACCAACGGGAGCCGTTTATATTGTAGTCCGGCAAACCATGTTGCCAGGCCGACGCCACGGGGCGAAGGAGCTGTTGTTGGAGGTCTGATTGGTCTGACCGGCGGGGGGAGCAGCTGCTGGCAGCATGTCATTACTGGGCCAGGCGGCGACAAATTCAGCCGGCGCTCTTGGCGTAGGAGCGGGGGCTCATAGCGCGAGCGAAGTCGCGAAAGGAAATGCCGCTCCAAGTGCTGGTGAATCTCTGAAAGTCGGCGTTACTACAGCAGCAGGTGCTGGAACGCTCGCGGGACCAGTTTCTGCCACGCTTACCACATCAGTAACACCCGCAGTTTCGTCGCATCCGGTCACTTCACTTAGCGGAAAGGTTTTCAATACGGTCAACATTCCTGCTCAGACTGTAACGCGACCTGCAGCTGCCGGAGTATTGAACAATGCAGCATCGGCAGCCGTTGCGGAGCCCGCAAAAGCTGTGTTGTCGCCCAGCCCGAACGTGGAATAGGTGATATCTATGCGCGAAATATTTATCGCTGTGGTAGATCGTCTCTTATATTTAGGAGCCGCATTCTTCGCAGTTGTTTGTTTGTGGAATATTTTTCGCTCGTTTAAGCATGTGTACCTCTTCTTCAATGGAGAAAAGGCGGCAAGATCGCAAGAACGCTTCGTATTCTGGTCCGGAAGTATTTGTTGGACGGCCGTTTCGTGTTTCTTGCTATACCTCGTGATAACAGCGTTTATCGATGGCTCGCTTCCATAAGCTTGTTGAGGGTATCGAAAAGAAGGAATGAGAGAGCACGAAAGCGCCGTCCTGCCCAAACCCAGCGCTGGATGCGGCAGGCGCATTGCGAAGTGAGTAAGGCGTCGGCGAGAGGCTGTCCTTCCAGTTGAAGCCGGCCGGATCTTTCGGCGAGGACCCAGGCACCTCACGAAAAAAGCCGCGTCGATGACGCGGCTTTTTTTTGTATCGTCGCGTTCCACGGTCACTCCACGAACAGTCGCACCATCCGGAGATCCTCCCACGAGAACCGGCTGCCGACCTTCTGCCGCACGGGCGTGAGCTTGCCGTCCTTCGACCGCCGGAATTCCTCGAGAATCAACGCGAAATCCGTTTCCGGCAACCCATTCTTCAGGTGAGTGATGTCGGGAAGCTCGTCCAGCGACTTGAGCTGTTCGGCGTGATTGAGGATGGTGCCGATCTTCACTTCGCGCCGTTTCGCGATCTCCTCGAGTGATAGCCCTTCTTTCAGCATGTCGCGCGTGACGAGGTGCGTGGGCGGCTGCTTTTCCTTCTTTTTGTATTTCGCCTTCTCCACCGGACGCGCATCGCGTTGGCCTTCGAAGCGCTGCAGCAGCGCCGTCATCTGCAGTTTTTCCCGCACGTCATCGCGCATGCCGGCGAGGTAGTCGCGCGCGGCGTTGGAATCGCCGCGAAACAGGATGTCCTGCGTGAGGATGTCCGGGTGCACCTGCAGGGCCATGTCGTTCAGGTTCATGAGTTTCAGGCCGGAAAGGCTTCGCACGCGCGACAAAGCGACGTAGCCCATGCCGGGCTCGAAGGCGTCGCCGAGATCCATTTCCGCGGCATCGAGCGTCATGCCCTGGCTCTTGTGAATGGTGATAGCCCATGCCAGCCGCAACGGGACCTGGCGGATGACGGCGCGCACCTTGCCGCCTTCCTCGAACTGCCATTCCTCCGGCGCGGCGGTCACGTGATCGCCGTCAAAGGTGCGCACGACGGGCCAGCCTGCATTGCTGTCGAACTTTTCGACGACGCCGCGCGTGCCGTTCACGTAGGCGCCGTCGTTCGCGTTGCGAATGAACATGACCTGTGCGCCGCGTTTCAGCGTCAGCGTTTCCTGCGCGAGGCAGGATTTCTTCAGGCTTTCGACGAGCGCCCCACCGCCGGCGGTTTCCATGTCGAAGCGGCGGCTTTCCCCGCTCAACGCCGCAAGTTCGCGGTTGTTGATGGCGTCGACGTTGATGTTGCGCGCGTACAGGCGCGTTGGCTGCACGTCGCCTTCGGGATTCTTTTTATAGCGCGTGCGCAACGGGACTTTCGTGTGTTCGCCGGCCTTGCCGCTACGGATATCGTTGAGCACCGCGAGCAGGGGGTCGTCGCCGTTGTCACCGCCCTGGCGGTGCTGTTCCTGCAGGTAGCAGACGCGAAAATTGCCGGTCTGCCAGGCATCCGCCATGTACGCGAAGCGTTTCGGTTCCGCGCCGCGTCCCGGCGTCACGGGCGGCAGCTGGAAGAAATCGCCGCACAGCACGACCTGCAGGCCGCCGAAGGGGCGGCTGAAATCGAGCATGCGCCGCGCGATGCGGTCGACCATGTCGAGCTGGTGGGGATGCAGCATCGAAATCTCGTCGATGACGAGGACTTTCGTCTTCTCGTAGTTGCGCCGGATGCGCGCATTTCCCGCCAGTTTTTCCAGTTCGCCTTCGTTGAGCGAATCGCGCACGCCGATGCCGGACCACGAATGGATGGTGCGGCCGTCGATATGCGTCGCGGCGATACCCGTCGATGCGGTGACGGCGACGGCAACGCCGTGCGCGCGCAGGTAATGGATGTAGGCGTTCAGCAGCCAGGTCTTGCCGGCGCCCGCGGCGCCGGTCAGGAAAACGTTTTCACCGAGCTTGAGAAGGTCGAGCGCTTCTTTCTGGATCATGCGGGAGTCCTTTCGCCGTATTCATGTTTGTGGAAATGCATCGCGTTCGATGTTAACAGAACATCACTGCTCCTGATTGCCGCGGGCGCGAAAGCGGCGCAGGCGAAAATGCCGGTGCGCGCGGCGCGCTTCGTGCAGCCTTTTCGTGTGCGCCGCGAGAATGTCGCCGCGCGTGAGGATGCCGACCATCGGGTGCGGCGGCTTTTCACCGACGACGATCAGAAGCCCGACCTGCCTGTCCACCATGTGATCGGCGGCTTCCCGCAGCGAATGATGTTCGTGCACCACGGGCGCCGGGTTGACCAGCAGTTCCTCGATGCGCGCGGATTCGTCCGCGCCGCTGGCCAGCAGGTCGCGCCTGGTCATCATGCCGCGCACGCGGCCCGCATTGTCCACGACCGGGTAGCCCTGGTGGTGCGCGTCCTCGCCGCCGAACTGCAGCCAGTGACGCACGGTCGCGAGCGTGTCCGCGGCCTTCAGCGCGACCACCTTGCGGGTGCAGGCCGCGCCGACGACCACCTGCTCGAGATAGTCGGCGGAGTATTCGCCCGGCACGCGCGTGCCGCGGCGCGTGAGCTTGTCGGTCATGATGGTGTTGCGCATGGTCAGTGCGGAGACGAGATAGGCCGCCGTGCAGCCGCCCAGCAGCGGCAGGATGCCCGCGAACTGGCGCGTGGTTTCGAACGCGAACACCACGGACGTCAAAAGCGCGCGCGACGCCCCGGCGAAGATCGCCGCCATGCCGACGAGCCCCGCGATGCGCGGATCGATGCCGAGTTCCGGCGCGATCGTCACGAGCAGGACGCCGGCAACCGCGCCAAGCGCGCCGCCGATGGTGAACAGGGGCGCGAGCGTGCCGCCTGACGTGCCGCTGCCCAGCGCGATCGACCACGACAGGAATTTCATGACGCATAAAAACGCGAGCGCGCCAAGCGCAAGCTCGCCGTTCAGGATTTCCTGGATGTTGGTGTAGCCCACGCCCAGCGTCTGCGGCGCGAAGTAGCCGACGACGCCGACCGCGACGCCGCCAATCGCCGGCCACCACATCCAGTGAACCGGCAGTTTCTCGAAGGCGTTTTCGATGCCGTAGATCGCGCGCGTGACGCCGACGCTCACAAGCCCGATCAGGGCGCCCAGCAGCACGTAGCAGAGCAGCGCCACGCCGCCGGGTGTGGCGATGTCCGGCATCGCGAACACGGCGTGTACGTCGCCGGCGATCGCGAAGTGAATGGCGGTCGCGGTGACGGCCGCCAGCGCGACGGGAATCAGCGAGCGCGGACGCAGTTCGAACAGGAGGAGTTCGACGGCGAGAATCACGGCGGCGACAGGCGAGGCGAAGATCGCCGACATGCCGGCCGCCGCGCCCGCCGCGAGCAGTACCTTGCGTTCATGACTGGTGATGTGCAGCAGCTGGCCGAGAAACGAGCCGAGCGCGCCGCCCGTCGCGATGATCGGGCCTTCCGCGCCGAACGGGCCGCCGGTGCCGATGGCGATCGCCGAGGACAGGGGTTTGAGGAAGGTGATGCGCGGCGGAATCCGCGATTCGTTGACCAGCACCTGTTCCATCGCCTCTGGAATGCCGTGGCCGCGAATCGCCTTGGAGCCCCAGCGCGCCATCAGGCCGACGAGAATTCCGCCAACCACGGGAATGACGATGACCCAGGCCCCGAGCGCATTGCCCGCGGGCGCCGCGTACTCGGCCGACACGCGGCCGTAGAACGCGAGGTTGGTGATGAGCGCGATCAGCGCAACCAGGACTTCCGCGATCAGCGCGGCCGCAACGCCGAGCAGGACGGCGAGCGCGCAGATGACCAGCACCCGACGGTCGACCAGCGTCGAACGGCGCGGCATGTGGGCGGCGTCGAGCGTGACGCCAAGCGCGGGCGTGACGGCGAGCGCGTCGGTGGTCGCGTCGTCGCGAACGGAGTGGTGATCGTTATTGTCGGGTTGCGAAGGGACGGACACGGGCGGATGACTCTGGTTCGAGTGAGCCCCGCATTTTAAGCGTTTACGCGATTGTTTTCAGACGCGGCGAATTCAGATCACGCCGAGCACTTCATGGGCGCCGTCCCAGATCATGCGCAGGGCGACATAGAGAATCACGAACAGGCCGAGGTACGCGATCCAGTGATGGCGGTTCAACAGCCGCGCGACCCAGGTTGCGGCCAGGCCCATCAGTGCAACGGAGAACACCAGGCCCACGATGAGCACCCAGGTGTGTTCGCGCGCCGCGCCCGCGACGGCGAGCACGTTGTCCAGCGACATGGAAACGTCGGCGATGATGATCTGCGTGGCGGCGTCGCGGAAACTTTTCGGCTGCTGCACGGGAACATCCCTGCCTTCCAGGGCCGCTTCGCCTTCGTCTTCCCTGTTGTGATAGCGCAGCTCGCGCCACAGTTTCCACGACACCCACAGCAGCAGGATGCCGCCGGCCAGCAGCAGCCCGACGATCTGCAGCAGTTGCACCACGAACAGCGCGAAGATCACGCGCAGCACCGTCGCGCCGATGATGCCGATGAGAATGGCGCGCTTCCGCTGCGCGACGGGCAGGCCGGCCGCCGCCATGCCGACGACGATCGCATTGTCGGCGGCAAGCGCAATGTCGGTGAGAATCACCGTGCCGAGCGCGACCCATTCGGAAATTGATATGAAAGAAAGGACGTCCACGAACCCCCGCGCCATTCATTGTTGCAAAAGCCGGCGCAAGAATATTGTCGTTGGGCGGGCACTGCAAGCCGGGCGACGGTTCTTCGGCTGAAACCGCAAGCGCCGCGGCTCGCGGAAAATCCGCCTGCCGCTCGGCGAGCGGCAGGCGGGCGACAGCGGCTCAGTGAACGGCCTGCTGCAATTCCTGCTTGCGCTGCCTGAGCTGGTCGGCCATTTCCGCGTTGTCGATGCCCGATTTCTTCGCCTGCGGGAACATTTCCTTTTCTTCTTCGCGGATATGATGGTTCACGTATTCGCCCAGCACCGTGATCTTCGCGTCGTACAGGCGATCGTCAGGCTGCATGGACTCGATTTCCTTGATGAGCTGTTTCGCGCTGGCGTGCTCGACTTCGGCTTCGTCGAGCATCGCCGTATCGCCGGCGGCATCGCGCAGGCTGGGGTAGAACAGTTCTTCCTCGATGCGGGTGTGCACCTTGAGCTCCGAACAGATGCTGCGCGCGAGTTCCTGCTTGCGCGAGGCGTCGGCCTTCCTGTACTCCTTGAACATTTCCTGGACCCGGACGTGATCCTCGTGCAGGAGCGCGCTGGCCTTGCCGCGGGCCGCCTCGCTGCTCTTCCGGGTGCTCTTGCCTGTCGTGCCTTCATGTGTCCGCGCCATGGTGAACCTCCGCGATGGTGTTTTCGACTCTCCTCACGATATTTCCCCGGTTCCGGGCGAATTCAAGGCGCTGGAAGAAATTTCGGCGATTGGGCGAAAACGCGCGGCGAATGAGGGGAAACCACCTGCGCTGTTTCACCCGATGCAGCATCTTTCCGGATGTGTTTTCCTGTGCTTGCGCTGGCAGGGCGTCGCCGTCTTCGAGCAAGACGGCATATCGGGAGCACGAACACCGTGAGGGTGCGAGAGAGTTCACGTCACGAGGTGAAAACATGGATTCTGCACAGCGTTCTTTTCCTGGGCCTGATGACGATCCAGTTCATCGAGCTTGCGAAGTCCGCCCGGACATCCTTTCGCAACACGCGTTTTCGTCCCCGTAACTGACGCCCTTTTTTCGTCAACGCCTGTTGGAGAATCGCTCTCGATGGACCCGCTTTCGCGTGCGCAAGCCGACATCCGTGCAGTGCTTGCGCATTCGCCCGCGATGGAAGACGCCCGCCATGCAGAGGACACGCTGGCGTGGGTGATGCGCCTGAAGCCGGACGCGGGCGCGGCGCTTGCGCTTGCCGCGCTCGGCCACGATCTCGACCGCGTGGACAAGGTCGCCTTCGTGAGACGCGCGGATTTTTCCAGCTACGACGCGTTTCACGACGAGCACGCGTATCGCGCCGCCGCGCGCCTGCGCACCCTGCTTGATCGCTGCGGTGTCGGCGGCGGCATCGCAAGCCGTGCCTGCTGGCTGGTCCGGCACCACGAAAGCGGCGGCGACGAGGAAGCGGACGTCCTGCGCGACGCCGACAACCTTTCCTGGTTTCGCGTCAAGCTGCCCGCGTATCTCGAATCCGAGGGAAGGCGCGAAACGCAGGAACGCTGCCGCTGGGGTTACGAATGCCTGTCGTCGCGCGCGCGGCGCTGCTTCACCGAAATCCGGCATGATTCGCCCCGCCTCGATGCGATCCTGCGCGAGGTCGGGTGGCGAAAGATGCCCGCTACTTCAGTCGACGCTCAACGCTGGCGCTCGGCGCGCCCGGGTTGATTCTTCGCGCGGCGGGCGTGGTTGCGCTTGCGCTGTCCGGGCTGCTGTTCGCGTTGCGCCTGCGGCTTGCCGCCGTGACCGCCGCGGTTTCGCTGGCCGCGCTGCTTGAAGATCGGTTCGGGTTTCGCGTTGCGGTCCGGTTCGTAGCCCGGAATCACGACCTGCGGGATGTCCCGCTTCAGGACCTTCTCGATGTCCTTCAGCAGCTTGTGCTCGTCCACGCAGACCAGCGACATCGCTTCGCCTTCATAGCCGGCGCGGCCCGTGCGGCCGATCCGGTGCACGTAATCCTCCGGCACGTTCGGCAGCTCGTAGTTCACCACGTGCGGCAACTGGTCGATGTCGAGACCGCGCGCGGCAATGTCGGTCGCGACCAGCACGCGCACCTTGCCGCTCTTGAATTCGTCCAGCGCCTTCGTGCGCGCGCCCTGGCTCTTGTTGCCGTGGATCGCGGCGCTGCGCAACCCGTCCGTTTCAAGCTGTTCCGCCAGGCGGTTCGCGCCGTGCTTGGTGCGCGTGAAGACGAGCACCTGCTTCCAGTTCTTCGAACCGATCAGGAACGACAGCAGCTCGCGCTTGCGATGGCGATCCACCGGGTGCACGACCTGCGCGACGGTTTCGGCCGCCGTGTTCCGCCTTGCGACCTCGATCAGCGTGGGCGAATCGAGCAGGCTTTGCGCGAGCTTGCGGATATCGTCCGAGAACGTCGCCGAGAACAGCAGGTTCTGGCGGCGCTTCGGCAGCAGCGCGAGCACCTTGCGGATATCGCGGATAAAGCCCATGTCGAGCATGCGGTCGGCTTCGTCGAGCACGAGGATCTCGATCTGCGAAAGATCGACGTTCCGCTGTTCCACGTGATCGAGCAGCCGGCCGGGCGTTGCGACGAGAATGTCCACGCCGCGGCGCAGCGCGGCCGTCTGCGGATTGATGTTCACGCCGCCGAAAACCGGGAACGACTTCAACGGCTGGTACTTGCCATAGGTCTTCACGCTTTCATCGACCTGCATCGCGAGTTCGCGCGTCGGCGCGAGAATCAGCGCGCGCGGCGCCTTGCCGCTGCGCGGCCTGGCGTTGAGGCGTTCGAGCAGCGGCAGCGTGAAACCGGCGGTCTTGCCGGTGCCCGTCTGCGCGGCGGCCATGATGTCGCCGCCCCTGATGATCGCGGGAATCGCCTGGGCCTGGACGGGGGTCGGCTGCGTGTAGCCCTGTTCGGAAACGGCGCGCAGCAACGCGGCCGAAAGGCCGAGAGAATCGAAAGACATGCAAAACTCCTGGATGCGCCTGCACGAGGGATGCTCGTTGCCGGTCCAGGCGAAATCACTTGATGAAAAAGAGGTTCGGGGCAGGCCGTGCGGGTCGGAAAGCGACGGGCAGGATCAGTTGACCGCGAAGGTTCGATGCAGACCGGAGGGCATCGAAGCGCGCGCAGTGTAACAGAACCCGTCCGCGACGCCAGCGTTATTTGATGCGGGTACGCAGATTACCCCTCCGGGAATCCGGGCAATCACAGCGCCGCCGCCGCCGGTTAAGGTGGCAGGAATGACGCTACGCGGAGGTGGCCAATGGGTACTTGCACGGTTTGCGGCAACGAGTACGACCGCAGTTTCGATGTGATGATGCAGGGTGACAGCTACACGTTCGATTCCTTTGAATGCGCAATCCACAAGCTCGCGCCGCAGTGCGCGCACTGCCAATGCCACGTCATTGGCCACGGCGTGCAGGTCGGGGGCACGATTTACTGTTGCGCGAATTGCGCCAAGCAGGTCGGGCAGGAAGGTGTCCGCGACCGTGCCTGACGCCGCATGCCGTCGCCATCGGAACGATTGCCGTTCAATCGCGGACTCCTGCTGGCATACCTGTTCCCGCTCGTGATATGGGCGGCGGCTTCCGTCGCCGCCGTCGTCACATTGAAGGAGGGCCTGCGTTACCTGCGCAGTGCGGAGTCCAGCGAGCAGCTTCTTCGCCTGGCAGGCGAGTACCGCGAGGCGTTCGCGATGCTGCGCGACGATGAAGACTATTATTTCGACGATTCCTCGCCGGATGCGCGCAGCAGGCGCGAGGAAATCCTGCGGCAGGCAAACGCACGGTACGCGGAACTCGATTACCTGACGCGCGGACGGGAAGCCCAGGCCGAGCGCCTTCAGCGCGCCGGCGCAATCCTGCAGAAATGGTTCTACGACGTCGCTTCGCGCCCCGCGCAACAAAGCGTTGACGGCGCCGTGCTCGCGCAGGATTTCAAGGAGTCCATGACGAATTTCATCGCCGCGGAGCGCAGGGCGCACGCCACGGCAAAGTCGCGCTTCGCTGCAATGGCGAAACAGGTGCAATGGATCATATGGTCCGGCCTCGCGCTTGGCGTCGTCGCGAAGATACTGACCGCGCGATGGATTGCGACGCGCATCGGCCGTTCCGTCGAAAGCATCAACCAGGCGGCCGACGAACTGGCATCCGGCAACATGACAGCGCGCGTTCACGGGCGAGGCGAGGGCGCGAACCTTGCTGCGCGTTTCAATGCGATGGCGGAGCTGATCGAAAAGCGGAACGAACAGCAGGCGGTGCTCGCGGAACTTGGCGAAATGCTTCACAACTGCAGGTCCATGGCGGAAGGCAAGGACGTGTTCGGAAAATTCGTCGACGACCTGTTCCCGAACAGGCCGGGCGTGCTGTATTTCATCGAGTCGAACCAGAAGGACGTGACAACGGTCGCGACATGGCAGGACGGTCTCACCCGCACCCGCGAGCGGATGTCTATCGACGAATGCTGGGCACTGCGGCTTGGCAGGGCGCATCAGAATGACGTCGAGGGCAAGGCGCGCTGTGATCACTTGCTGAGCGGGGAGGAATCGCGCTGCATTCCCCTTCCCGCCTTCGGCGGTGTCATCGGCCTGTTGTTTCTGCTCGAGGGAAGCGAGGCCGATGCGGAACGGGAACGGCACAAGCGCTTTGCCGACGCCGTCGCGGAACAGGTCGCGCTGGCGTTCGCCAACATCCGCTTGCGCGAGCAGCTCAGGGAGCAGTCGATCCGCGATCCGCTGACGGAACTCTACAATCGCCGCCGGCTCGACGAAGTGTTCGAAAACGAACTGGCGCGCTCGGACCGGCATCATCAGCCGTTGTCCGTCATCGCCTTCGACATCGATCACTTCAAGCGCTACAACGATGCGCACGGCCATGACGGCGGCGATGCGGTGCTCCGGTGCATCGGCGAGACGCTGCAGGATTTCTTCCGTCCGGAAGACGGCGTGTTCCGCTCGGGCGGCGAGGAGTTCGTCGTCCTGTTGCCTGACACCGGCCTCGATGACGCCGTCCTGCGCGCGGAGGAACTGCGCAAGGAAATCGCCGGCCTGAAGGTCGTACGGGGCAACGTCCACCTGCCGCCCGTCACGATCTCCGCCGGCGTCGCGACGTACCCGATGAATGGCAGGGATGCGGGCGCGTTGTTGAAAGCGGCCGATCGCGCGCTCTATCGCGCGAAGGAAGGCGGCCGCGACCGCGTGCTGCCGGCCGCGGACGCGTAGCGAGGCGGCGGTCGATTTCCTCGGCGTCGATCACCGTCACGATGCCCGCGGTTTCGCGCAGCGGGCGGGGCGTCTTCGTCGCCGAGACGGTGATTTCGTCGAAATCATTATCATTTCGAAGTCAATATCGTTCTGCCCAGGACCGGAGATTCACGCCGCGAAGCAAGCAGCGCCGGGCGCCGGACGATCCGGCATGTTTCCGGAACACAAAAAAAACGGCCCGGATATCCGGGCCGTTCTGCCTGCGATGAAGAAGGCTATTTCGGATCGACAATGGCGTCGACCGTGCCCTGCGCCAGCGGGTGGTAACCCGGCCGCGCTTCGGCGTAAACGCGCTTCGCGAATTTCGCGTGTTCCGGCGTCTTCATCAGCTCCTCGTACAACGGCACGATGAGCTTGCGGCGGCCGATGCCGACCAGGTAATCCTCGAGGCGCTCGAACGCCGGCCGGTAATCGTTCCGGATCGCGATTTTCAGCCAGGAATGCGCGATCTCGTTGTTCTTCGTCGTCGTCAGCCCGAACGCGTCATCCAGTGCCGTGATCTTCGCGTCGCTCAGTTCATCCGGCATGGTATTCAGGAAATACAGCCACTGGTGCACGGTCCAGTCCGACGCGTCGATGTCCTGCGCATCGAGCTCGCCCGACAGGAACTGCTGCCGGATCTTCGCGACGCGGTCGAAGGCGTCCGACTGCGGCACCGGGTGCCCTTCCGGCAGGCCGGGTTCGTGGATCCACGCATGCACGCGCTCGTACGAGACCTTCTCCGGGAACTTCGCGATCAGGTTCTTCTTCAGGTACTGGACGAAATCGTGGGTGGTGATCGACTGGAACGCGAAGTGGTCGAAATAGCCGCGCAGGAACTCGTCGAAATTCTCGCGCCCGACCTTGTACTCCAGTTCGCGCAGGAACAGCGCGCCCTTCTCGTAGGGGATGTCGCTGAACACCTCGTCCGGGTCGCGCCGGCCGAGTTCGATGTTCAGCACCGTTTCGTCGGGCGGCAGCGTTTCCAGCGCATGTTCGATGCTCTGGTAGCCGAGCACCGCTTCCTGCTGTTCACGCGCCTTGCCGTAGACCTCTTCCATGATCCGGTAGGTGAGGTAGGTGGTGAAGCCTTCGTTCAGCCACAGGTCGCGCCAGGTTGCGTTGGTCACGAGGTTGCCGGACCACGAATGCGCAAGCTCGTGCGCGATCAGCGACACCAGCGAGCGATCGCCGGCGACGACAGTCGGCGTGATGAAGGACAGGCGCGGGTTTTCCATGCCGCCGAACGGGAAGCTGGCCGGCAGCATGAGAATGTCGTAGCGGCCCCAGCGGTACGGACCGTAAAGCGCTTCCGTGACTTCGATCATCTTCTCGGTGTCCGCGAACTCCCACGCGGCTTCCTCGACAATGTACGGCTCCGCGTAAACGCCGGTGCGTTCGCTCATCGACTCGAAGCGCAGGTCGCCGACCCCGAGCGCGATGAGATACGGCGGAATCGGCTGTGGCATTTCGAAGTGGTACTCGCCGTCGCGCTTCGCATCCTGTTCCATGCGCGCGCTCATCACGGCGAGCAGATGTTCCGGTGTGCGGATCGTCGCTTCATAAGTGACGCGTACGCCCGGCGAATCCTGCAGGGGAATGAAGCTGCGCGCATGAATCGCTTGCGCCTGCGTGAACAGGAAGGGATGCTCGCCCGCGGTCTGTTCCGGCGTCAGCCATTGCAGGCCCGAGGCCTCCGGCGAGGTGTGATAGGTCAGCCGGACCTTGTCGCTGCCTTCGGGCAGCCGGATGGTAACCGGCTGGCCGAGTGCGCCGACGGGTTCGCCGAGATTCCAGTCGGCCGGCTGCCATTCGCCGTCGACCATGACCTCGACCTTGCCGAAACCGAGGTCGCGGCTGTCGAGCACGACTTTCTCCGCGTCCTCGTCGATGCGCTCGAGGTCGAGCGTCGCGGTGCCTTCGAGAATTTTTTCATCGAAGTTGACGTCGAGATCGAGTACTACGTGCGTGACGCGGACTTCGTCGGCGTTCGCGAACGAATGCACGTCCTCCGCGGCGTGCGCGGCGAAGGGCAGGGCCACGGCCAGCGCCGCGGCGGCAAAGATTCTCGCAAGCATGTTGCACCTCTTGTTTTCTTGCATGAAAGGAGCGAATCCGCGCCCCATTTGAGATCCTCAGGAAACCGAAGTTCCCGCGTCGCCGCGCGGCTCGTGCATCTTCAGCGCGTCCTGCAGCGACAGGCGCGCCGTGCACTCGTGCGCGCGCAACGGCGGGCTGAACAGGTAGCCCTGCATCAGGAAGCAGTTTTCCGCCTGCAGCCACTCCGCCTGTTCGCGCGACTCCACGCCTTCCGCGATCACCATGAGTTCCAGCGCGTTGGCAAGATGGATGGTGGCGCGCGCGATGGCCGCATCTTCGCGGTTGATGCTGACATTATCAATGAACGATTTGTCCAGCTTCACGCAGTTGATCGGAAAGCGCTTCAGGTAGGTGAGCGAGGAATTGCCGGTGCCGAAATCGTCAAGCGCGAGGCGGCAGCCCATGGCGCGCAACTTGCGCAAAAGGGTGAGGTTGGCGTGCGCGTTCGTCAGCGCGACCGACTCGGTGATCTCGAACATCAGCGTGTAAGGCTCCACGCCGGTGTCCTCGAGAATGCGCGCGATGGTCTGGACCGTACGGTCCGGATCGAGCTGCCTTGCGGAGAGATTGACGCTGACGTGGAATTCGCGGCCGAAATCCTCCCGGAATTTCGCGGCCTGTTCGCAGGCGGTGCGCAGCGCCCAGTCGCCGAGCGGCCGGATGAGGCCGGTGTCTTCCGCGAGCGGAATGAATTCGCCGGGCGAGACCAGCCCGTACTCGGGGCTTTCCCAGCGGATCAGCGCCTCGACGCCGATATAGCCGCCCGAGAACGTGTCGATCTGCGGCTGATAGGTGAGATAGAACTCTTCGTTTTCCAGCGCGCGGCGCAGTGCGTTCTCGCGCGACAGGCGGGTCAGCGCCTCGGCGTGCATATCAGGCGAGAATATCTGGAAGGTATTGCGGCCGCCGGTTTTGGCGCGATACATGGCGATGTCCGCATTCTGCAACAGCGCCTCCGTTTCGCGGCCATGTTCGGGAAACAGGGCAATGCCGATGCTTGCGGTGAGCTTGATGTCGGTGCCGTCTTCCATGGGCACAGGCTCGCTGATTTCCATCAGAATGCGGCGCGCGACGGAACGCACGGCATCGAGATCCTCGAAGTCTTCCAGCACCACGATGAATTCGTCGCCCGACAGGCGCGCCACGGTGTTCTCCTCGCGCAGGCATTTCTGCAGGCGGGCAGCCGCGGCGCGCAGTACGTCGTCGCCGGCATGATGGCCGAGCGAATCGTTGATGCCCTTGAAGCGGTCAATATCCGCGAACAGCACGGCAATGCGGGTACCGCGCCGGCGCGCCTTCGCTACCGACTGTTCCAGGCGGTCGCGCAGCAGCGCGCGGTTCGGCAGGCCGGTGAGCTGGTCGAAATTGGCGAGGTCCAGCAGGCGGTTTTCCGCCTGGCGGCGCACTGCGATCTCGCCGGACAGTTCACGCGCGAGATCGGCGTACGCAAACCGCGCCTGCAGCTCGTCGACCATCTGCCGGTACGTGCGCAGCGCGAACGAGGTCAGCAGCGGAAACAGGAAAATCAGCAATGCCGCGGCAACGAGATTGAATTGCGAACCTTCCAGCAGGTGCCGCACCAGCAGCGGCGTGATCGCCAGCAGCGCGAATTGCACGAACATCTGTCGGCTGGCGGACAGCGACGGCAGCGTGGTGGCGACGGCCGCCAGGATGATCACGGTCAGCAGGAGCTGGGCGGCGCCGTCGCCCGGCAGGAACAACAGAATTCCCGCGGTGCCCCAGCCGAGGCCGGCAAGGAGGTTGCCGGCCTGGAAACGCTGCAGCCATTGCGGTGCGTCGGCCAGCGGAATGGTGTCGCGATTGAAGCGCGCCGCCATGAAGGCGCGGGTCAGTCCCGCGATGATCATGTAGGTGGCCCACAGCAGCAGCACCAGGTTGCTGACGCTGTGCCGGAAGAGCACGGCCATCAGCGCCGCGCCGACGACGGTCGACAGATGCAGGCCGCGCGAGTGCCGGAAAAGCAGGTTGGTGAGCTCCCCCTCGACCTGCTGATCGACGTCCCGCTTCGGCAGAATCACGTTGGCGCTGGTGATGATCCCCAAGAGTCTCTCCGGACCGGCCAGGAATCCCCTGACCAAAGACCGCCGATTGTACTTCTTTAACCATTTTGCGCTTGACTAGTATTAAGTTAATACTATAGTTAGCTGAAGATTATAGAGAACCCGAGGGTAGTAAAGTGACGCTTGAGGACGGCCAGCCGGAAATCCAGTTGCGGAAGTTCCAGAAGGAGCTGAACGCCGGCACTGTCGCCCTCGTGCTGATGGCGGCGCTCGACGGCGCGAAGGAACCGCTTTACGGCTACCAGATTGCCAAGCAACTGGAAGCCGCCGACGACCGCATGGTGTCCGGCAAGCAGAGCGCGCTGTACCCCGTGCTGCGAAACCTGTCCGCCGCCGGCCTGCTGGAGAGCTGGGTCGAGCCCTCCGTCAGCGGGCCGCCGCGCCGCTACTACCGGATCACGACGGACGGCCGGGTGGCATTCAAGGCCTGGAAGTCGGCCTGGGAAAAGACCCGTGCATTCGTCGACCACATGCTGGAGAACGCTCATGACTGAACGCCTTCCAAGATCGGTGCAGGAATATCTGGACCAGCTGCGCGAGGCGCTGCGCGACGCCGATCCGGCGCTTCGGCAGGACGCGCTTTACGATGCCGAGGAGTATCTGCGGGCGGAGCTCAACGGCAGGAGCGACCAGCCGGAATCCGAAGTGATCGCCCGGATCGTGCGCAGTTACGGCGCGCCGGAAGAGGTGGCGGAGGTTTATCGGCAGACGGAGGAAACCGTCGCCCGGGCCATGCGCACGCCGCCGCCGCGCGAACGCCGCAGCCTGCCGGGCCGTTTTTTCGGTGTCTACGCCGACCCGCGGGCATACTCGAGCCTCTTTTATATGGTGCTCGCGCTGGCGACCGGAATTTTCTACTTCACCTGGACGGTGGCCGGAATCTCGGTATCGCTCGGTACGCTGATCCTCATCTTCGGCTTCCCCATCTTCCTGTTGTTCCTCGGCTCCACGCGCCTGTTCTCGCTGCTGGAAGGGCGCATCGTGGAAACCTTCCTCGGCGTGCGCATGCCGCGCCGCCCGGAGTACCCCTTGCGCGACCGCGGAATCCTCGCCCGTATCGGCGAAATGCTGAAGGACGTACGCACCTGGTCGACGCTGCTCTACATGCTGCTGATGCTGCCGCTGGGGATTGCGTACTTCACGCTGGCGGTGAGCCTTGTCACTACCTCGCTGGCGCTGTTTTTTTCGCCACTGGCCTATCTGGTCGCGGACGGCTGGATTCGGGCGGACATCGGGTACTTCCATTTCAACGGCAGTCATTACGACCTCAGCGGCTGGGAGTTCGTGATCGTGCCGCTCTGCGGACTGCTGATGCTCACGGTCTCGATGCACCTGTTCCGCGGCATTGGCCTGTTGCAAGGCCGCATCGCTCGCGGCCTGCTGGTCCTGCCCGGGCGGGATTGAGAGAAACCGGAAGCACTTCAAAATATGGCGAAAGAAATCGGGATTCACCTGATTTTTTTCACTGCACGGTCTAATCTTATGTCAAGTAACATGGCCCGCCCGCACTGTTGGACGGTTCCATGGCTGTGCGCGCCAGCCACCCTGCATGGGACGCGCGAAATCGCCCGAGCGTCCGGGCGATGAGGCGGTACCGTGGACAACGAACTCGAGCAACGCCTGGCGATCGTTCATGAACTCGCCGCACCCGCGCGTCAACTCGACGCGCTGGAACAGCTGTTTGCGGAATACATCAATGTGAACACGGCGGCTGCCGGCGACATCGCCGAAGAAGCGGTGGCGCTGGCACGTGCTGTCGACTCGCGCGACGCGTTCGCGCGCGCCGCACTGCTCGCCGGCACCGCGCGGCTGCGCCGGTACGCGCTCGAACGCGCCGATCAGGTGCTGGTCGAAGGCCTCGAAGGCGCAACCGATTCGCGGTTGCGCAACCGCCTCCTGCTGATGCTTGCCGAAACCCGGTTCACCGCCAACCACTACGCGGATGCACGCGATGCCGCGCAACAGGTGATGGTTGACGCGGATCTTTCCGGCGACGTGCTGCTGCGCGCCGAATCGCTCATCTGGCTGGGCGCCGCCGCCGCGCAATTGAGCGAATACCAGACGGCGCTGGAGAGCCTGCATCTGGCCCTGAAACTTCTCGATGAAGCCGGTCATCCCGAACTCGCGGCGCGGCCGATGAACTATATCGCCGTGGTGCACGAGGAAGTCGGTGAGGACACGGAGGCGGTGCGCTGGTATCAGCGCGCGCTCGAACTGCTGGCCGCGCATCCCGATCCCCACGTTGCCGTACGCGTGTTCGCCAACTACGGCGAACTGGCCGCGCGGCAGGGCGAGCGCGATCGCGCCGGCGAATTCCTGCGCCGCGCGGCGAATGACGCGTTGCGCATCGGCGATCGTTCCCTGCGTGCCTGGTGCTTCTGGGCGCTGGCCAACCAGGCGCTGGCTGATGACGACATCAACGCGGCGCGCTCGCATTTCACGATGGCGCTGCGCGACGTGGAACTTGGACATGCCGAGCGCACCAGGGCGGAGGTGTTCACCGGCGTCGGCAGGTTTCACGCCAGACTCGGCAATCATGATCGCGCCATCGAATATCTGTCGCGCGGCCTGCGGCACGCCGAACGCGCCAGGGTGAACCGCGAAATCTACAAATCGCATCTCGCCCTCTCGGAA
>DASVCH010000178.1:0-10654 GCA_036381715.1 Gammaproteobacteria bacterium | reverse complement strand
TGCTGGGACTGGGGGGACCAGACTAAAGACTGAAGTCTAAAGTCGAAGGTCGAAGGTCGAAAGAAAAGGCGGCGTAATGCGTCGCCTTTTTTCATTTTTCCCTTTGTGAAAAAGAGCAATGGACAGGATTGGCAGGATTTTTCAGGATGAACAGGATTTAAAAATACATGGTTTCGTCATGCATCATGTCGACCTTCGACCTTCGACCTTCGACCTTCGACCTTCGACCTTCGACCTTCGACCTTCGACCTTCGACCTTCGACTTTCGACCTTCGACCTTTTTTACTACTGCCCGAAACGTTCGCCGGACTCGGTCAGCCATTTTTCTTCTTCGGCCGTCGTCTCGCGACCCAGCACGGCGTTCCGGTAGGGAAAGCGCCCGAAACGCGCAATGATATCGCAATGCTTCCGCGCGTACTCGAGACCGGACGCCAGCATCTTTTTCAGCGGTCCGGGTACGGCAAGCGCGGCGAGTTCCTCGAACAGGCGCACGCCTTCCGCCTGCGTGTCGCGATCTTCGGCATGCTGGTACGGCATCAGCAGGAAAAATCGTTCCGCGGGCGCGAGCCTTTCATCCTCGCCGTTCGCGACCGTGCGCCTTGCAAGCCCGAGCGCGCGTTCGTCGCCCGCGAACGCCCTTGCCGTGCGGCGGAACACGTTGCGCGGAAACTGGTCGAGCAGGAGGATGAGCGCGAGCCGCGACGGGACGTCGTCTTCCCAATCGGCGAGTCCGCCTTCGAGCGCGGTGTCGATCAGCGCGCCGAAGCGCTCGCGGATTTCCGCGTCGAACGCGTCCGCGCCCCCGAACCAGCGCTGGAACGGATTTTCCGATCCGGCGGCGTCATCCCCATCCGAGCGGGAGACGCCGCCGAACCAGAAATCGAGCACGTCGCAGGGCGAGCTCACTTTTCGACCGGATTGCCGTCGGCATCGACGAAATGGATCTCGCCGAAACCGAGCGCGCGCACCTCGTCCTCGATCACGTCGCGATCGCCGACAACCACCCACACCAGCCGCCCCGGATGCACGTACTCGCCGGCCGCCTGGCGCACGCCGTCCAGCGACAGCTCGCGGACCTGGTCTGCGTAGGTGTCCCAGTAGTTTTCCGGCAGCTTGAAACGCACGCGCGTGGCGAGATCGTTCAGCACCGCCGCGTTCGTTTCCCAGCGCCCCGGCAGGGTCAGCACGCTCTGGCTCACGACCTTCGCAAGCTCCGCCTTCGTCACCGGCGCCTTGCCGCTGATACCCTGCAGTTCCTCGAGAATTTCGCGCATGGATTCGGCGGTCCTGTCGGTCTGCACCGGCGCGTAGGAAATGAACGGCCGCTGGCCTCTTGCGTCGAAGGTGAAGCCGAACGCGCCATAGGCCCAGTGCTTGTCCTCGCGCAGGTTCATGTTGATGCGCGAGGTGAAGCTGCCGCCGTACACGTCGGTCATCGCGGCGATCGCGAATTCGTCCGGGTTGTTCTTCGGCGGCATGAGATGCCCGGCGAGGATGATCGACTGCTGCGCGTCGGGCCGGTCGAGAATGTAGACGACGGACTCCGCGCGCGGTTCGACCCTTGCGAGGTTCTTCGCGGGCACCTCGCCGCGCTGCCATTCGCCGAACTGCTCGCGTACCAGCGGCAGCAGTTCGGCCATGCTCACGTCGCCGGCGACCACCAGCGTCGCGTTGTTCGGCCGGAACCAGGCCGCATGGAAATCGCGCAGCTGATCGACGGTCATGGCCGTGACGCTCGCCGTCGTGCCCGAACCCGTCATCGGGCTGGAATACGCGTGTTCTTCGCCATACAGCAGGCTCGGCATGACGCGCAAAGCCATGGAGAACGGCTGCGCCTTTTCACGCTCGATGGCGGCGAGCTGCTGTTTCTGCTGGCGCGCGAACTCTTCCGCGGGGAAGGACGGGTTCAGCACCACGTCCGCGAACAGCTCGACGGAATCTTCCAGCCTTGAACGCAGCGCCTGCAGGCTGACTTCCGAGGTGTCGAGCGAGGCGCCGGTGGTGATGTTCGCGCCGAGACGGCCGAGTTCGTCGGAAATTTCCAGCGCGCTGCGGTTTTCCGTGCCCTCGTCGAGCATTGCCATCGTCAGGCTGCCGGTGCCCGGCGCATCCTGGGGATCGGCGGCGAAGCCTGCGTCGACCAGCAGGGTCATTTCCACCAGCGGCACCGCTTCACGCTCGGCGAGCAGCACGGTCAGGCCGTTGTCCAGGGTTGCGCTCTGCACGGCCGGGAAATCGCCCTGGGGAAATTCGCCAACCGGCGGCAGGCCCTTGCTGCGATCCACCTCGCCTGGCGTGGTCGAATAGTCCGGGTAGGGATGCACTTCGAGCACGAATGCGCCCTCGTCCAGCCATTCGCGCGCGGCGCTTTGCAGGTCGCCGGCCTCGGCGTTCATCATGTTGTCGAACCAGGTCTTCCAGCCGTCGGGCGAGCCGTAGTAGATCTCGCTGCTGGCAAGAATGTCCGACTTGCCGCCGAAGCCGCCGATGCGTTCGATGCCGCGCAGGAACTGCGCGCGTTCGGCGGTCTTCGCGCGCGCGAGTTCGTCGTCATCCGGCCCTTCGCGGAGAAAGCGCGCCATTTCCTCGTCGAGGATCCGCTCGATCTTCGCAAGATCCTGGCCCGGTGCGGCGGTCGCGATGACGAAGAACAGGCTGCCGAGCTCGCGGCCGAGCACGAACGCGCTGACATCGGTCGCGACCTGCTCTTCGTAGACCAGCCGCTGGAACAGCCGCGAGGTCTTGCCGTCCGTGAGAACGTGGGTCGCCAGCTGCAGGTAGTCGGTGTCGGCGGCCGTCAGCGGCGGTACGTTCCAGACCTTGTAGATGCGCGCCTGCGGCACGCGGTCTTCCATTACGAAGCGGGTTTCGCTGCCGCGCGGCGCCGGCGCGGCTTCGGGTGCGACCAGCGCGGGGCCGGCCGGGATGTGGCCGAAGTATTTTTCCACGCGCGCCTTCACGTCTTCCGGCTCCACGTCGCCGGCGACGGCGATCACGGCGTTCGCCGTGCCGTAATACGTGCGGAACCATTCCTGCACGTCTTCAAGCGACGCCGCGTTCAGGTCGTCCATGGAACCGATCACGGAATGGTCGTAGGGATGCCCGTCGGGATAGGTGTTCTCGAAAATCGTGATCCAGGCGCGCCCGTACGGCTGGTTCTCGCCCTGGCGCTTCTCGTTCTGCACCACGCCGCGCTGCTCGTCGAGCTTCGCCTGGTCGACCGCGCCGAGCATGTGGCCCATGCGGTCGGATTCCAGCCACAGCACCGCATCGAGCGCGTTCTTCGGCACGACTTCGAAATAATTGGTGCGGTCGAAATTCGTGGTGCCGTTCGTGCCGGTGGCACCGAAGTCGTCGAGGGCCTTGAAGAAGTCGTCGTTGAAGTGTTCCGAACCGTTGAACATCAGGTGCTCGAACAGGTGCGCGAAACCGGTCTTGCCTGCCTTCTCGTCCTTGGACCCGACGTGGTACCAGACGTTGACCGCAACGACCGGCGCCTTGTGATCCTCGTGCACGATCAGCGTGAGGCCGTTGTCGAGCACGTACTTCGTGTAGGGAATTTCGATTTCATCGGCCGCAAAAAGGGAAAATGGCCACAGCAAGAGAAACAGCGGAAAAGACTTGAGGCAGGTTTTCATCGAGTGCTCCTTATTTCCTGTTGCGCTTGATGTGCCGAAGCAGACGCTTCTTCTTCTGCAACTGGCGGGGCGTCAACGCGTTGCGCCGGCCCTTGAATGGATTGTCGCCGGTCCTGAATTCGATCCGTACCGGCGTGCCGAAAAGATTGAAACGTTCGCGGTAAAGGTTTTCAAGGTAGCGCCGGTACGCGTCCGGCACGCGCTCGGTCTGGTTGCCGTGAATGACGACCACCGGCGGACGCTTGCCGCCCTGGTGCGCGTAGCGCAGCTTGATCCGCCGGCCGCGAACCAGCGGCGGCTGGTGCATCCGCACGGCGTCTTCCAGCACGCGCGTGAGTTCGGAGGTCGACAGCTCGCGCATCGCCGCCGCATGCGCTTCGCGCACCGAACCGAGCAGGTCGCCGACGCCGGTGCCGTGCAGTGCGGAGATGAAATGCAGCCGCGCAAACGACAGGAACCGCAGCCGGATGTCGAGTTCGACCTTTATCCGTTCGCGTTGTTCCGGCGGAAGATTGTCCCACTTGTTGACGGCCAGCACGATGGCGCGGCCGCGATCCAGCGCGAGCCCTGCCAATGAGGCGTCCTGGTCGGTGATGCCTTCGCGCGCGTCGAAGACGATGATGACCGCGTGCGCTTCCTCGATCGCCTGCAAGGTCTTGACGATGCTGAATTTTTCTATGGCCTGGCTGACGCGGCTCTTGCGCCTGACGCCCGCGGTGTCGATGAGCGTGTAACGCGCGCCGTCGCGCTCGAACGGCACCGCGACGGCATCGCGCGTGGTGCCGGGCTTGTCGAACGCGACCAGGCGTTCTTCGCCGATCAGGCGGTTGATGAGGGTGGATTTTCCGACATTGGGACGGCCGATGACGGCGACGCGAATGCGGTCGTTCGCATCCTCGGCGGGCGTTTCGGTTTCGGGGAGTTCCGCGAGCACGTCGTCGATGAGCGTGGCGACACCCTGCCCGTGTGCGGCGGAAATCGCGCGCGGCGCGGCGAGGCCCAGTGCGTGGAATTCGGCACCGACGATTTCGCCCGGCATGCCTTCGGTCTTGTTCACGGCAAGCCAGACGCGCTTGCCGGACTTGCGCAGCTCGGCGGCGATGCGCTCGTCGTCGGCGGAAATCCCGGCGCGGCCGTCGACGATGAACAACGCCGCGTCCGCTTCCTGCAGGGCCTTCATGCTCTGCCTGAGCATGAGCGCGTCGATACCGGCGGCCTCGCCGCTGATGCCGCCGGTGTCGATCACGATGTAGGGGCGGGATCCGACCTTGCCGAAACCGTACTGGCGATCGCGCGTCAGGCCCGGCTCGTCGGCGACGAGCGCGTCACGGCTGCGCGTGAGCTGGTTGAAGAGCGTGGACTTGCCGACGTTGGGGCGGCCCAGCAAAGCAATCACGGGCAACACAGCTTCTTCTCCGCAAGGACGTTCAGTGGCGGCCGCAGGCGATCGGCCGCCCGGATGTTACTCGGCTTCCGCGTCCGTCCGCCGGTAAACCGCCAGTTCGCCGTCGTCGCTCAGCACGATGAGGCTGTCATCCACGACCAGCGGCCGGGCGCGCACCGGTTCGCCGGAGTGCTCGATCCGCGCCACCATGTGCCCGTCGAACACGTCGAGAAAGTGCACGTAACCCGCGAAGTCGCCGACAGCCAGCAGGTCGCCGAGCAAGGCGGGACCGGTAAGGTAGCGCGCGCGCAGCTTGTCCTGCGTCCAGGTCGGGGCGCCGGAGAGCCTCTCGAAGCCGCGCACCACGCTGTCGGTATCGGTCACGAACACTTCGCCGTAAGCGACAACGGGCGCAAGCACGGACGACAGCTCCTGGCGCCACAGCACGTCGCCGGATTCCACGGCCAGCGCCGCGAGGTTGCCGTTGTAGCTGGTCGCGTAGATTTCGCTGCCGAAGTACGCGAGATCGCCATCCACATCGACGATTTCCTCGAGTTCGGATGCGCCGGCGGGAATGGCGACGGTCGTCTCCCAGAGCATGCTGCCGTCCTCGGCGGACAGCGCCGCGACCTTGCCGTTGTCCAGTCCGACGACAATGCGGCTGCCGTCACCGGCCGGCGTCGCGTGGCCGCGAATGGTCAGCACGGGCACTTCGCGCACCGTGTCCCAGCGGCGCTCGCCGGTCGCGGCATCGAGGGCGATGATGCGTCCGTCGGTGGTGCGCAGGACCGCCAGCCCGGCGCCCATCAGCGGCTTCGCCAGCAATTCGCCTTCGACGTTTTTCTGCCAGAGCTTTTCCCCGCTTGCCGCGTCCAGCGCCAGCACGTCGCCATCCAGCGAACCGACGACGACGCGGCCGTCCGCGACCGCGGGTCCCGCGGAAAACGGCGTGAAGATCGAGTCGCCCCAGAGACGGAAATCGCTCGTATCGAATTCCCAGAGCTTTTCGCCGTCGGCGAGCCGGAAGGCGTGCACGCCGCCTTCATGATCCGCGACGTAGACGTTTTCGCCGTCACTGGCCGGCGCGAGGCCGAGGCGCAGGTCCGCCTCCAGTCCGCCGATCTCCGCCGACCAGGTCTCCTCGAAGGAGGCGGTTTCGACGAAATCGACGAGTTCCGCGGGCGCCTCGATGTTCGTGCTGGCGCAGGCCTGCAGCAGCACGGCCGCGGCGGGAATCAGCAGGCGTTTCATTCTCCGCTGCCCGTATCTTCCGCCGCAGCTGCGGGCGCATCCGACGGCGCCGCCCCGGTTTCAGGCTTCGTGGCGAGCAGCGCGTCGAACGGCATCGCAAGGTTGTCGAGCTTCATCTGCACCAGGGCCCGGTCGCCCGGCGCTCCGGAGGTCATCGCGGCCAGGGCGGACTCGTAGGCCGTGCGGGCATTGTCGCGATCGTTCGCCGCCAGGAAGGCGTCACCGCGCAGCTCGTCGTAAAGCGCGCCGAACCTGCCGGCGTCGGCGACATCCAGCGCCTTGTGCACTTCGGCGAACTCGCCCTGCTGGAGCAGCACGCGCGCGAGACGCAAGCGCGCGACCAGCGCGAGCTGCGGGTCGTCGGTGTTGTCCACCACCCAGCGCAGCGAATCCTCGGCGGCGGCGAATTCATCGGCGCCAACCAGGGCCGCGGCAAGCTTGAGCGTGCCGAGCGAGGCGTACGGCGTGCCGGAATAATCCGCCTGCAATTCCTCGACCGAACCCTTCAGGGCTTCGAGATCCGCGAGGCTTGCCTGCGTAACGACGGCTTCGTACTTCAGGGAAGCGGCTTCCGAACGCTCCTGCTGGTGCTGCAGCCACATCCGCCAGCCGCCCACCGCGACGGCGCTCACGACGATTCCGCCGATGATGTACCAGCGGTTTTCCTGCCACCACGACTTGATGCCTTCAATCTGTTCCTGCTCGTAAGCGTCCACGCCCTTTCTCCACCGAACGGTTGTTGATCAATGTTTCCCGATGAGCCGCGCAAGCAGCCCGCTGACATCCGCGATCGCGCAACGCTCCTGCTCGCGCGCCTCGCGAAGAAATTTCACGGTGATTTCGCCGGCGGCGAGTTCGTCGTCGCCCAGCACCAGCGCCACCGCCGCGCCGCTCTTGTCGGCGCGCCTGAACTGCGCTTTCAGGCCGCCGCCGCCGAGATTCGCCTGCAATCGCAGGCCGGGCACCTTAGCCCGCCACTGCTCGGCAAGCAACAAGCCGCGTTTTTCGGCTGACGGGCCCGCCAGCACGAAATAGGCGTGCGGCGCCGGCGCGTCCGGCAGGCGGCCTTCGGCTTCCAGCAGCGCGATCAGGCGCTCGATGCCGAGGCCCCAGCCGATGGCGGGCATCGGCTTGCCGCCCAGCAGTTCCACCAGCCCGTCGTAGCGGCCGCCGGAGCACACCGCCGCCTGCGCACCGAGCTGGTCCGTGGTCCACTCGAAGACGGTGCGGTTGTAGTAATCGAGCCCGCGCACGAGCAGCGGGTTCAGCGTGACGGCAAGACCGGCGGCGGCAAGCAGTTCGCAAAGCCCGTCGAAATGCGCGCGCGATTCGTCGTCGATGTACTCGGCGAACTTCGGCGCGGCGGGCAGCAGCTTGCGCGTGCCGTCGTGCTTGCTGTCCAGCAGGCGCAGCGGATTGCTCTGCAGGCGCCGGCGGCCGTCATCGTCCAGTTCGTTTTCGTACTTCGAGAAATACGCCACCAGCGCGGCGCGGTAGCGGTCGCGCGATTCGTTCGAGCCCAGCGTGTTCAGTTCGAGCTGCAGGTTCTCCAGCCCGAGCTCGCGCCACAGCGCGGCACTGACGAAGATCACCTCGGCGTCGATGTCCGGTCCCGGCAGCCCGAAGGCTTCCACGCCGAACTGGTGAAACTGCCGGTAGCGCCCCTTCTGCGGCCGCTCGTAGCGGAACATCGGGCCGCGGTACCAGAGCTTCTGCGTCTGGTTGTGCAAAAGGCCGTGCTCGATGGCGGCGCGCACGCAACCCGCGGTGCCTTCCGGGCGCAGGGTGAGGCTTTCGTCGTTGCGGTCGGGAAAGGTGTACATCTCCTTTTCGACGATGTCGGTGATCTCGCCGATGGAGCGCGCGAACAGTGGCGTCGCCTCGACGATCGGCAGGCGGATCTCCGAATAGCCGTAGGCTTCGAAGACGCGCTGCGCGGCGGCTTCGACGTGCTGCCAGGCCGCCGCCTGCGCGGGCAGGATGTCGTTGAAGCCCCGGATGGAACTGACGGACTTGCTCGCCTTGCTCAAGATGCTTTCCCGTTGCGGACTCGCGGCGCTTCAGTTCGCCGGAACAGTGACAGTGAAACGCGCGGTACTGTCGGAACGCACGAACCGCTCGACGTTGAAGGGCTCGCCGTTCACGTAGACCTCGACACCCTCGGCGTTGCCGAGAAACAGCCGCAATTCGCCGCTGGCGTTGATTTCGCGGCGCACGCCGGGACCGAGCAGGTCGTAAAGAATCGGGCGGCCTTCGGCGTCGTAGATTTCCACCCAGGATTCCTCGGCGAATTCCAGCACGAGACCGGCGCGTGCCGTCTGGGCAGGCGGCGTGGTCACGGGCGCGGCGGCCGGCGGCGCCTGCTGCACCGTGTCTTCCGCAGGCTGCTGCATGGCATCTTCCATTCGCGGGTTCGCGGCGGTCTCGCCTTCCGGCGGTGCGACCGTCACGCCGCCCTGTTCCGCCGGCACATCCTGCGAAGCGGCGCCGGGATCGAAAGCCGGGGACGCGTCCGGTCCGGATTCGTCCGTTTCGGACGGGACGGAGGTTTCCGCAGGCGGCTCGTCCGGCAACAGGACAGGGTCGGGCATGTTCGAAAGCGTGAAGTCGGCGCCGCCTTCCTGCTGGTAATACCACCAGGCGGCCAGCAGCACGCCGAGCAGCAGCAGGAATATCCAGCCGATCCAGCCCACCCAGGGCCGTTCACGGTGGGCGTCCATCAGGGGGCCGTCGGGACGGTGTGCAACCAGTGTCGGGTCGGCGGGCTGCTGCGCGGCTTCGTACTCGGCAACGAGTTCCGCCGGATCCAGTCCCAGCAGGCGCGCGTAATTGCGCAAGTGCCCCTTGACGAAGATCGGCGCGCCCAGGGTGGCGTAGTCGTCGTCTTCCAGCGCGGCCAGCAGGCGCTGGTCGACGTGCAGCTCATGGGCCGCCTGGGCGAGCGTGAGCCCCTGGCGCTCGCGCTGCTTGCGCAGGCGGCTGCCGGGCAGGGATGAATTTTCCGCGATCTCGCCGGTCATCCGGGATACCTTCAATGCGTCGTGGAGGATTGCTGGTTTTCGAGCAGCGCGCGCGCCTCGGCCGATTCCGGAAAGTCGCGCAGCAGGATGTCCGCGTAGCGTGTCGCCGCCGCCTCGTCTTCAAGCTTTCGCTCGATGCGCACGCCGAGCCAGAGCGCGTCGGGACCGAGGCGCTGCACGGACTCCATGCGCTGCAGGAAGGCGCGCGCCGAAAGGTGGTCGCCCTGCTCCAGGCTGAGTTCCGCCATGTGCCACAGCGCGGGCGCGTACGACGGCTCGAGGTCGAGCGCACGGCGCAGGTGCCGTTCGGCGCGGGCGGGTTCGGGAATGCGCCGCGCGCACATGCCGGCATTCGTCAGCGCGATAGCGGGACGCGCGAACGTGGCCATCTTCGCGACATCGAGGAATATTTCCTCGCCATCCTCGTTGCGGCCACGGCGGCAAAGGTAGGCGGCGACGTTGTTGAGAATCGCCGGATCGGTTTCGCCAAGATCGGCGGCGCGCAGGAAATGGTCGTCCGCCTCGCCGTACTCTTCGGCGCGCGCGTAGATCATGCCTTTCACGAGGTGCGCTTCGGGAAGCTCGTCGTCCTGCTCCAGCGCCTTGTCGACTTTCTGCATCGCCGTCTGCACGTCGCCGCGCTTGAGGTACTCGGCGGCGAGACGCGTGTTGAAGCGCGCCGCCTCGGTGCTGGTGTCGTCTTCGACCGGTCCCGTCGAGACGCAGGCCGCGAGGACCATCGTCAACGGCAGCAGGAAACCGGCAGCGAGGATTCTTGTTTTCATCGGATCGGCACCCTTGTCAGATGGTCGGCCATCCGTTCCGCGCGGCGGCTCTTGTCGAGTACCTGGCCCGCGAGCTGCCCGCAGGCCGCATCGATGTCCTCGCCGCGCGTGCGCCGGGTGACAGTGACCAGGCCCTTGCGGATCAGGATGTCACGAAACGCGTTGATGCGCGCTTCCGGCGAGCGCCTGTACGGCGTGCCGGGAAACGGGTTGAACGGAATCAGGTTGACCTTGCACGGCAATCCGTTCAGCAGCTTCGCGAGCTGGCGCGCGTGCTCGTCCTTGTCGTTGACGCCGTCGAGCATCACGTATTCGACGTAGATGTGCCGGTGCGCCTTCTTCTTCACGTACGCCCGGCAGGCGTTCATGAGTTCGGCGATCGGGTACTTGCGGTTGATCGGCACGAGCACGTCGCGCAGTTCGTCGTTGGGCGCGTGCAGCGACACGGCGAGCGCGAAATCGATCTCCTCGTTCAGGCGATGCATCGCCGGGACGATGCCGGACGTGCTCACCGTCACGCGGCGCTTCGACAGGCCATAGCCGAAATCGTCCATCAGCACCTTGAGCGCCTTGACC
>DASVCH010000177.1:0-6017 GCA_036381715.1 Gammaproteobacteria bacterium | reverse complement strand
GTTCGTCAGCGCAACGGACTCGGTGATCTCGAACATCAGCGTCGAGGGTTCCACGCCGGTGTCCTCGAGAATGCGCGCGATGGTCTGCACCGTGCGGTCGGGATCGAGCTGCCGCGCGGACAGGTTGACGCTGACATGGAATTCGCGGCCGAAATCCTCCCGGAACTTTGCAGCCTGCTCGCAGGCGGTGCGCAGCGCCCAGTCGCCGAGCGGCCGGATGAGCCCGGTGTCTTCCGCAAGCGGAATGAATTCGCCGGGCGAGACCAGTCCGTACTCGGGGCTTTCCCAGCGGATCAGCGCCTCGACGCCGATATAGCCGCCGGAGAAGGTGTCGACCTGCGGCTGGTAGGCGAGGAAGAATTCCTCGTTTTCCAGCGCGCGGCGCAGCGCGTTCTCGCGCGACAGGCGCGTGAGCGCTTCGGCGTGCATGTCGGCGGCGAAAATCTGGAAGGTGTTCCGGCCGCCGGTCTTGGCGCGATACATCGCGATGTCCGCGTTCTGCAGCAAGGTCTCCACTTCGCGGCCGTGATCGGGATAAAGTGAAATGCCGATGCTCGCGCTGAGCTTGATGTCGGAGCCGTCCTCCATCGCGACCGGCTCGCTGGTTTCCATGAGCATGCGCCGCGCGAGCGAACGCACGGCGTCGATGTCGTCGAACTCCTCCATCACGACGATGAATTCGTCGCCCGACATTCTCGCGACCGTGTTTTCCTCGCGGATGCATTTCTTCAGCCGCGCCGCCACCGTGCGCAGCACCTCGTCGCCGACGTGATGGCCAAGCGAATCGTTGACGCTCTTGAAGCGGTCGATGTCCGCGAACAGCACCGCGATGCGCGTGTTGCGCCGCCGCGCCTTGGCGATCGACTGTTCCAGCCGGTCGCGCAGCAGCGCGCGGTTCGGCAGGCCGGTCAGCTGGTCGTAGTTGGCGAGATCCAGCAGCCGGTGCTCGGCCTGGCGGCGCACGGCGATTTCGCCCGACAGTTCGCGCGCGAGATCCGCGTACGCGAACCGCGCCTGCAACTCGTCCACCCGCTGGCGGTAGCCGCGCAGGGCGAAGGCGGTCAGCAGCGGAAACAGGAAGATGAGGAGGCCCGCGGCGACAAGGTTGGCCTGCAGGCCTTCGAGGAGGTGCCGGACCAGCAGCGGCGTGATGGCCAGCAGCGCGAACTGCACGAACAGCCGCCGGCCGGCGGACAGCGAGGGCAGCGACACGGCGATGGCCACGACAATGATGACGGTGAGAACGAGTTGCGAGGCGCTGTTCCCCGGCACGAACAGCAGGATGCCGGCGGCGCCCCAGCCGAGGCCCGAGAGCAGGTTGCCGGTCTGGAAACGCTGCAGCCAGGGACCGGAATCGCCGAGCGGAATCTCGCGCCGGTTGAAATTCGCCGCCACCCAGGCGCGGGCCGCGCCGGTCACCGTCATGTAGACGGTCCACAGCAGCAGCACGAGGTGGCCGACGTTGACCCAGAACAAGGCGGCAATCAGGACGGCGCCGATGATCGTGGAGACGTGCAGGCCCCGGGCGCTGCGGAACAGCAGGTTGGTCATCTCGCCTTCGACCTGCCGGTCCACGTCCCGCTGGGGAAGAATCACGTTCGCGCTGGTGCTGATCGGCAAGAAATTCTCCGCTCGGAACTGTGTTTCGCGGCCGCAAGGGCGTTCGATTGTACGCCGTAATTCCCCGTTGGCGTTCCGGATTGACTATTATTAACTTCGTACTATACTCAGGTCGACATTAACATGAGTGTGAGGATAGCGGCTTGGCCGACCGGGACGACACCTTCGACAACCAGTTGAAGAAATTCCGCAAGGAACTCAGCGCCGGCACGGTCGCCCTGGTCCTGATGGCGGTGCTGGAGCGCGCCCGCGAACCCCTGTACGGCTACCAGATCGCCAAGCAGCTGGAGGCGGCCGACGGCGCCATGGTCGCCGGCAAGCAGAGCGCCCTGTACCCGGTGCTGCGTAATCTCTCCGCGGCGGGCCTGCTGGAAAGCTGGGTCGAGCCGTCGGTCAGCGGACCGCCGCGCCGCTATTACCGCATCACGCCGGATGGCCGGGCCGTTTTCGGCGCCTGGAAATCGGCGTGGAACAAGACGTGTGATTTTGTGAATTCCCTGCTGGAGCACGACGATGAATGAACGCACCCCGAGATCCATCCAGGAATATCTCGACCAATTGCGCGACGCGCTGCGGGACGCGGACGCGGCGCTCCGGCAGGACGCGCTGTACGACGCCGAGGAATACCTGCGGGCCGAACTGAACGGCAAGAGCGACCGCCCGGAATCCGAAGTGATCGCCGGCATCGTGAACAGCTACGGCGCCCCGGCCGAGGTGGCGGAAATCTACCGCCAGACCGAGGAAACCGTCTCGCGCGCCATGCGCACGCCGCCGCCGCGCGAGCGCCGGAGCATCATCGGCCGCTTCTTCGCGATCTACGCCGACCCGCGCGCCTACTCCAGCCTTTTCTACATGTTCCTCGCGCTGGTGACGGGCATCTTCTATTTCACGTGGACCGTCGCCGGCGTCTCCATTTCGCTGGGCGTGTCGCTGCTCATCATCGGCCTGCCGTTCTTCCTGCTGTTTCTCGGCTCGATCCGGCTGTTTTCACTGCTGGAAGGGCGCATCGTGGAAACCTTTCTCGGCGTGCGCATGCCGCGGCGGCCGGAATATCCTGCGCAGGACGCGGGCATTCTAGACCGCATCGTCGAAATGCTCAGGGACGTGCGCACCTGGTCGACCATGCTCTACATGCTGCTGATGCTGCCGCTGGGCGTCCTGTATTTCGGCGTGACGGTCTCGCTGGTTTCGGCTTCGCTCGGTCTCGTCGCGGCGCCGGTGTTCTACCTGTTTGCCGACGGCGCGAATTTCCAGCTCCACTACTTCTACTGGGACGGCGAGGCCTACGACCTCACCGGGCTGGAATCCCTGCTGCTGTGCCTGGCCGGCTTCCTGATGCTCACCGCATCCATGCACCTGTTCCGCGGGCTCGGCGTCCTGCAGGGCCATGTCGCGCGGGGCTTGCTGGTGAAGCCGGGGAGGGACTGAAGAGGTCGAAGGCCGAAAGTCGAAAGTCGAAAGGCGAAAGGCGAAAGGCGAAAGGCGAAAGGCGAAAGGCGAAAGGCGAAAGGCGAAAGGCGAAAGGCGAAAGCGCATCGCACATCAATACACGCGAAATCTCGTAGGAGGCCGCTCCGCGGCCGATTGTTGGTCGTGCGCCCGGGAAGGAGGCGAAAGCAAAAAGCGGCGGAGCCGGCCGCTTTCGCCATTTTTGTGTGCATTCATGCCTGACATTTCCCCGGCTTCGCGCTAGTCTTATGTAAAGTGTCGCCGCGCGACGGCGCACCGCTACCGAGGACCAAAGGGGGAGACGGAATGCCCGCACCCGTCATCATGGTGTTGATTGGTCTTGCCGCCGCCGGCGCGCTTCTTGCGGCGTGGCTGTTGTACCGGCGCCACGAGCGCGAGCCTGGCCATTTTGTCGATCTCAACGTCCTGCGGCAGTTGTCCTGGGGCGAGCTGGAAATCCTGGTGGCGGATTATTTCGTTCGCGAGGGTTTCGTCCTGCGGGAGCAGGGCGGCAAGGCGGTGGATTTCGTGCTGGAAAAGGGCGGCCAGCGCCAGCTGGTGCAATGCAAGCACTGGCGCGCCCGGCGGGTCGATGAGGCCGCGGTGCGGGACCTTTTCGGCCACATGGCGGCGCTGCGCGCAACTTCGGCATATATGCTTACCGGCGGGCGCTTCAGCCGGGCCGCGGTGCGCTTTGCGAGCGGCAAGCGCATCGAGCTGATCGACGGCGCGGGCCTGGTGCGCCTGGTCGAAGAAGTGCAGCAGGATCCGAGCGAGATCACGCAGTCGCGCCTGGATGCGATGCGCGATGCGGATCAGACCCAGCCGCGGCGGGTGATTCTCTGCCCGCGCTGCGGCCGGCCGATGTCGCGGCGGCAGGAGCGCGGACAGGCCGGCAACGGGGGGCGCGCGTTCTACGGCTGCTCCCGCTATCCGACTTGCAAGGGACGGCGCGAAATCGCCTGAATGTTTCGCGGGACGCGGGCGCGGGCGACGAGGTGCGCGCAGTGGACCATGAACTTCGGCAACGCCTCGCCGGCATTCACCGGCTCAACAGCAGCGGGCAGCAGCTCGACGCGCTCGAGAACCTGTTCGCCGAATTCAACGACGCCGACACGGACGCCGCCGCCGAGATTGCCGGCGAGGCGATCGCGATCGCGCGCGAAGGCGGCATGCCCGACGCGCTCGGGCGCGCGGCGCTGCTCGCCGCGCGCGTTGCGCTGCGCCGCCATCGTCTCGAGAAGGCCGAGAGCGTGCTGGTGGAAGGCCTGGAAAACGCCACGGACGCGAAGCTGCGCAACCGCCTGCGCCTGCTGCTCACCGAAACCCGCTTCACCGCCAACCATTACGCCGGGGCGCGCGACGCCGCGCACCAGTTGCTTGTCGATGCCGATCTCGCGGGCGACGAATTCCTCCAGGCCAACGCGCTCGTCTGGCTGGGCGCCGCCGCCGCGCAGCTCAGCGAGTACCAGACCGCGCTCGAAAACCTGCACCAGTCGCTGAACCTGCTGGCGAAACTCAGCCGGCCCGACCTCACCGCGCGGCCGCTGAACTACATCGCCGTCGTGCACGAGGAAGTCGGCGAGGAATCCGAAGCCATGCGCTGGTACCAGCGCGCGCTGGAAGTGCTGGCCGAGCATCCGGACCCGCGCGTCGCCGTGCGCGTCTTTGCGAACTACGGCGAACTCGCGGCCCGCCGCGGCGAGCGCGAGCGCGCCGAGGAGTTCCTGCGCCGCGCCGCGAACGACGCGCTGCGGATCGGCGATCATTCGCTGCGCGCGTGGTGCTTCTGGGCGCTGGCCAACCAGGCGCTCGCGGACGACGACATGGACGCGGCAAGACGGCATTTCACCATGGCGCTGCGCGATGTCGAGCTCGGTCATGCCGAGCGCACGCGCGCGGAAGTGTTCACCGGCGTCGGGCGTTTCCACGCGCGGCTCGGCAACCACGACCGCGCCGTCGAATACCTGATGCGCGGCCTGCGCCACGCCGAGCGCGCGGAGGTGAACCGCGAAATCTACAAGTCGCATCTCGCGCTGTCGGAGGTCCACGAACAGTTCGGCGATCTCGAGCGCGCGCTGTTTCATTTCAAGGAATACCACCGCATCCGCGGCGCCGTGCTCGAAGAAGTCGTGAAAGCGAAAGTTCGCAACGTGCTCGCGCGCGTCGAACTCGAACAGGCGCGCGAAGAGCAGGAGGAAAACGAATTGCGCGGCTTCCGCGTGCGCCGCGCCTACGAGGAGCTCAAGCGCCTGCACGCCGAACTGGCCGAGAAGAACCGCCTGCTCGAGGAAGCCAGCATCCGCGATCCGCTGACCGGGGTTTACAACCGCCGCTACCTCGACGAGCAGCTCGCCAGCGAATTCGAGCGCAGCCGGCGCTACGGCACGCCGCTTTCCGTCGCCATCTGCGACCTCGACAATTTCAAGGTCGTCAACGATCAGCTCTCGCACGCCATCGGCGACGAAACCCTGCGCGTGACGGCGAAGGTCATGGTGGACATCATTCGCCAGTCCGACATCGTCGCGCGCTACGGCGGCGAGGAATTCGTGCTTGTGTTTCCGGGCGTGGCGCTCGCCGACGCCGCGCGGGCCTGCGAGAAGATCCGGCGGGCCGTGGCCGAACGCGACTGGTCGGCGGTGCATCCCGAGCTCAAGGTCACGCTCAGCGTCGGGGTCACGGAGGATCCGGCGGCCGCGCACTGGGAACGCCTGCTTGCGGACGCCGATTCGCGCCTCTACGAAGCCAAGCGCGGCGGCAAGAACCGGGTGGTTTCCTGAGGGGTTCGGGCGCCTCTTTCGGGTAACTTGCCTCAAATCGGCCTTTGCCGGATACTCGAAGCGTTGCGGGGAAAATCCCGCGCAATCCCGGGTTGAAGGGGACAGCGCGAGCATGGGTTCGCGCCGCCAACGGGGGGAGTCGAGGCCCGTGCCGCCGAAAGGCGGCAC
>DASVCH010000176.1:0-7492 GCA_036381715.1 Gammaproteobacteria bacterium | reverse complement strand
CGGCGATCATTTTCTCGAGCACGCCGGGCTTGTCGGTTGCAGGCCCGAGCGTTGCGATGATCTTTGTTCTTCTCGGCATTGTTACCGTCCCAGACGACATGCCCCGCGAAGGCGGGGCATTGTTCATCACGCTTGTTTCCGGTCGCTTCCCGCCCAGGCACGCTCTTCCAATATAGCCACTGCCGGCAGTTTCTTCCCTTCGAGAAATTCGAGGAACGCGCCGCCGCCGGTGGAAATGTAGGAAATGCGCTCGGCAACGCCGTACTTGTCCACGGCGGCCAGTGTATCGCCGCCACCGGCGATGGAAAACGCCGGCGAATCCGCGATCGCCTGCGCGAGCGCCTTCGTCCCCTCGCCGAACTGGTCGAACTCGAACACGCCGACGGGGCCGTTCCAGACGATGGTGCCGGCGTTGCGCAGGTATTCCGCGAACGCTTCGGCCGTGTCGGGCCCGATGTCGAGCACCATCTCGTCGTTGCCGATCTCGCTGACCGCCTTCACGTCGGCTTCCGCCTGCGCGGAAAATTCCGAGGCCACGACCACGTCGCTCGGCACGGGAATGTCGCCGCCGCGCGCTTGCGCCGCCTCGGTCAGGCGCTTCGCTTCCGGAATCAGGTCCGCTTCGTGCAGCGACTTGCCGACACCGTGACCGGCGGCGGCAATGAACGTGTTCGCGATGCCGCCGCCGACGATCAGCTGGTCAACGACTTTCGACAGCGATTCGAGCACGGTGAGCTTGGTCGAGACCTTGCTGCCGCCGACGATGGCGACCAGCGGGCGCGCCGGTTTTTCCAGCGCGCGGCCGAGCGCGTCGAGCTCGCCGGCGAGCAGCGGGCCGGCGCACGCCACCGGCGCGTGTTTCGCCACGCCGTGCGTCGACGCCTGCGCCCTGTGTGCGGTACCGAACGCATCCATGACGTACACATCGCACAGCGCGGCCATCTTCTTCGCGAGCGGATCGTCGTTCTTCTTCTCGCCCCTGTTGAAGCGCACGTTCTCGCACAGCACGACCTCGCCGTCGGCAAGCTCGACGCCGTCGAGCCAGTCCTTCACGAGGCGCACCTTCACGCCGAGCAGTTCGGTCAGGCGGTCCGCCACGGGCGCGAGCGAAAACGCTTCCGCATAAACGCCTTCTTCCGGCCGGCCGAGATGCGACATGAGCATCACCTTCGCGCCCTGCTCCATCGCCTGCCTGACCGTCGGCAGCGAGGCACGGATGCGCGCGTCCGAGGTCACCTTGCCGTCGGCAATGGGAACGTTCAGATCCTCGCGGATCAGTACGCGCTTTCCGGCGAGGTCGAGATCGGTCATCTTGAGGATATTCATGTATGGAATCGTTCCTGCAAAAAAGCAGAAGGTAGAAGGAAGAAGGGAGAAGAGCGTCGATCTTCTACCTTCTCACTTCTACCTCCTGCTCGAAGTTCACCTGGCGTTATGCAACGCGACCGTCGTGTCGAGCATGCGGTTCGAGAAGCCCCACTCGTTGTCGTACCACGCGCCGACCTTCACGAGGCGGCCGATGACCTTGGTCATCGATGCGTCGTAGGTGCTCGATGCCGGGTTGTGGTTGTAATCGACGGAAACGAGCGGCTCGTCGCTGTAGTCGAGAATGCCCTTCAGCGCACCCTCGGACGCCTTCTTCATGATGTCGTGGATTTCCTCGACGCTGGTGTCGCGCTTCGGCGTGAAGGAAAGATCGACGAAGGAAACGTTGATGGTCGGCACGCGCATGGAGAAGCCGTCCAGCTTGCCGTTCAGTTCCGGCAGCACGAGGCCGACCGCCTTCGCCGCGCCCGTGGAGGTCGGAATCATCGACTGCGTCGCGGAACGCGCGCGGCGCAGGTCCTTGTGATAGACGTCCGTCAGCACCTGGTCGTTGGTGTAGGCGTGGATCGTGGTCATCAGGCCCTGCTCGATGCCGACGGCGTCGTGCAGCGGCTTGACCAGCGGCACCAGGCAGTTGGTGGTGCAGGAGGCGTTCGAGATGACGGTGTCGGAGGCTTTCAGTGTTTCATGGTTGACGCCGTAGACGATCGTCGCATCGACGTCGTTGCCGCCCGGTGCGGAAATGATGACCTTCTTCGCGCCGCCCTTGAGGTGCGCGGAGGCCTTTTCCTTGCTGGCAAAGAAGCCGGTGCATTCCAGCACGATGTCGACGCCGAGATCGCCCCAGGGCAGCTTCGACGGATCGCGCTCGGCCAGCACCTTGATGCGGTCGCCGTTGACGACCATGTAGTCGCCCTCGACGCTCACCTCGCCCGGGAAACGGCCGTGCGCGGTGTCGAAACGCGTCAGGTGCGCATTGGTGTTGGCGTCGCCGAGATCGTTGATCGCGACAACGTTGATTTCGTTCGTGCGCTTCGCCTCGTAGAGCGCGCGCAGGATGTTGCGGCCGATGCGTCCGTAGCCGTTGATCGCTACCTTGATTGCCATGGTGTATCTCCCGTCCCGTTGCGTTGATTCAAGAAAGGTTCAGTCTGCCGCCATGCTTTCGCGCGCGGCCTTCACGACATTGTCGACCGTGAAGCCGAAATACTCGAAGGCGTGCTTCGCGGGCGCGGAAGCGCCGAAGCTCGTCATGCAGACGAAGCGCCCGTCCGGTCCCGCGAAGCGGTGCCAGGCGTCCGGCACGCCGGCTTCGATCACGACGCGCGCGGTGACGCGCTTCGGCAATACGCGCTCGATGTAGCCTTCATCCTGCGCTTCGAAGACGTTCGTGTTCGGCATGGAAACCACGCGCACTTTCGCGCCGTCCGCGCCGAGTTTTTCCGCGGCCTGCATCGCGAGCGACACTTCCGAGCCCGTCGCGATGAGAATGACGTCCGGCGCGCCGTCGCAGTCGCTGAGCACGTAGCCGCCGCGCGCGACGTCGCGCAGCGCGTCGGCGTCACGCTCCTGGTGCGGCAGGTTCTGGCGCGTCAGCGCGAGCACGCTGGGCCCGTCGCGGCGTTCGACGGCAGCCTTCCACGCGACCGCGGTTTCCACGGCGTCGCACGGCCGCCACACGGACATGCCGGGAATCATGCGCAAGGAGGCGAGATGTTCGACGGGCTGATGCGTCGGCCCGTCCTCGCCGAGGCCGATGGAGTCGTGCGTCAGCACGAACACGCTGCCCTGTTTCATCAGCGAGGCCATGCGGATCGCATTGCGCATGTAATCCGAGAACACCAGGAACGTGCCGCCGTAGGGAATGAAGCCGCCGTGCAGCGCGAGCCCGTTCATGATCGCGCCCATCGCGAATTCGCGCACCCCGTAAAACACGTAGTTTCCGCTGGCGTCTTCGCGGGTGATGCCCTTGCTGCCCTTGAAGAAGGTGTTGTTCGAGCCGGTGAGATCCGCCGAGCCGCCGACGAATTCCGGCAGCACGGGACCGATGGCGTCGAGCACGTTCTGCGAGGCCTTGCGCGTGGCGACATCCGCCTTGCCGTCATGCATTGCCTTGACGACGTCATCGCTCGCCGCCGCCCAGGCTTCGGGCAGCGCGCCGGACATGCGGCGGCGGAATTCGGCGGCGAGCTCGGGATACGCATCTTCATACGCCGCAAACCGCGCGTCCCAGTCGTCCTCGAACGCCCGGCCTTTCGCGCGCGCGTCCCAGCCCTTGTAGATGTCTTCCGGAACGAGGAACGGCTCGTGTGGCCAGCCGATGTGCTCGCGCACCGCGATGCATTCGTCCTCGCCGAGCGCCGCGCCATGCACCGCTTCGGTACCCGCCTTGTTCGGCGAGCCAAAACCGATCACCGTCCTGCAGCAGATCAGCGACGGCCTGTCCGTCACCCTGCGCGCTTCATCCAGCGCGCGTTTCACCGCTTCGGCATCGTGACCGTCGACGTCGCGAACCACGTGCCAGCCATACGCCTCGAAACGCTTCGGCGTGTCGTCGCGGAACCAGCCCGCCACTTCGCCGTCGATGGAAATGCCGTTGTCATCGTAGAAGCCGATCAGCTTGCCGAGGCCCAGCACACCGGCGAGCGAGCAGGCCTCGTGCGAAATGCCTTCCATCAGGCAGCCGTCGCCCATGAAGACATAGGTGTGATGATCGACGATCGCGTGACCCGGCTTGTTGAACTGCGCCGCCAGCATCTTTTCGGCAAGCGCCATGCCGACGGCGTTCGTCAGGCCCTGGCCGAGCGGGCCGGTGGTGGTTTCGGCGCCCGGCGTGTCGCCGAGTTCCGGATGACCCGGCGTCTTCGAATGCAACTGCCGGAAATTCTTCAGGTCGTCGATGGAGATGTCGTAACCCGTGAGATGCAGCAGCGAATACAGCAGCATCGAGCCATGCCCGTTCGAGAGCACGAAGCGGTCGCGGTCCGGCCAGTGCGGATTCGCGGGGTTGTGTTTCAGGGTTTCGTTCCAGAGGACCTCGGCGATGTCCGCCATGCCCATGGGGGCGCCGGGGTGGCCGGAATTCGCCTTTTGTACGGCGTCCATCGACAACGCGCGGATGGCGTTGGCAAGCTCGCGTCGAGAGGGCATGCAGGCTCCAATCGGGTGAAGTAACCGGACGGGCGGACCGGTCTCGCGTTCCGGTCCGCTGTGTTCGAGAAGGCGCGCATTTTCGCTGATCCGCTCTTTCCGGGCAACCCCGAGCCCGCGTTACATCGCCGTTCCCGGCCTTGAAAAACAACAGCTTGCAGGCGGCGGCGCGCCGGTCGAGCCGCCGCTGCGGAAACTCTTTTAAGATACGCAGCCACTCGCGCCGCCCCGGATGACCATGAACCGCGAAAACCTGCACGGCATTACGTTCATGCTCTCGGCCATGGCCGTCTTCGCGGTCATGGACGCCGCCATGAAACAGCTCGCCGGTCATTACCCGCCGCTGCAGGTGGCAAGCCTGCGCGGCCTGGTGTCGCTGCCTTTCGTGGTCGGCTGGGTCTGGTGGCGCGAGCGCGGTTTCGGCACGCTGATCCGCGTGCGCTGGCGCTGGCAGCTTGCGCGCGGCGTGCTCGGGGTGCTGATGCTCACCAGCTTCATCTACGCGATCAGCGGCATGCCCCTTTCCGAGGCCTACGCCCTGTTCTTCGTCGCGCCGCTGATGATCACGGCCCTGTCGGTTCCCCTGCTGAAGGAGCATGTCGACTGGCAGCGCTGGCTCGCCATCCTCACGGGTTTCGGCGGCGTGCTGATCGTGCTCCGGCCGGGAATCACCACCGTGGGGCTGACCGCGGTCGCGGTGCTGGTCGGCGCGACCTGCTACGCGCTGAACGCCATCAGCGTCCGCATTCTCGGCCGCACCGATTCCACCGCCGCGATGGCGTTCTGGTTCATGGCCCTGCTCGCCATCGGCGCCGGCCTGCTCGCCGCTCCCGCCTGGCGTCCCTTGCGCGGCGAGGATGCGGGCTGGCTGATCGCCATGGGCGTGTTCGGCGCCATGGGGCAGATGTTCCTGACCGAGGCGTTCCGGCGCGCGCCCGCCTCGATCATCGCGCCGTTCGAGTATTCCGCGCTTTTCTGGGGCGTACTGCTGGATCTTGTCATCTGGGGCGACGTGCCCGGTCCGGTCGTGTTCATTGGCGCGGCCGTGATCATCGGCAGCGGACTTTTCCTGATCTGGCGCGAACGCAGGCCGGCGGTGGTAACGCCGCCGTAGCGGGATTCGAGTGATTGATTCGAACGGTTCCGTTGATCCTGCCTTGTCGTATCCCCCGCCAAACCCGGGTAAAATGTTCGGTCTTTCGTCGGACCACAGCCAGGAACCGGATCAATGTCGAAGAATTACCTGTTCACCTCGGAGTCGGTATCGGAAGGTCATCCGGACAAGATGGCGGACCAGATTTCGGACGCGGTACTCGACGCCATCCTCGCGCAGGACGCGAACGCGCGCGTCGCGTGCGAGACGCTGGTGAAGACCGGCATGGCGATCGTCGCCGGCGAAATCACGACAAAAGCGTGGGTGGACCTGGAAGACCTGGTGCGCAGCGTCATCCGCGACATCGGCTATACCTCGGAAATGGGTTTCGACTGGGAAACCTGCGCGGTGCTGAACGCCATCGGCAAGCAGTCGCCGGACATCGCGCAGGGCGTCGACCGCAGCTCGCCGGAAGAACAGGGTGCGGGTGACCAGGGCCTGATGTTCGGCTACGCCTCGAACGAGACCGACGTGCTGATGCCGGCACCGATCACCTATGCGCACCGCCTTGTGAAAAAGCAGGCCGAAGTGCGCAAGGCGGGCAAGCTCGAGTGGCTCCGCCCGGACGCGAAATCGCAGGTGACCTTCCGCTACGTCGATGGCAAGGCGACAGCGGTGGACGCCGTCGTGCTCTCGACGCAGCATTCGCCGGACGTCGACCAGAAGACGCTGCGTGAAGCCGTGATGGAGGAAATCATCAAGCCGGTGATTCCTTCCGACTGGCTTTCGAAGGACACGAAGTATTTCATCAACCCGACCGGCAAGTTCGTCATCGGCGGTCCGGTCGGCGACGCCGGCCTTACCGGCCGCAAGATCATCGTCGACACCTACGGCGGCATGGCGCGCCACGGCGGCGGCGCGTTCTCCGGCAAGGATCCGTCGAAGGTGGACCGCTCGGCAGCCTACGCCTGCCGTTACGTGGCGAAGAACATCGTTGCCGCCGGCCTCGCGGAAAAGTGCGAAATCCAGGTGAGCTACGCCATCGGCGTGGCTGAACCGACCTCGATTTCGGTCGAGACCTTCGGCACCGGCCGCATCGCCAACGAACAGCTGGAAGCGCTGGTGCGCGAGCATTTCGACCTGCGTCCCTACGGCATTCTCCGGATGCTCGATCTCGTGCGCCCGATCTATCGGCCGACCGCGAGCTACGGGCACTTCGGCCGCGAGGAAGACGGCTTCACCTGGGAGAAGACCGACAGGGCGGCGGCATTGCGCGAAGCGGCGCAGCTGAAAGACGTCGGCGACCTGGCCGCGACCGGAGCGTTGTGATGGATCCGGTCGATCTTGCACGCGCGGAGCGCACGAATTCCCTTGTGGACGACATTCGGCGCGAGATCAGGACAGGCAATGCGTTGACGCTGATCGGCCTGTTCGCCTTCATGTGTTTCCTCATCGCGCTCGAGTACGGCGTGGTCGAAGGCAACGACATGGTCTTCCTGCTGCTGGCCGCCATTTTTCTGTCTTCGTTCCGGTTCAGACAGCGCGAAAAACTGCTGCAGAAGGCGGCTGACGCACTGGACTCGAAAGCAAGGTAATCAAACGGCGGCGACCGCGCCGCCCGTTTCCTCGAGGAGCGTTGCGACGATTCGTCCCGGATCGCCAGGCTCGAGGGAATGCCCTTCAATGCAACGGCGCTCGTTCCATTTCCGGAGTCAATGAAATGAACGCAGTCATCGACAAGAACTTCACCGACTACATCGTCAAGGACATCGAGCTCGCCGGCTGGGGCCGCAAGGAAATCCGCATCGCGGAAACCGAAATGCCGGGCCTGATGGCGACGCGCGAGGAGTTCGCGAAATCGCAGCCGTTGAAAGGCGCGCGCATCGCGGGTTCGTTGCACATGACCATCCAGACGGCCGTTTT
>DASVCH010000175.1:0-2232 GCA_036381715.1 Gammaproteobacteria bacterium | reverse complement strand
CGCGCTCGCTGATCAAGCGCAACGCGGTCTGTCCGTTCGGTGCGACGCTGACGGCGTGACCTTCGTGTTCGAGCAGGCCGCGCGCGACTTCCTGGTTGACGGGCTCGTCTTCGACGAGCAGCACGCGGAGCATGCGGCCGGCGCGAATCGGCACGGCTTCGACGCGCGGCGGCGCGGCGGCGACGTCGAAATCGAGCTCGAACCAGAACACGCTGCCGGCGCCCGGCGCGCTCTCGACGCCGATCGCGCCGCCCTGCATTTCAACCAGCCGCTTGCAGATGGAAAGACCCAGACCGGTGCCGCCGTAACTGCGTTGCGTGGAGGAATCGGCCTGCATGAACGCGCCGAACAGCCGTTCGCGCTGCACGGCTGAAATGCCGATGCCGGTGTCCTCGACCGTGAAGGTAATGCGCGCGCGCGCGTCGTCCAGCAACTGTTCGGCGGCGCGCACTTTCACGCCGCCTGCCTGCGTGAACTTGACGGCGTTCGAAACCAGGTTCGTCAATATCTGGCGCAACCGTGTCGGATCGCCGTTCACCGCGGCGGGCAGCCGGTCCGCACGGAACTCGAGCACGAGGCCTTTCTCGCGCGCGCGCGGCCCGAGCAGCAGCACGACGCTCTCCGCGAGTTCGCGCGGATCGAAAGGTATCGACTCGAATTCGATGACATCCGCCTCGATGCGCGAGAAGTCGAGCACGTCGTCGAGAATCGTCAGCAGCGATTCGCCGGATTTTTCCAGTGCCTCGACGTAGCCGCGCTGCCGCCGCGACAGGCGCGTGCGCGCAAGCAGTTGCACCATGCCGAGCACACCGTTCATCGGCGTGCGGATTTCATGACTCATCAACGCGAGAAAGGATGACTTCAAACGTGTTGCTGCTTCCGCGCTGGCCTTTTCGCGCGCGAGGTAACGCACCTCGATGCGCTTGTGCTGGTATTCGAGAAACAGCCAGCCGATCGCGGCAAGCACAATGGCGTACGCAAGGTATGCGAGCGGCGTGAGCCATGGCGGCGGCGTAACAATGATGTCGAGCCGCGCCGGCGTTTCGTTCCAGATGCCGTCCGGGTTCGCGGCACGCACCTCGAACACATACTCGCCGGGATCGAGGTTCGTGAACGTGGCGAACGGCTTCGCCGCGCTGGTTTCCAGCCAGCCGCTGTTGAAACCTTTCAGCCGGTATGCAAAGCGATTTCGCGACGGATCCGTGAAATCGAGCGCGGCGAATTCGACGGTGAAGAGATTCTGGTTGTAGCGCAGGACGATCGAGTCCGTGCGGTCCGCGGGTTGCCGGAGTACGGCCTGCGGATCGTCCGGAGCCGGCAGCACTGGCGCGTTGAACAGCGTCAGTCCGGTGATGCGCACGGCCGGCGGCACAAGATCGGGCGCCAGGTTTTCCGGATGGAAGACGTTGAAGCCGCCGATGCCGCCGAAGAACAGTTCGCCCGCTGCGTTTCTCGCATATGCGAACGAATTGTATTCGTCGCTCTGCAGGCCGTCGGACTGATAATAGGTGTGAAATCCTTCCGTGCGCGGATCGAAACGCGACAGGCCGCGGTTCGTGCTGATCCACAGGTTGCCGCTGTCATCGCCGACAATGCCGAGCGCGAGATTGTTGGCAAGCCCGTCGCTTTCGCGGAAATGCCGGAACACGCCCTCCGCCGGATCGAGCCGGTCGAAGCCGTTCGCGGTGGCAATCCACAGATATTTTCCGCCGAACCACAGGCTCTTCACGGAGTCGTTGGCGAGGCTGCGCGGATTGTTCGCATGATGCCGGAACACCTCGAGCTCGCCGCTGGCAGGATCCAGGCGCTGCAGGCCGCCGCCATCCGTCGCAATCCACAACAGCCCGTCGGGGCCTTCGACGATGTCCTCTATATACGCGCCGCTCGCCGTGTCCTCGCGCAGGCTCGCGGCAAGATAGTGCGTGAAGCGCCCGCTCGCCGGATCGAACAATTCAAGGCCGCCGCCCCAGGTGCCGATCCAGAAGCGTCCTTTACTGTCGATGAACAACGCCGTCACGCGATCGCTGGAAATGCTTGCGGCGTTGTCCGGATCGTGGCGGTAATGCACGAAGCCGTCGCCATCCAGGCGATTGAGCCCGCCATGCGTTCCCACCCAGAGCCGCCCTTCGGCATCGGTCAGCAGCGCGCGCACTTCGTCATGGGACAACGAGCGCGGGTTGCGCGAATCGTGGCGGAACTCCTGCCATCCGTTGCGCGCGCGATCCCAGCGAT
>DASVCH010000174.1:0-9841 GCA_036381715.1 Gammaproteobacteria bacterium | reverse complement strand
AAGTGAAAAGCCGCGCTTCGCGCGGTCGCCTTTCGCCTTTCGCCAAAAAGTGAAGAGCAATGGACAGGACTTCGCAGGATGTCTGAATGTGTGTAGGAGCGCCCTCCCGGGCGCGATTGTCGGCAATCGGCCGCGGAGCGGCCTCCTACGAGATCTCGCCTTTCGCGTTTCGCCTTTCGCCTTTCGCCTTTCGCCTTTCGCCTTTCGCCTTTCGCCTTTCGCCTTTCGCCTTTCGCCACAAAAGCGAAGAGCAATGGACAGGACTTCGCAGGATGTCTGAATGTGTGTGTGAGCGCCCTCCCGGGCGCGATTGTCGGCGATCGGCCGCGGAGCGGCCTCCTACGAGATCTCGCCTTTCGCGTTTCGCCTTTCGCTTTACCCTTCGACTTCCGGCTTTCGACCTTCGACCTGCATGAGAAGCACCCAGCCGATCACGAACAGCAACGCCACGCTCAGGATCGCCAGCCGCGAGCTTCCCGTCGCCACACCGACCCAGCCCATCAGCAGCGGACCGATGATGGTCGCGAACTTGCCGATCATGCCGTAGAAGCCGAAGAACTCGGCAGACTTTCCCGCCGGAACCATGCGCGCGTAGAACGAACGGCTCAGCGACTGGATGCCGCCCTGCACGAGTCCGATGGCGATCGCCATCAGGAAGAACTGCGTCTCGGTTTCCAGGAAGTACGCCCACAGCGTGACGAGGCCGTAAACGGCGAGCGCAAGATAGATGCCGCGTTTCGTGCCCCACTTCCCGCCCAGCCAGCCGAAGGCGATCGCCGCCGGAAAACCGATGAACTGCACCATGAGAAGCGCGGTGATGAGGCTGGACGTTTCAAAGCCCAGCGACATACCGTAATCGACCGCCATCTTGATGATGGTGTTCACGCCGTCGATATAGAACCAGTACGCGAGCAGGAAAAGAAATATCGGACGCAGCTGGCGGATTTCTCGAAACGTGCCGACGAACTGCCGCCAGCCTTCGACGACGGCGTTGCCGAGACCCGGAGCCGACGCGGGCTTGCGCTCGCGGACGAACAGGAACAGCGGAATGCAGAACACCGCCCACCAGGCCGCGACCATCAGGAAGGACACGCGCACGGCTTCGGCGGCATCGGTGAAACCGAACCTCGCCGGATCCAGCGTCATCCACACGTTGAGCGCGAACAGCACGCCGCCGCCAAGGTAGCCGAAGGCGTAACCGGCGCCCGAGACGAAATCGAAGCGCTGCGGTTCCGCGACATCGACAATCAGCGAATCGTAGAAAACGATGCCGGCGGTAAAGCCGATCGTGCCAAGCACGTACAGCAGGATCGCGAGCGGCCAGTCGCCTTTCTGGACGAAATACAAACCCGCCGTGGTCAGGATGCCGAGGACCGTGAACAGCAGCAGGAATTTCCGGCGCACGCCGCCACGATCCGCGATCGCGCCCAGCACCGGCGCCATCGCGGCGACCACGATGCCCGCGACCGCGTTGCCGACGCCGAGCTGGAAGGTGCTCGTCACCGCATCGCTGCCCGCGCTCCAGTACTGCTTGAGGAAGATCGGGAAGAAACCCGCCATGACGGTCGTGGCGAAGGCGGAATTGGCCCAGTCGTAAAAAATCCAGGACCAGGTGGAACGGTTCAGGCGAGCCATTTTTTCTTCCTTCTCGCGAAGTTGTTCGGAAGGATATATCCGGCCGTCGCAAGACGTGAGACGGCGCCTGGAGCGGCCGCGATGGCCGTTTCCCGTTCTGCGCCCTGCGTCCCGCGGTTACATCACGTGCTCGCGCGTCGCGCGGAACTCGATCTCCGGCCATTTTTCTTCCGCAAGCTGCAGGTTCACGCGCGTCGGCGCGACGTAAACCAGCGCGTCGCCATGGTCCAGCGCCAGATTGTCGTGCGCCTTTTTCCGGAATTCGTCCAGTTTCTTCGCGTCCTTCACGTACACCCAGCGCGCCGTGTGCACCTGGATGCCTTCGAACACGGCATCGACGCCGTATTCCTCTTTCAGGCGATGCGCGACGACATCGAACTGCAGCTGCCCGACGGCGCCGAGAATCAGGTCGTTGTTTCGAAGCGGCCGGTACAACTGTGTCGCGCCTTCCTCGCACAGCTGCTGCAGGCCCTTCTGCAACTGCTTCATGCGCAGCGGATCCTTCAGTACGGCGCGGCGGAACATTTCCGGCGCGAAGCTCGGCACGCCGGTGAAGGTCAGCTGCTCGCCTTCGGTGAAGGTGTCGCCGATGTTGATGGTGCCGTGGTTGTGCAGGCCGATGATGTCGCCTGCGTAGGCCGTTTCCGCGCTTTCGCGGTCGGAGGCCATGAACGTGAGCGCGTCGGGAATCTTCACGTCCTTGCCGAGACGCACATGGCGCAGCTTCGCGCCTTTTCGGAACTGCCCCGAACAGATGCGCAGGAAGGCGATGCGGTCGCGGTGCTGCGGATCCATGTTCGCCTGGATCTTGAACACGAAACCGGTGAGCGCGGATTCGTTCGGTTCCACCTTGCGCGATTCGCTGTCACGGGGCCTTGGGGCGGGCGCGTGCGTGACGAACGCATCCAGCAGCTCGCGCACACCGAAATTCGAAATCGCCGAACCGAAGAACACGGGCGTGAGTTCGCCGCGCAGGTATTCCTCGACATCGAACGCGTTCGACGCGCCGCGCACGAGTTCGACTTCCTCGCGATAACTTTCGATATCGCCGCCGAGGAATTCCGCAGCCGCGTCACTGTCCAGTCCTTCGATGATGCGCGTCTCGCCGAGGCGGCCCTTCTTCTCGCCGGTCGCTTCCTGGTAGACGTAAATGCGGTCTTCGATGAGGTGGTAAATTCCTTTCAGCGCACGGCCCATGCCGATCGGCCAGGTCACCGGCGCGCAGCGGATGCCGAGCACGTCCTCGACTTCATCGAGCAGTTCCGTCGGCTCACGGCCTTCACGGTCCAGCTTGTTGATGAAGGTGAAGATCGGCGTGTCGCGCAGGCGGCAGACTTCCATCAGCTTGATGGTGCGTTCCTCGACGCCTTTCGCGCAGTCGATCACCATCAGCGCCGAATCCACCGCCGTCAGCGTGCGGTAGGTGTCCTCGGAAAAATCCTCGTGGCCCGGCGTGTCCAGCAGGTTGACGGTGTAATTCCCGTACGGAAACTGCATCACGGACGACGTCACGGAAATGCCGCGCTGCTGTTCGAGCTTCATCCAGTCCGAGGTCGCGTGGCGCGCGGCCTTGCGCCCCTTGACGGTGCCCGCCATCTGGATGGCGCCGCCGAACAGCAGCAGCTTTTCGGTGAGCGTGGTCTTGCCGGCGTCGGGGTGCGAGATGATCGCGAAAGTGCGGCGGCGCTGGATTTCGGATTCGTGCATTGCGTGGCTGTCGTCGATGCCCCGGGCCGATGCCGGGGGCGGATCAAAAAGACGGGCATTGTAACGGATTCCGCCCGTCAATCGGCGCCGTCGAAGCTGCCCTCGTCCAGTCCCAGCGCCATCACGATGGCGTCTTCCCGGCGGCCGTGACCGGCATCGTTCCCCGGATAGTAATCGCGGCGGCGGCCCACTTCGCTGAAGCCCATTGACTCATACAGCCGTATCGCGCCGGCATTGGAAATGCGGACTTCGAGGAACGCCATCAGCGCGCCGTATTCCCGCGACACGGCCAGCAGGTGCCGCAGGAACGCGCGGCCGAAGCCACGGCCCTGCCACTCGGGCGCGATGCAGACATTGAGAATGTGCGTTTCGCCGACGGCCGCGGACACCACGCCATGCCCCACGATCATCCCTCCCGCCTCGGCGACCCAGCAGCTGTAGCCGCTGCGCAGGCAGTCGCGAAAAATGCCGAGTGTCCAGGGATGCGAATACGAAAGGGTTTCGTTGGCGTGGACGGCGGCAAGGTCGTCCTCGTGCATCGGCCGGAACCGCAGCGTGCCGGCTTCGGGCACCGCGCTCATCCGGCTTCCCCGCGCGCGACGCGCATCGCGAGCTTCAGGTCTTCCCAGGCCTTGCGCTTCTCGGACGGCTGCCGCAACAGGTAGGCCGGATGATAAGTGACGATGACCGGCGTGCCGGTTTCGGGGTGCCGGTGCACCTTGCCGCGCAGCTTGCCGGTGGACTCGGATGTCGCGAGCAGGTTCTGCGCGGCGATGCGTCCGACACAGAGAATCAGTTTCGGCGCGACCCATTCGATCTGGCGGCGCAAAAAACCGCTGCAGGCCGCGGCCTCTTCCGGACGCGGGTCGCGGTTGTTCGGCGGACGGCACTTGAGAATGTTCGCGATGAAGACGTCTTCGCGCTGGAAGCCGGCGGCCAGCAGCATCCTGTCCAGCAGTTGCCCCGCGCGGCCGACGAATGGCTCGCCCTGGCGGTCTTCCTCGAAACCGGGCGCCTCGCCGACGACCATCCAGTCGGCATTGCGGTTGCCGACCCCGAACACGGTCTGCGTGCGCGTTTCATGAAGCGCGCAGGCCATGCAGGCCGCGACCTCGGCCTCAAGGGCGGGCCAGGCGGGTTCGGCGGGAAGCGGTGACGGAGACGGTGACGATTCGGGTTCCGGCATCGCGGCTTCGCTCCGCGGCCTGCCGCGCAACTCCCAGCGCGTGATGCCGAGCAATTCGAGGTACTGTTCGCGCGCCGCGCTCATGCGTCGCCGTTGTCCTCGTCGTCGGTGAAGGGGCCCTGCCGCCGCCGCCAGCGGATGACGCTGAGGATCAGGCCCGATGCGGTATAAAGAAGGAATACCAGGAACAGCACCATCGGCGGGTTCACCGCGACCGCGACAAAGATCAGCAGCACCGGCAGCACCATGGTGAATTTCACGCGGCGCGTGAGGCTGAAATCCTTGAAGCTGTAGTAGCTCACGTTGCTGACCATCAGCGTCGCGACCGTGACGGTCAGCGCGAACGCGGGAATGGCGAGCGTGCCGCCGTCGATGCCGAGCGAGGTGCCGAGCCAGACCGAACCCGCGATCACCGCTGCCGCCGACGGACTTGGCAGGCCCTGGAAATAGCGCTTGTCGACGACGCCGACACGCGTGTTGAAGCGCGCAAGCCGCAAGGCTGCGCAGCCCGTGTAATAGAACGCGCCGATCCAACCGAGCTTCGCCCACAGCCAGCCGTAATCGGCCAGCCCCTGGAAACCCCACTGGTACATCACCAGCGCCGGCGCGACGCCGAACGACACCATGTCGGAAAGCGAGTCGTATTCCTTGCCGAAATCGCTCGACGTGTTCGTCAGGCGCGCGACGCGGCCGTCCAGCCCGTCCATCACCATGGCAACGAAAATGGCGGCGGCGGCGGCGCCGAAGCGCCCGCTCATCGCGGCGATCACCGCGTAGAACCCGGCGAACAGCGCGGCGGTGGTGAAGAGATTCGGCAGCAGGTAGACGCCCCGACGGCGCTGCGGCGCGGGCGTGTTGTCGTGGGCTTGCGGCAAGAGTGGAACCTCGAAAAACGGTGATTTCCGGGCGGCAATGATGCCACGCCGCGGCATGAGTGTCAGGTCGCCCGATCCTGCACGTGAAACCGCCCCAGCACGGTCTCGCCCGCCCTGACGCGCTCGCCCGTTTCGACGGCGAGGGTCGCCGATGCCGGCAGCACGACTTCGGCGAAACGCGCGGCGCGCAACACGCCGCAGCGCTGGCCCTGGCCGACGCGTTCGCCGTAATCGACGATCGCGTCCGCCGGCAGCCAGCGCGATCCCGTCAGCCGCAGGAGCACCTCGTCGCCCTCGTCGGTGCGGATACGAAAGCCGTGACCGCCGTTTTCCGGCCCCGGTTCGAGCACCTTGCCTTCCGTCGGACTGCGGAACAGGTACGCACCGAACAGCGCAACGCGAAGCAGCACGCGAGTGCCGCCGGCTTCACGTTCGATCTTCAGCACGCAGCCGTCCACCGGACTCAGCGCGCCGAACGCAGAGGACACGTCGCGGTCCGGATCGCGAAACTTCATCACGGCCAGGACGCACAGCGCCGCCGGCAATACGGCATAGGCCGGCGACGATCCGGTCACCAGCCACGCCGCGGCCGCAAGCCCGGCCACGACAAACGGCCAGCCTTCAAGCGCAATGCCGTAGATGGAATCCTTCATCGCCTATTTGTCCAGCCAGGACATGCGGGCACGCAGGCGCGCGCCAACCGCTTCCAGCAGATGATCGCGCGCGGCCTTGCGGCCCGCCCGCAGCGTTTCGCCCTTCGATTCCAGTTCCGCATCGAGCTCACGGGTGAAACGTCCGCTGCGTATGTCTGCAAGCGCCGCGCGCATCGCGGCACGACCGGCGTCACCCACCATGTCCGGCCCGCGCGTGTAGTCGCCGTATTCTGCGACCACGGAAATCGACTCGCGCGTGGCCGCGATGCCGCGCCGCTGCAGCATGCCGGCCATGTAGCTCACTTCGTGCAGGCAGCAGAAATACGCCACTTCCGGCTGGTAGCCGGCCTCCACGAGGGTCTCGAACGCCGCGGTGATCAGGTGGTTCAGCCCGCCGCACAGCACGGCCTGTTCCGCGAACAGATCCGTCTCGGTCTCTTCCGCGAAGCTGGTTTCGATGACGCCCGCGTGCCCGTGGCCGTTCGCCCGGGCGTACGCTTCGGCGAGCTTCCGCGCCGCGCCGCTCGCGTCCTGCTGCACCGCCAGCAGCGCGGGCACGCCGGCGCCGCGGCAATACACCTCGCGCACCTGCTCGCCGATGCCCATGGGCGCCACCATCACGACGTCGATATCGGCGCGCGGCGCGATTTTTTCAAAACGGATCGCATACCCGTGCGCGAAAACGAGGCAGGCGTTTGCGCGCAGTGCCGGTTCGAGTTCGCGATAGACGGCAGGCTGCTCGGTGTCGGGCACCAGCATGACGACGACGTCCGATGCCGCCACCGCCTCGGCCGGCGTTCCCAGGGCAAGCCCTTCCGCGCTTGCCGCCGCACGGCGCGATGAATTTTCTCGCAGGCCGACGATGACATCGACGCCGCTGTCGCGCAGGTTCAGCGCCTGCGCGCGGCCCTGCGCGCCGTAACCGAGCACGCAGACGCGGCGTTCCGCGAGCGCTGTCGAGTCGAGATCGTTGTTGTAGAGAATGGCCACGCGGACTCCCTCGCCATGCCCCAGCTGGGCGGCGTGGCGGAACGGTACGCAGCGGACCTGCAAATTTCAACACGCGGAATACCCGGGAAGCGGACGCGCTGCCTGTACCTGTTGCCTGCGCGCGCATACAATGCGTTTCAGTTCACAATAACTCTCCAGAAATCAGAAAATTACGATGCGAACCAGCCATTTTCCGCTTGCCACGACCAAGGAAACGCCCGCCGACGCCGAGGTGATCAGCCACAAGCTGATGCTGCGCGCCGGCATGATCCGCCGCCTCGCCGCCGGCCTCTACACCTGGATGCCGCTCGGCGTGCGCGTGCTGCGCAAGGTCGAGCAGGTCGTGCGCGAGGAGATGAACCGCGCGGGCGCGGTGGAGATTCTCATGCCGACCGTGCAACCGGCCGAACTGTGGGAAGAATCCGGCCGCTGGGACAAGTACGGACCGGAGCTGCTGCGTTTGCACGACCGCCACGACCGCGATTTCTGCTACGCGCCGACGGCCGAGGAAGTCGTCACCGACATCGTCCGCCGCGACGTGCAAAGCTACAAGCAGCTGCCGCTCGCGCTGTACCAGGTCCAGACGAAATTCCGCGACGAGATCCGGCCGCGCTTCGGCGTCATGCGCGGGCGCGAGTTCATCATGAAGGACGCGTACTCGTTTCACCTGACCGACGAATCGCTCGCCGAGACCTACGACGCGATGCACGCGGCGTACTCGCGCATCTTCGAGCGGCTGGGTCTCGACTTTCGTCCGGTGCGCGCCGATACCGGCGCGATCGGCGGCAGTTTCTCGCACGAATTCCATGTGCTTGCGGCAAGCGGCGAGGATGCCATCGCGTTTTCCACGGAAAGCGATTACGCGGCCAACGTCGAGCTCGCCGAAGCCGCCGCGCCGACGGCGACGCGCGCCCAGCCGCAGCAGCAACTGGAAAAGGTTGCCACGCCGAACGTGCGCAGCATCCAGGAACTGACACGGTTCCTGAAAATCGAGGCCGGCGAAACCGTCAAGACGCTGCTGGTCGAAGGCGCGGACGGAAATCCGGTCGCGCTCGTGTTGCGCGGCGATCACGAACTGAACGCCGTGAAAGCGGAGAAACTCGACGCGGTCGCCGCGCCGCTGCGCTTCGCCAGCACAGAACGCGTGCGCGAAGTCGCCGGTTGCGAACCGGGATTCATCGGTCCCGTCGAACTGGAAATCCCGGTGATCGTCGACCGCAGCGCTGCAATCCTGCATGACTTCGTCTGCGGCGCGAACGAAAAGGATGCGCATTTCACCGGCGCGAACTGGGAACGCGATGCGAAGATCACCGCAATCGAGGATCTGCGCAACGTCGTCGAAGGCGACCCGAGTCCGGACGGCAAGGGAAGCCTGAAGATCGTGCGCGGAATAGAAGTCGGCCACATCTTCCAGCTCGGCAGAAAGTACAGCGAATCCATGAACGCGCGCGTCCTCGACGAGGATGGCAAGGAACAGCTGCTGACCATGGGCTGCTACGGCATCGGCGTCACGCGCGTCGTCGCCGCCGCGATCGAACAGAACCACGACGAGCAGGGCATCGCCTGGCCGGCGCCCATCGCGCCGTTCCAGCTTGCACTGCTGCCGATGAACCTGCACAAGTCGGAAACCGTTCGCACAGCGGCGGAGAAACTCTATGCGGACCTTGCCGCGGCCGGCATCGACGTGCTGTTCGACGACCGCAACGTGCGGCCTGGCGTGATGTTCGCGGACATGGAACTCATCGGCATTCCCCACAGGCTTGTCGTCGGCGAACGCGGCCTGAAGAACGGCGTCGTGGAATACAAGCGCAGGCAGGACAAGGAAAGCCGCGAACTGCCGCTCGCGGACGTCGTGATCCGCCTGAAGGAAATGCTCGCGCAATGACGGCACGCATCGTTCCGATGCTGCTCGGCCTGCTCGTCTGCGCGCCCGTGCAGGGCGGCGCGCCCGGACCGCTCGATCCCGAACTGCGTCAGCTGCTGAAAAGTGCGATCGAGGAAGCGGAATCCTTCGACGACCGCTTCGCCGCGGAAGTGTGGCTCAAGGACATGTCGACGCGGATGGAAGGCTGGGTCGACGATCCGGCCGAGCGGCTGAAACTGCTGCGCCTCGTGCACCGGGAAGCGACCCGCGCCGAAATTCCGCCGGAACTCGTGCTCGCCGTCATCGAGGTGGAAAGCTCGTTCAACCGCTTCGCGGTATCGCGCGTCGGTGCGCAGGGCCTGATGCAGATCATGCCGTTCTGGCTGGAGGAGATCGGCCACGCCGAGGACAACCTCTTTCACATGGAAACCAACCTGCGCATGGGATGCACGATTCTCAAGTATTACCTCGACATCGAGGACGGAAACCTGCGTGACGCACTCGCGCGCTACAACGGCAGCCTGGGGCGGCGGACGTATCCGGACAAGGTGTTCCGGGCGCTGTCGGAACGGTGGTTTCGGCAATGATGGAGGGGATGTTATGAGGTACGAGCAAGAGCAAAGAGCAAAGAGCAATGGACAGGATTAACAGGATTATTCAGGATTTACAGGATAAAAGCCGGACGTTTTATGGCGTTTCCTTTCGATCGGACAGCAAGGTGTAGCTCGAAGCAGTTACGGATGTATTCAAATCCTGTTCATTGAATCCTGTTAATCCTGCCCATTGCTCTTTCCCTTCAGATCGTTCGGAAATCCTTCGGCGCTTCGTCGCCCGCGTCCTCCACGTCAACGCGATCGACCCGCGCGGCCGGCGGTCCTTGCCACAGCCAGTCGATCAACGCCTCGACATCCTTTTCCTCCCCGCAGGCAAG
>DASVCH010000173.1:0-11843 GCA_036381715.1 Gammaproteobacteria bacterium | reverse complement strand
TTCGACCGGATGGTGATGTTGTTGGAGCCAAGACCTTCAAGCTCGCCGGAAACGTAATGGTTCAGGCCCTGCACCAGCGAGACGACGGCGACGACCGCGGCCACGCCGATGATGATGCCGAGCATGGTGAGAAAGCTGCGCAGCCGGTGCGCCCAGATCGACTGCATGGCGGAGCGCAGGGATTCCAGCAGGTTATACACGGCGCGATCCCTCGCTGTCGCCGGCATCCGTGTCCGATACCACCTTGCCGTCGCCGAGGCGAACGACGCGCCGGCAATGATCGGCGATGTCCTGTTCGTGCGTCACGATGATGATGGTGTGGCCTTCCGCATGCAGTTCGTCGAACAGCGCCATGATTTCGCGCGTGGTGCTGGAATCGAGATTGCCGGTCGGCTCGTCGGCGAGCAGGATGGCCGGCCGGCCGACCAGCGCGCGCGCGATCGCGACGCGCTGCCGCTGGCCGCCGGACAGCTGGTTCGGCCGGTAGCGCATGCGCTCGCCCAGACCCACGCGCTCGAGCACCGTTTCCGCCATGCGGTGCCGCTCCCTGATCGATACGCCGCGGTAGATCAGCGGCTGCATCACGTTATGCAGCGCGTCCATGCGCGGCAGGAGGTTGAAGTTCTGGAAGATGAAGCCGATGTCGCGGTTGCGCACGTCGGCGAGCGCGTTGTCGTCCAGGGCGCTGACCGGCGTGCCGTTCAGCACGTACTCGCCCGTTGTCGGCTGGTCGAGACAGCCGAGCACGTTCATCAATGTCGACTTGCCGGAACCGGACGGACCGATGAAGGCGAGATATTCGTTCGCGCGAATGTCGAGCGTGACGTCGCGGAGCGCCCAGAACTCCTGTTCGCCCATGCGATAGCACTTGCCGATGTCGCGCAGCGCGAGCACGGCGGAATCGGACGCGGAGACTGCGCTCACTCTTCAGGTTCCGTTTCGGCTGCCTTGTCCGCGTCAGCCACGGTCACCGCCATGCCGTCCTTCAGGTGCCGCAGTTCTTCCGCCGGACCGGTGATGACCGTCTCGCCTTCCTCAAGCCCGGCTTCGATCTGCTGCAAGCTGTCGTCGGAAATCCCGAGTGTCACCTCGCGGCGAACGGCCTGTCCGTCTTCAAGCACGAACACCCACGGCTTGCCGGCGGCGTCCTCGTTTTCGTCGTCGTTGTTCAGCGAGACGCCGGTCTGCATGCTTTCCGGATAGAGAATCGCCTGGATCGGCACCGCGAGCGCGTCTTCCGCTGTCGCCGTGTAGATTTCGGCGCGCGCGCTCATGCCGGGGCGCAGGCGAACGTCGTCGGGGATTTCATCGAGGCGGATTTCCACTTCGAAACTCAGGCCCTGCCTTCCTTCCGCGGTGCGCGCGGTGGTCGCGATGTTCTGCACGACGCCGCCGAGCGCCGTTTCGGGATACGCGGCGGTGTACACGCTGACGCGCTGGTCCGGCTTGACGTTGGCGATGTCCGCCTCGTCGACCTGCACTTCGGTGAGAATGCCGGACGGATCGGAAATGGTCATGAGCGTGGAACCGGCGATGTTCGTCGTGCCGGAAATCACCGTCTCGCCTTCCTTCACGAACAGGCCGGTCACGACGCCGTCAATGGGCGCGCGCACGACGGTCTTGTCCAGCCGCTCCTGCGACTGCGCCAGCGCCGCCTCGGCCTGGGACAGCGCCTGTTGCCGGGATTTCAGGTTGAGCCGCGCGATGGCGAGTTCATTGGTCGCGTTCTCGTACGTGCTCTCGTCGATCAGGCGCTGCTCGAACAGCTCCTTCTGGCGGCGCCATTGCCGTTCGAGATTCTCGATCACCAGCTTCTGGGTTTCGACGGCGATGCCCTGCTGCCGCACATTGGCCTGGGCCTGCTCGACCTCGGCCTGGAAAGTTTCCGGATCAAGGCGAAGAACGACTTCGCCGTGGCTGACCCCGTCGCCTTCCTCGACCAGCAGTTCCACGACCTGCCCGATGACCTCGGAGCGCAGTTCCACTTCGTTGCGGTACGCGATACGCCCCGAGGCGAGGATGGAGCTTTCGATGGTGTGCCGCTCGACGGCCGCGGTTTCGACTTCCGGGCCCTCCTCCCCGCGCAGGCGCGAGACGACGACAAGCAGGACGAGGCCGAGGATGACGCCGCCGAAGATGAGGAACTTGCGCATTCGATAACTTCCTGTCGTTGCAAGGTCGCCGCGGTCAGAGAACGGCGACAAGCAGGCTGACGCCGTAGAACAGCACGGTCGGGATCGCCGCGATCACGATGCCCGTTGCCAGGCGCTTTTTCATGTACATCGAAACGCCGAGGCCCATCAGGAATATCTGCCAGAGCATGACGAGGTCGAAGCTGCCCAGCGTGCGCTGCCAGCCCGGCTCGCTCATGTCCAGCCCGAGCAGGTTGGCGAGGTTGGTCACCGCGAGTCTTTCCGGCGGAACCTGGCCGCTGTCGGAGAGGGCGAAATTCAGCGCCATGCCGGCGATGACCAGGATGGTCGGAAACCCCGCCCAGGCCACCAGGCTGAACCAGCGGCCGTATTCCATTTCCCTGAAGCCGCTGACCTTGGCGACGATGTGAAAGTAGAGCGCGATGATCGCGGACATGGCGAAGGTGAAGACGACCACGCCGATCACGGACTGGATCGTCATGGACATCGGCGACATGAAACCGCGTGCCGCTTCCATCTGCTCCGGCGTCATTTCCCGTCCGGACATGGAAAGGAAATGATCGACCAGCCAGTTGAAGTCCACCGTCTGGTAGTACCAGACCCAGAATCCGCTCATCGCCGCGATGACGATGATCAGCGGCAGCCACAGGCGGCGCGGATGATCGTAGGCGGACTGCAAGGCGTCGCGAGGCGCGACGAAAATGTCGACGAGCCCGCGAACCGCGGTAGGTGATGCGCTCATGAAATCTTCCCCCGAAGAGTGATTGTTGTCGTGCGGAACGCCTTCCGCCGTTTCCTGTGTGACCGGAGCGCGCGGTGTTCGTTCCGCGGCCCGCAAACTGCGACGGGCTTCCTTGATTGGTTCGCCACGGCGCGGAAATCATCACGCCGCGATTCTACCGGCCGCGACGCTCCCTCTCAATTTTCGCGCGCGATGCTAAACTCTGGCTCTCGCCAGCGACGGGTCGCTCCAGATGAAAATGATCTCCGCCATCATCAAGCCCTTCAAGCTCGACGACGTGCGCGAAGCGCTGTCGGACATCGGCGTCCAGGGCATCACCGTGACGGAAGTGAAAGGCTTCGGCCGCCAGAAGGGCCACACGGAGATCTACCGCGGCGCGGAGTACGTGGTCGACTTCCTGCCGAAGGTGAAGATCGAGCTGGCCGTTTCCGACGAAATGGCCGACCCGGTGGTCGAGGCGATCATCAATGCCGCGAAGACCGGCAAGATCGGCGACGGCAAGATTTTCGTGAGTCCGCTGGAGCAGGCCATCCGCATCCGCACCGGCGAGACGGACGCCGACGCCTTGTGAGCGCGACACATTATTAATAGGGGCCGGACGCAGGAGACAACCGCGATGTTCAGAATCACTGCCATTGCCGCATTCATCCTTCTTGCCGCGCAGCTTTCCCCCGCCGGCGCAGGCGAGGTCTACAAGTGCACCGGCGCCGACGGAAAGGTCCGTTATTCCGGCCAGCCCTGCCCCGAGTCCACGCAATCCGAAACGCTGCAGGTGCCGAAGGCAGCGGCGCCGGCGGAAAGCGCCGGCGAAGCGAAAGAGCAAAAATCGCTGGACGAGCGGATCGCGGAAGCGACCGACCCTGTCGTCAAGGCGCAGTTGCAGCTGCAGAAACAGCGCTGCGAACTCGCCCGCACCCAGCTGCAGCGCTACGAGGATGCGGCCTACCTTGTCCAGAAGCGTGAAGACGGCACCGAGCGCCGCCTGACCGAAGAGGAAACGCAGGCGGAACGCGACAGGCTGCGCCGGAAGATCGAGGAACGCTGCCAATGATCCGCGCGCTGTTCGTGATCGCGCTCATGCTGCTGCCGGCATTCCCGGCGGCTGCCGCTGGCGTGTTCAAGTGCGTGACGGAAGACGGCGCCGTGCGCTATTCCGCAACGCCCTGCGAGAATGGCGACACCGAGAAACTGGACATCGAGAACGAGCCGACCGACGTCGACGCGGTACGCGAACGCATCGAGAACCGCAGGGAGCAGGTCGCCTCGCTCAACGAGGCCGAAACCCGGGCCGCCGAAGCCGAAGCCGAGGCGCAACGGGAAGCCGAACAGCGCGCGCAGCAATGCACGGCGGCGCGCGAGCGCCTGGAGAAGATGATGATGGAACGGCGCATGTACCGCGAGAACGGCGGCCAGCGCGAATACCTCACGTCCGAGGAAATGGTTCAGCGCCGGCAGGAGATGCGCGACAAGGTCGCGGAATACTGCAACTGAGAAAATCCGTCTTGCGCTGACGAAGCCCTGAATGCAGGGCTTCGCCGTTTCTACACGTGCATCACCTGGTGGCCGCCGCGCAGCAGTTCGTCGGCGGCAAGACGCTTCAGGTCGAGATCGCAATCCTTCGGTTCCACCACCCGCCTTACGCGCCAGTCGTTCTTCAGGTCCAGCGCCGACTGGCTGGCAAGACTGACGAAGCGGCGCGGCCGGTATTCGCGGCCGTGGCGATCGCGCACCAGCATGACAACCGGCTGCAGCTTGTTGAGCGGATCCTTCGTCATCACCACGCCGAGCGCGCCGGTGCCGAGTTCGACGATGCTGCCGACCGGGTAGATGCCGATGCACTTGATGAATTCCTGCACCAGTTCGCGGCCGAAGTTCTCCGCCGACAACTGGTACATGGCGTGAAGGCCCTGGTCCGCGGGAATGCCGTGATGATAGGACCGGTCCGACGTCAAGGCGTCGTACACGTCGCAGATCGCGACGATCAGCACTGCCGTCGATATCTGCTCGCCGCGAAGACCCTCGGGATAACCGCGCCCTGAAATGCGCTCGTGGTGATAGCGCACGATCTGCAGCGCCTGCACCGGCACCTCGCCGGTCGCTTTCAGTATCTCGTAGCCATCCACCGGGTGGCGTTTCATGATCTCGAATTCTTCCGCCGTCAGCGGTCCCGCCTTGTCGAGAATGTGCGGCGGCACGCGCATCTTGCCGATGTCGTGGAACAGCGCCCCGAGCCCGATGAGCTGCAGCTGTTCGCGCGCGTAGCCGAGGTGCGCGGCGAAGGCGATCGCCAGCACGGCGACGTTCACGCAGTGCTGCGCGGTGTATTCGTGCATGTTCCGCAGCTGCGTCAGCCACAGCGCGGTGTCGGGATCCGAAGTGATGCGGTCGACCATTTCCGTGACCACCTGCTTTGCCGCTTCGGTATCGACGGAGCGGCCGAAGCGCACGTCCGTCAGCAGTTTCCGCACGTAACGGCGCGTGCCGGCGCGAACGGCGGCGACGCGCCGGAACTCGCGCTGGAATGTCGCCCGCCGCTCCTCGGACGCGATGCGCTGCCATTCCGAACGGCTGCGGTTCGGGTTGGAGCCCGGACGGGCGTTGACGGACAGGCGGATCGTGTGCGCGTCGGTGTCCGGCTCATCATGGTCTTCGACATAGACGAACTTGCATGCGCGGTGGAGCTTTTCCAGGTCTTCCGCCGACCGGATGTGAAACCCCTGGAACAGGAAAGGACTCCCGACCCAGGGGCGGTCGAGCTCCGCGACATACATGCCGAACCGAAGATCGGCCACGTCGACTTTGTGCTTGCTCATTCCCATTCCTGTTCTCTACCGTACATAACAGGAATTATGTTGAGCACTGAGTGATTGACTACCGGGTGATTGCTGTAAAAGCCTCGCCTGCCTACAGGTACGCCGCGTTTGCGCTAGGGAAAATCACCTGACCGTTTCCGCGATTTCCCGGTCAAAGAACGCCGGCATCGCCAGCGCGCCGCGATGAATCCCCGCCGTGTAATAGCGCGTTTCGAAATTCACCGCATCACGAAAGCCGCCGAATGCCGTCCCCTTGCGCGCCATCGTGCCCGACCACCAGCCGGAAGGATAAACCGGCTGCGGGAACTGGTAGCTCTTCACGTCGGCGTATCCGGCCGCACGCATGGCCGTATGCATTTCCTTGAGGATTCTCATGTGCAGAAGCGGCGATTCGCTTTGCTGCACAAGGACGCCGCCATCCGCCAGCATCGCGTGGCAATCGCGGTAGAAGGCTTCCGTGAACAGTCCCTCGGCGGGTCCGACCGGATCGGTGGAATCGACGATGATGACGTCGACGCTTCCGGGAGCGCCCTCCTTCACCCACCTGATGCCGTCGGCGAAATGCAGTTCCGCGCGCGGGTCGGCGTTGGATTCGCAAAGCTCCGGAAAGAACTTCTCCGACGCGCGCGTCACGCCTTCGTCGATATCCACCTGCCAGGCCTTTTCGACGGTGTCATGGCGAAGCACTTCACGCAACGTGCCGCAATCGCCGCCACCGATGATGAGCACGCGTTTCGGATCGGCGTGAGAGAACAGCGGCACGTGCGCCATCATCTCGTGGTAGAGAAAATTGTCGCGCGTCGAGAGCATGACGTAGCCGTCGATCGCCATCAGGTTGCCCCAATGCGCCGTCTCCCAGACTTCGATCTTCTGGTACGGCGTCTGCTCTTCATGCAGCTTGCGGCGAATCTCGAGCGAGAACGCGGAGCCTGCCTCGCCGGCCACTTCGGTAAACCAGCCCTTATTGGTAAAAGGCAGCGCGTTGTCCTTCGGCTCGTCGTTCATCTCTGGGTCCTCGCGGGGTCCGGTGAAAATCGGCCGCCAATTATAACGGCGGCGCCTTCGCCGCGCTGTCCGCATCACCTATAATTCGCGGCACATTTCACTCCGCCGGGGACCGCCGATGACCGACGACGCCACCAGGGCCTGCCGCGAGATCTACAACATCGCCCGCTGGGGTGAAGGCTATTTCGACGTCAGCCCCGAGGGACGGATGCTGGTCTACCCGACCGGCAATCGCGAGGACGGCGCCGTCGATCTGTTCGACCTTGCCAGCCGCGTCGACGAAGCCGGCCTGTCGCTGCCGGTGCTGTTCCGTTTCGGCGACGTCATCCGGCATCGCATCGAAAGCCTGGTGAACGCCTTCGGCACGGCGATGGAAGCCTATGACTACAAGGCGCGCTACACGGCCGTCTATCCGATCAAGGTGAACCAGCAGCGCTCGGTGCTGGAAGACATCCTGCAGTTCGGCGCGGACAAGGTCGGCATGGAAGCGGGTTCGAAGCCGGAGCTGATGGCCGTGCTCGCGCTCGCGCCGGAAGGTTCGACGATCGTCTGCAACGGCTACAAGGATCGCGAGTACCTCGAACTCGCGCTGATCGGCCAGCAGCTCGGTCACAAGGTCTACATCGTGGTCGAGAAGCTGAACGAGATCGATCACATCATCGAACTGACGAAGCGCATGAACATACGTCCGACGCTCGGCGTGCGCGTGCGCATCTCGAACGCCGGCGGCGGCCGCTGGGCGGACACCGGCGGCGAGAAATCCAAGTTCGGCCTGCTCGCCTCGCAGCTGCTCGAAGCCGTCGAGAAACTCGACGCCGCCGGCATGAAGGACTGCCTGCAGCTGCTGCACTTCCATCTCGGCTCGCAGCTCGCGAACATCCGCGACATCGCGCGCGGCATGCGCGAGTCGGCGCGCGCGTATGCGGAAATGCACGCGCTCGGCGTGCCGATCCGGACCATGGACGTCGGCGGCGGGCTCGGCGTGGACTACGAAGGCACGCGCTCGAGGCGCGACTACTCCACCAACTACTCCATGTCGCAGTACGCGAACACCATCGTGCGCACCTTGTGGGAAATCTGCGAGGAATACGGCCTGCCGCACCCGGACGTCATCACCGAATCCGGCCGCGCGATGACCGCGCATCACGCCGTGCTGGTGACGAATGTCGTCGACGCCGAAAGCATTCTCGAATTCGAACCCGAAGCGCCTTCGGACGACGACCCGATGGTCCTGCACGATCTTTGGGAGGGCTACGAGAATTCGGACGGCCGCGCGAACCTGGAGATCTACCAGGACGCCATCTACTGGCTGTCCGAAGCGCAGGCGATGTACATCCACGGCATCATTTCGCTGGAACAGCGCGCGCGTGCCGAGCAGCTGTACTACGCCACCTGCCGGCGCGTGCGCGCGAACCTGCGCCCGACCGCGAAGCCGCAGCGCGAGATGTACGACGAGCTGAACGAAAAACTCGCCGACAAGTATTTCTGCAACATGTCCGTCTTCCAGTCGCTGCCGGACGTGTGGGCCATCGATCAGATCTTTCCCATCGTGCCGGTGCACCGCCTGAACGAGGCGCCGACGCGCCGCGCGGTTATCCAGGACATGACCTGCGATTCGGACGGGCGCATCGAGCAGTACGTCGACCAGGACGGACTGGAAGCGACGCTGGCCGTGCATTCGCTGAAGAAGGACGAAGACTACTTGCTCGGCTTCTTCCTCGTTGGCGCGTACCAGGAAATTCTCGGCGACCTGCACAATCTTTTCGGCGACACCGACTCCGTGAACGTCGAGATGGACGAGGACGGCAGATTCGTCATGGTGCGCCCGGAGAAAGGCGACCGTGCCGACGAAGTGCTCGCCTACGTGCATCTCGCCGCGGAAGACCTGCTCGCCTGCTACCGCGAGAAGATTCTCAAGGCCGGCCTCGACAAGAAGACGCGCACGCGCTACATGGAAGCGCTGGAAGAAGGACTGGCGGGCTATACCTATCTCGAAAAGTGATCATCAAGGAGACATCGAATGGACGCGACTTTCCACCTTTCGCTCGGCGTGCCGGAATTGCAGCCGTCAATGGCTTTCTTCACGGACATCCTTTCCGCCGAGGTACGGCATCTCGATCCTTCCGGTTACGTCAACCTGGAGCTGGCCGGAATACAGCTCACGCTGAAGGAGAATCCGGACGCCAAACCGGATTCGCAACCGTCCGAACTCCATTTCGGCATCAACGTGGATGTCGATGCGTTCGAGCGCATTCTCGCCAGTGTCCGCCGCCGTGCGCCGGGGTCATTGATCGCGGAGCCGCGTGTCGTTGACGCCGGCACGCCGCTGGAGCGGCGCAAACTGTACCTGCGCTGCCCGGCGGGGTATCTCCTGGAAATCAAGGGCTTCCGGAAACAGGGGGTGGCGGCATGAACGAGCATCTGCGCATCTGGCGTTACCGTGTCGAGCCCGAGCATCGCAAGGAATTCCTGCATCACTATTCCAGCGAAGGCACGTGGACGCAGCTCTTCCAGCGCGCCGACGGCTATCTCGGCACGACGCTCTGGCAGGACGCGGAAGACGAAAACATTTTCTACACGCAGGATCACTGGCGCCGCGAAGCGGACTTCGATCATTTCCAGGAACACTATCTGCACATCTACCGGGAAATCGACAGTCAGCTTGAAGGCATCGCCGCGGAAGAAGCACTGATCGCCGTGTGCAATGCCATCAGGCCGTAGGACAGGTTCCGCCGTTTTTTTGCCGGCCATCGGCCGCCCCCACGAGGACAACGCGACAATGAAAACCGGCTTCATCGGACTCGGCGCGATGGGTTATTCCATGGCGCGGAACCTGCACAAGGCAGACCTGCTCGCCGGCGTGTGGAACCGGAGCATTGAGAAGGCGCAACGTCTCGCCGAGGAAACGGGCGCTACAGCGTTCGACGACATTGCAAGCCTCGCGCGGAATTGCGAATGCGTCGTTACCTGCGTCAGCGCGGATGCGGACGTGCTTGCCGTCGTCGATGCGCTCGCGGCGTCATTGCCGAACGGCGCCCTGGTGATCGATTGCTCGACCGTCAGCGCGGACACCGCGAAACAGGCCGAGGCGAAACTCGCCGCGCAGGGCATCGGCTTTCTCGACTGCCCGGTTTCGGGCGGCACGGAAGGCGCGGCTCACGGCACGCTTGCGATCATGTGCGGCGGAGGCGAGAAGGATTTCGAACGCGCGCAACCGGTGTTGCAGGCGATGGGCAAGCGCATTGCGCTGATGGGCCCGGCGGGCAGCGGCCAGGCGACGAAAGCCGTGAACCAGATCGCCGTCGCGGGCGTGAACCAGGCCGTTTCCGAAGCGCTGGCCTTCGCGCACGCGCACGGTCTCGATCTTGCCAAGGTCATCGACGTGGTGGGCAGCGGCGCGGCGGCCAGCTGGTTCCTGACGAACCGCGGTCCGAACATGGAGAAAATGTCCTTTCCGCTCGGCTTCAAGGTGACGCTGCACGAAAAGGATCTCGATATCTGCAAGCGCATGGCCGAAACCTTCGACGTGCAGCTGCCGGTGGTGGAAATGACGCTGCTGCATTACCGGAGGCTGATCGCGGCGGGACACAGCGACGAGGACATTTCGTCGCTGTATCGGTTGAAGCGGGGGATGTTCGAGAAACAAGGAAGAAGGGAGAAGGAAGAAGACTGACGTTCTTCTCCCTTCTCACTTCTCCCTTCTTCCCCCTCACTTGTCTTTCCCGCTGCCGCATCCGACACTTCCGCCATGCCGAGTGCAATACCAGCCCCAACCGACCGCCGCGCGCGCTTCCTGCCCGACTTCTGCAGCGCGCCGGCGATCGCGGAAATTCTCGTCATCGCCGAACTCGTCGCGATGGTGCTCACCCTGTCGCGCGGGCTCAATCCCGGCGCCGACGTGCTGCGGGACTTCATCGCGATTTCATTGTTCATGCTGTGGCTCGCGTTCGCCGCGGCCGCGGTGCTGTGCGCGGCCGGCCGCCGCCTCGCGCATCTTTCCGCGGCGCGCGCGTATCTTGCCTGTTACGGGCTGCTGCTCGCGACGACCGCGATAATCAGCGGCATCGGCGCGTGGGCCGACCGCGAACTGCAGTTCGGCATGCTTGCGGCCGATCCCGCGGGCGTCGACATGCTGATGTTCGTCGCGCGCAACCTCATCATCAGCGCCATCGTCAGCGCGGTCGCGCTGCGATATTTCCACGTGCAGTACCAGTGGCGCCGCCAGGTGCGCCGCGAGGCCGGCGCCCGCATCGAGGCCCTGCAGGCACGCATCCGGCCGCATTTTCTTTTCAACAGCCTGAACACCATCGCCGCATTGATTCCCGTTGCGCCGAACGCTGCCGAACAGGCGGTGGAGGATCTCTCCGACCTGTTCCGCGCCAGTCTCGACGACGCCGCCGTGCTGGTTCCGCTGGACGAGGAGATTGCGCTCGCAAGGCTCTACCAGCGCCTCGAGGAAAAACGCCTCGGCGAGCGCCTGGATGTCGACTGGCAGATCGCGTTGCCGGAGATTCCCGTTCGCCTGCCGCGCCTCACGCTCCAGCCGCTGCTGGAAAACGCCATTCACCACGGCATCGAGCGCCTGCGCGAGGGCGGCACGGTGAGGATCAGCGGGGAGACGACGAATGACGGCTACCGGCTGACGGTCACGAATCCCGTCGCCGACGGCACGACGGAAAGCCGGGGTTTCCACATCGCGCTGGAAAACACGCGCGAGCGCCTGGCATTGGCGCTCGGCAAGCGCGCGCTGCTGGCGACACGGCGAAACGCAGGCTATTTTGAAGCTGAAGTGATATTGCCGCAGGATGCCGATCATGCGCGTACTGATCGTTGACGACGAGGCGCCCGCGCGACTCCGCCTGCGCGGTCTGCTGCAGCAGATCCCGGACGTTGCCGTCGTGGGCGAAGCCGGCGACGGCGCGAGCGCGCTGAAGCAGTTCGACGCGCTCAATCCCGACGTGGTGCTGCTCGACATCCGCATGCCGGGCATGGACGGGCTCGAGTGCGCGCGGCATCTCGCCGGACTCGCCACGCCGCCCGCCGTCATCTTCACCACCGCCTACGACCGCTTCGCCATCGAAGCCTTCGAGGCGCAGGCCATGGACTATCTCGTCAAGCCGGTGCGCCGCG
>DASVCH010000172.1:0-59925 GCA_036381715.1 Gammaproteobacteria bacterium | reverse complement strand
CACCGAGGAATACATGCGCATGCAGGGCGTGGGCGTGATCCACGGCGGCGCGAATTCGCTGCGTTTCACGCCGCATTTCGCGATCACCTCGGAAGAAGTCGACCTGATCGTGGAAGCGACGCGCGATGCGCTGCTGAACGGTCCGAACGCAAACGCCGAACCCCAACGCGCCTCCGCATGACTGCGCGTTGACCTGAAAGACCGGAAAGCGCCTGCAAAATGCAGGCGCTTTTTTTTGCAGCCCGTGCTGTCGCGGCGGTCACTGCAAAGGCAGATAGACGTCCGTCAACATTTCGCTTTCGGGCACGTCCGGAAACAGCTTGATGCGGTGGAAGAAGATCGGAAAGTCGCGCAACTCCTCGCCGCTGGCCGGCAGCCACTCGCGGTAAAGCATGCGCACGCTTTCGCCGATGTTCCGGTCCGGTCCGACGTGCCGCAGCACCGCGCAACGCCCGGCCGGAATCACCTGCCGCACCACGCCGTAGTCGTTGTCCGCCACGTCGCCGTCAACCGACGCGGCAATACCGAAGCGGTACTCCTCTGCCGGCGTTGTCGCGGGATCGTGATAAACGAGGTTGTACGTGTCGCTGACGCGCGGTGACGGGCCGAAGCGCCTGCGCCAGGCGATGAAAATCCGCAGCGTTTCGTTGAGGCCTTCGGGCGCGCCGCGGTGCTCCAGAACGGCAATGGGCGTTTCACGGAACGCCTCGATTCGGACCTCGTTGTCGCCATGATGCTGTTTCATGGAAGCGTTCTCCTTGCGATACAGTGAATTGACGATGCCATGCCAGGGCTCCCAGGCCGGCGCCTTCCTGAAGGCAACGGGACTTTGTCCGAACCACTTGCGAAACGCGCGGCTGAACGTTTCCGGCCGCTCGAACCCCGCCGCCAGCGCCACGTCGGTCACGCGCAGGTCCTCGCGAAACGCGAGCTGGCAAGCCGCGCGCCGCAAGCGCAGCAACTGCACGTAACGGCCGACGCCAATGCCGACGTATTCGGAAAACTGCCGGTGAAAATGAAACCTGGAGAAATGCGCCACGCGGCTCAACGCGTCCACGCCCGGATTTTCGTCCAGGTGCGTGTCGATGTAATCCAGCACGCGTTGAAACCGTAGCCGGTAGCGCTGCCGGGCCGCGTCATTCATCAGGTTTCTCCCTTGGCAAGCGGAACTCTACCGATCGCCGTTCGAGCCGGCCTGACATTAGTTGCGCTTTCGCGTTCGAGCGTGAATGCGCGCCAGCGACGCATCCGCCCACTCCACCAGCGCGCGCGTCTTCTGCACGCCCATGTCGAGCGTGAGATACGAGTGAAAGTCCGCCTCGTCGAGATTTGCGGGAAAATCCGCCCCGCCCGACTGCCGCCAGTTCTGTTCTATCGCCGCGAGCGTCGCGTGCTGCTCCATGAGGCGTTCACGCAACGCTTCGTAGAACGCGATGCGCTCCTCGGGCGCCGCTTCGGCGAGAAAGAATGCCTGCGCGAGATAGGTGAACTTTTCCGTCCCGAACACCGGACCCTCCGCAAGCCACTCGCGCAGGCGTTCCGATCCCGCCGCGGTGCGCGTGTACACCTTGCGGTCCGGCCCGCGCGCCGACGGCTCCGTGCGACGTTCAAGCAGCCCTTCCTTTTCGAGCTTCGCCAGCGCGCGGTAGATCTGCGCGAGATCCGCCGACCAGAAATGCCGGAACACCTTCTCGAACTGCTGCTTGATGTCGTAACCGGATGCCGGTTTCCGAAGGATGCCGAGCAGGATGCGATCAAGACTCATGCTCAGAAAACCGGCTTGAAGACCATGAGCACGAGCGCTGCGAGCGGCAGCAGCGTGGCGATGCTGCCGCTCCTTGCCCACGCGGCCGAAAGCCGCGCGTATTCCTGCGCGTCGAACTGCGGCGCGCCGGCCACGGCCAGCAGCTTCCTCTGCACCGGCGCAACCCAGCGGCCCGCCACGATGCCGGTTGCGACGAACAGCGCAAGCCCGGCCCAGATCCAGAACGTACCGAAGAACGGATAGCCGCCGACGTGCGCGAGGCCGAGACCGCTGAGCAAAAGCACGATCACGGCGGGCATGGTGAACCAGCGATCGGCGCGGATGATGCCGGCCAGCGTGTGCGCCATGACGCGGGGGTCGTTCGAGCGGTCGCCATGCAGTTTCCAGAGAATGCCGGTGGTGATGTTGCCGATGAACAGCACGGCGGCGAGGATGTGAACGGTCTTGAGCAGCAGGTAGATCATTGGGTCGCCCTCTGTATGCAGAATCCTGTAGTGCTTTTTATAGGATTTCGCATATAGGTACAACCCCTCCTTTACCGCCTGCCGCGGCATCGCCAAATCAGGTACCCTGAGCGCCCGTTTTTCCCCATGCATGCCAAAGGAGCCGTCATGGACGTCGCCAAGGTCCGCGATTTCGTCAACCAGCTCTGGGACGATTCGATTCTGCCGCAGCTGATCGAATACGTGAAAATTCCCAACAAGTCCCCGAATTTCGACGCGGACTGGGCAAAACACGGCTACATGGACCAGGCAGTGGAACTCGCGCTCGGCTGGGTGAAATCGCAGCCCGTGAAGGGCATGAAAGCCGAAATCATGCGCCTCGACGGTTACACGCCGCTGCTTTTCGTGGAAGTGGACGCCTTCGGCGGCGCGGCCGGCCAGGGCGACGATCCGATTCTTCTTTATGGCCACCTCGACAAGCAGCCGGAATTCACCGGCTGGGAGGAAGGCCTGGGGCCGTGGACGCCGGTGATCCGCGGCGACAGGCTTTACGGGCGCCGCGGCGCCGACGACGGTTACGCCGTGTTCGGTTCGCTCGCCGCCATCCGCGCGCTGCAGGAGCAGAATCTGCCCCACCGCCGCTGCGTGCTGGTCATCGAATGCTGCGAGGAGTCCAACTCCGTCGGCCTGCCGGAATACATCGACCACCTCAAGGACCGCATCGGCGAGCCGAGCCTCGTCGTCTGTCTCGACGCCGGCTGCGGCAACTACGAACAGCTCTGGGTGACCACCTCGCTGCGCGGCAACATCGTCGGCACGCTGCGCGCGGACGTGCTGACCGAAGGCGTGCATTCCGGCATGGCCAGCGGCATCACCGCCTCCTCCTTCCGCGTACTGCGCGAACTGCTGGATCGCATCGAGGACACCGCGACCGGCGAAATCCTCGTGAAGGAACTGAACACGGATGTTCCCGAGAACCGCAAGGCCGAAGCGCGGCACGCGGCAGAAGTGCTCGGCGAGCACGCCGACCAGGACCTGCCCTTCGTCGACGGCATGCAGCCGATGTCGAACGATGCGTATGAACTCGTGCTCAACAACACCTGGCGGCCGATGCTCGCCGTCACCGGCCAGGAAGGCATGCCGGAGCTCGGCATGGCCGGCAACACCCTGCGGCCGTACACGTCGTTGAAGCTTTCCTTCCGCACGCCGCCGACTGTCGATGCCGGCAAGGCGGCGAAGGCGATCGAAAAGGCGATCAACGACCGGCCCGCGATCTACGGCGCGAAAGCCGCGTTCCACACCGGCTCCGCCGCGAGCGGCTGGGACGCGCCGGCCGTCGCACCCTGGCTCCACGAGTCAATGAACAAGGCGTCGAACGAATACTTCGGCAAGGACGTCGTCTACTGGGGCATGGGCGGTTCGATTCCGTTCATGGGCATGCTGGCGGAAAAATTCCCGGACTCGCAGTTCATCGTCACCGGCCTGCTCGGGCCGAAATCGAATGCGCACGGACCGAACGAGTTCCTGCACATTCCGATGGGAAAGAAACTGACGATGTGCGTCGCGAACGTGATCGCGGATCACTTCAGGAGACAATGATCCGCCAGGGTCTTCCAGAAAACCGGAGCCGCCATGCAACTCTTCGTGACTGCACGCTCGCATTTCTCCCGGAAGGTCCGTCTTCTGCTGGATCACTACGGGCTGGATTACGAACTGGTCGACGTCGGCAACGCAGCCGATCAGAACATGGAACTGTTCCAGGGCAATCCGCTGATGCAGGTTCCCGTTTTGCGCGACAAGGATCTGTGGCTGATCGAATCCGATCACATCGCCGCTCATATTGTGCGAAGACACGATCCGCATGACAGGTTCCGCGTCCTGACCGATGACACCGCGATCCTGAACACGCGCGCAGTCATCAACGGCATCATGGCGGACGAGGTGAAAATCGTCCTGGCGGAAAGAACCGGTCTCGACACGCAGCCGCACGCCTTCTTTCAAAAGGCGCGTGCCGCGATCGAAAACGGCCTGCAATGGCTGGAAGGCCAGGCGATGTTCTTCAACACCGAACATCCGGGCTACCTGGAGTTTCATCTTGTCAGCCTGTGGGACCACCTGAAGATCTACGGTCTCGTGCCGCTCGACTATCCGGCGCTCGGTTCCATCGCGCAGGAACTGAATCGCCAGGAAGCGACAGCGCGAAGCCAGCCGCCGCCGATCGCCGTGTAAGCGCGGGTTGAGTGCAGCGCGAAAAAAAAACCGCGACACCGTCGCGGTTTTTTTTCGCGGCTGAACTCATACAGCGAATACCCTGTCCCGCGCTTCATTCATTGCAGCGATATGTCGCTTCATCCTTTTCAATACCCGCGCCCCGCCTTGAAATTGCCGGGCACTCGCGACGGAACGTGAGTGGAAACCTCCCGCATTCTTCCAATTAGAAGTTTCCACCCGTATCAATATTTACACCCCTCACTACACTGGTTTTCGCGGTCATTTGCTCCAATATGTGTCAGGCGTGACTGCCGGAAGCCATCGGTTTCCTCGTCAAGAATTGCCCGCGTGTTTCCAGAAAAAGAGGTATCGCCGCAACAATGGCAGATGGCAACCGACATGCCGACGATACCGCTCCCGTGAACCTGCACGCAGTGTTCGATTCGCTGCCCGGAATCTACTTGCTCACGGAGGCGGATGACAGCTACCGGATCATCGCCGTCAGCGACGGCCTGCTCGAGGCCAGCATGCGGCGGCGTGAAGACCTCGTCGGAAAGTCGATTTTCGAAGCGTTCCCCGGGAACGCCGGAGACATACGCAAGCTGCGCGAGTCCCTGGAACGGGTAAGGACGCACGGCCACGAAGACGAGATGCCGGTGCTGCACCTTCCGGTTCGCCGCTCCACGCGGGACGGCGGGGCCGGGGAACGCTACTGGAGCACGGTGAACGCGCCGGTCTTCGACGGGAACGGCAAGCTGACCCACATCATTCAACACATCAGGGACGTCACGGAACTGATCCGCCACGAACAGCGCGAAAGCGAAACTTCCGCCGGACAGCGGCAACTCGAATCGCGCGCGAGGCAGATGGAAGCGGATCTCGTGCAGCGATCGCAGGAATTGAAACGGCTGAACGAGCATCTCAGTTTCGCCCAGCGCATCGCGCATATCGGCAGCATGGAACTCGGCATCGGTGACGGGCAACGCACCTGGTCGGACGAGGTTTACAACATTCTCGGACTGGACAGAGGCACGCCGCCATCGCCGGAAGTGATTGCAGCCATCGTGCATCCGGACGACAGGCCCCTGCTCGACGCGGCACGCGAGCGGGCAATGCGCGGCGAACAGGCGGAATTCGAACATCGCATCGTCCGGCCCGACGGCGAAGTCCGGCACGTGCGCGAACGCGTGCAACTGGTAAGGGACGATGACGGCAGACCCGAGCGCCTGTTCGGCACCCTGCAGGACATCACGGAGAACAGGCAGGAACAGGAACGCCTGCAACGCAGCGAACACCTGATGCGCGCCGCAGGCCAGATGGCGAAGCTGGGCGCGTGGCAGCTCGATGTTGCCGAACAGGAAATCACCTGGTCCGACGAAGTGGCGGCGATTCACGAGCTGCCGCCGGGTTCGCGCATCAATTTCGCCGATGCCCTCCGGTACGTTGCACCGAAGTGGCGCGACACGATACGCGAAGCGCTCGACGCCTGCATTCACGAAGGCAAACCCTACGACCTGGAATTCCAGATCGTCACGGCGAAGGGCCGGCGCGCCTGGGCCCGCGTGATCGGACAGGCGGTGTACGACGCGCATGGCAAAGTGGCGTGCGTCCGCGGCGCCCTGCAGGACATCACGCAAAAGAAACAGGCGGAAGCGAAAATCGAAAACCTTGCCGAGCGCCTCACTGCCACCTTCGAGAGCATCAGCGACGGCTTTGCCACGGTGGACAATCAATGGCGCCTGACCTTCATGAACCGGCAGGCGGAAAGGATCGTCCGGCGGCCGCGCGAGGAAATTCTCGGAAAGAATATCTGGGAGGAATACAAGGAAGCCGCGGGCACCGGCTTCGAACATGAATACCGTCGCGCAAAGGCCGAAAACCGCACCGTGACCTTCGAGGAGTACTTTCCTCCGCTGAAGCTGTGGCTTGACGTGACAGCCTATCCGTCCCCCGACGGCCTCGCCGTCTACTTCCGCGACATCACCGACCGCAAGCAGGCCGAGGCGGCGCGCCGCGAAAGCGAGGAACGCACGCAACTGATCGTCCGGAACGCCCTGGACGCGGTCATCACCATCGACGCCGGCAGCGTCATCACCGGCTGGAACCCGCAGGCCGAAAAAACCTTCGGCTGGTCGCGCGACGAAGCCGTCGGCGGCTGCCTGTACGAACTCGTCATTCCCGAAGCGTTCCGCGCGGCCCATCGCCGCGGCATCGCGCGTTTCCTTGAAACCGGCGAAGGCCCCCTCCTCAACCGGCACACGGAAGTCACCGCCTTGCACCGGGACGGACACGAATTTCCCGTCGAACTCTCCATCGTGGCCCTGAAAGGCAGCGAGGGCTTCACGTTCAGCGCGTTCGTTCGCGACATCACCGAACGCAAGCAGGCCGACGAAGCCCTGCACCGTTACGCGGAACATCTCGCTGCCACGTTCGACAAGGTGCAGACCGGCATCTGCGAAGTCGATCTCGACGGCAGGTTCCGGCGCGTCAACCCCGCGTTCGCCGAGTTGCTCGGTTACACGCAGGAAGAACTGAAGGGCCGAAATTTCGCGGAACTGACGCATCCCGACGATCTCGAGGCCGGCCGCGACGCGCTGCGCGCGCTTGCATCCGGGGAGATCGCCAGCTATCAGGCGGAGAAACGCTACCTTCGGCGCGATGGCAAAACGGTCTGGGTCGCGCTGCGTTCGACAATGGTCCGGAACAGCGACGGCGAGGCGGTCTACGCGCTGACCACCATGCATGACGTCACGGAACGCAAGGAACACGAGATGCGCCTGCAGCAGCAAGCGGCGCTGCTCGACCAGGCGCGCGACGCGATCATCGTCCGTGACGTGGACAACCGCATCACCTACTGGAACAAGGGCGCGGAACGGCTGTACGGCTGGACGGCCGGGGAAGCGATCGGACGCGACATGGAGGAACTGCTGCAGCCGTCGCCGCAGACGTTTCACGCCGCGGTCCGGCACGTGCTGGAAAAGGATGAATGGAACGGCGAGATCACCAAGCGCCGCAAGGACGGCAGCATCGTCAACATCGACGGCGCCTGGACGCTGGCAAGAGACGACAACGGCAGGCCCCAGAGCATACTGACGATCGATACCAACATCACCGAGCGCCTCGCGCTTGAGGAACAGTTGCGGCAGTCGCAACGGCTGGAATCCATCGGCAAGCTGACCGGCGGCGTGGCGCACGATTTCAACAACCTGCTGACCGTCATCCTCGGCAACGCCGAACTCATGCTCGATCGCGTGCCCGCCGGCGATCCGCTGCACAAGCTGGCGGAAATGAGCCGGACGGCAGCGAACCGCGGCGCCGAGCTCACCCATCGCCTGCTCGCGTTCGCACGGCGCCAGGCGCTTGAACCGCACATGATCGATGTCAATCAGCTGGTGCTCGGGATGGAGGATCTCCTGCGCCGCACGTTGCTGGAGAACATCGATCTCGAAGTCATCCCGCGGGACAACGCCTGGTGGGCGTTCGTCGATCCGGGCCAGCTTGAAGCGGTGCTGCTGAACCTCGCGATCAACGCCAGGGACGCGATGCCGGAAGGCGGTCTCCTGACCATCGAGATCGACAACGTCGAGCTTGACGACGCGTACGCCGCCGACAACGCGGAAGTCACGCCGGGGCGGTACGTGATGATCGCCGTCTCCGACACCGGCCATGGCATTCCCCCCGAGAATCTCGGCCGCGTATTCGATCCGTTTTTCACCACCAAGGAAAAAGGCAAGGGCACCGGGCTCGGGCTCAGCATGGCCTACGGGTTCGCCAAGCAGTCGGAAGGTCACATCAAGATCTACTCCGAGCCGGGCCAGGGCACGACGGTACGGCTCTACCTGCGGCGCGCGAACCGGGCCGAAGAAGCCGCGACCCTCGGCGCCGGCACGAAAACGGAGCCCTCCGGCTCGGAGAAAGTGCTGATCGTCGAAGACGACGAGCTCGTGCGCGAGCACGCGGCCAGCCAGCTGCAGAAACTCGGCTACAACGTCATTGCCGCGCCCGACGGACCGCGGGCGCTTGAAATCATGAAACGCGAAAGCGACATCGACCTGCTGTTCACGGACGTGATCATGTCGGGCGGCATGACGGGGCGGGAACTCGCCGAGACGGCGAAACGGCTGCGGCCGAAACTGAAAGTCCTCTACACCTCCGGCTACACCGAGAACGCCATCGTGCACCAGGGACGGCTGGACCGGGGCGTCCATCTTCTGCAGAAACCCTACCAGCGCACCGAGCTCGCGAAGAAGCTGCGCCAGGCGCTGCAGGAATCCGGCCGGAAAGACAACGACAGAGACAAGGGCAATGACAAGCCGCATTCTGATACTCGATGACGATGCCGCTGTCGGCGAGACCATCCGCTACATCGCCGAAGCCGCCGGCATGGAAGCGCGGTCATTTTTCCGGCCGGATGCGTTTTTCCAGGCGATCGACGACTGGAAGCCGACGCACATCGTGCTTGACCTGGTCATGCCCGAGATGGATGGCGTCGAGATCATGCGGCATCTCGCCGAGCGCAAGTGCGACGCCCGCATTGTCATCCTGAGCGGCGTCGGCAACCGCGTGCTGGACGCCGCAAGGCGCACGGCCGCGGAAAAAGGGCTGCGCATCGCGGGGGTGCTGTCGAAACCGCTTTCGGCCAGGGAACTGCAGAATTTTCTCCAGACCGGCGAACCCGCGCGGAAAAGCGCGCCGGTGGAAACGCCGAAAAAGGCGAAAACGCCGCCGATCACGGAAGACGACCTGCGCACCGCCATCGAAAAAAGGCAGTTCGACGTCTACTACCAGCCGAAGATTCACTGCGGTTCCGGGCGGGTTTCGGGTTTCGAAGCGCTGGTCCGCTGGCGTCACCCGTCCCTCGGCATGATCATGCCGGATGCGTTCATTCCGCTCGCGGAACGGCTGAACCTGATCGGTGAAATCACCACCCAGATCCTGGACGAGGCCATGCGCTGGATGCGCGATGTCCGCAACGACATGCCGCTTTCCCTGTCGGTGAACCTTTCGGCAAAGGCCCTCGTCGATCTCGGGCTCGCCGACCGGCTGGCGCGGCAATGCGCCGACGCCGGCATCGACCCCGACCGCCTGATCCTGGAGTTGACGGAAACCACGGCGATGGACGACCCCGTGCTCGCGCTGGACCTTGTCACGCGCCTGCGCATGAAAGGTTTCCACGTGTCGATCGACGACGTCGGTACGGGGTACTCGTCCATGGCGCAGCTTGCCCGGCTGCCGTTCTCGGAAATGAAGGTCGACAAGTCCTTCGTCATGACGGCGGCGGTTTCGAAGGAATCCCGTTCCATCATCAGCTCGTTCATCGAACTCGGTCACAAGCTCGACCTGCGCGTGGTTGCCGAGGGCGTCGAAGACGCGGCGACGATGGACTTCCTGCATCGCACGGGCTGCGACTTCGTGCAGGGATTCTTCATCGCGCGTCCGATGCCGGGCCACGCGGTTTCCGACTGGATCGACAGCCGGCGGCATTGAAAGGCAAGCGCAACGGACAGGATCGACAGGATTCGTCGATCACGAATGACGGCGTCCATTTTCATCTTTCGCGCCCAGTCTCCAGCCTTTAGTCTTCCGGTTTCGTCCACGGAGCAGCACCATGCCGCGCAGCTTTCTCTACCCCGGCATCGTCGCCGGAATACTGTCCGGAATCGCCTCGATCCTGCTCGCGAAAGCGGATCCCGGCTACGGTGCGAGCGAGATCATCGGGCTCGCAATCATGGCGATCGCGGCGGGGGCGGCGCAGTTCGCTGCCATCCGTTTCGCACGCGGGAGCTTTCCACAACCGGCTGCGTTCCTGCCGCGTTATTTCCTCGCGATGCTGGCGGGCGCCGTTGCGGCGATCGTGCATGGCCTCGCTTCATGGCTGCACTACGCCGTCATCGACCGCGAATTCCTGCAACGCTTCTACCTGCAATACGTGGAGCGCGTGAAGGCCGCGGCGGCCTCGCCCGAGGAAACGCGGCGGATGCTCGCCGCCGCCGAACAGATGAAGGACTTCATCACCGATCCGTTTTCGCAGGCGATGCTGCAGTTCGGCACGGCGCTGATGATCGCGCTTTTGACCGGGCTCCTGGCCGCCGCGCTGGCAGGACGTTCAGCGAACGCGCAATGACATCGGCCAGGAACGGATGCCGTTCCTGATCCATTCGCCACCGTCACGGCGGAATCCCAGCCGCGCATACACCGGCACTGCAAACGTGGAAGCGTTGACCGTGAAGGTTTCCAGCGACGGCCGCCGCGCGAGGCTGTCGTCGCGGGCCGTTTCCCAGAGCCGGCGGCCGATGCCACGGCCATGCCGGTCGCTGGCGACGAACAGGTGATACAGGTGCGCCGTTTCGCGCAGCGCGCAGATGCCACAGACCCCGGCCTCGTCTTCGGCCACCCAGTAGCGGAAGTCACCGTCACGCAGGCGCGTTTCCACGGCCCGCGCCGCCAGGGTGGCCAGCAGTTCGCGAAAGCCCGCGGCACTGCAATCGGCGCGTATGTGCCTCGCGCTTTCGCGGATGGAAAGCCGCGCGATGACAGGCGCATCGGCGAGGGCGGCTTCACGGACATGAACGAGAGGTTTCATCCCCGGCATCTTCCGATACGGATTCCGGCCGCGGCAAGCGCAACGGCTGACGGCCGAATCAGCCCTGGCTGACAGCGTTTTCGCGCGCGACAGGCTAGTTTCAGCCGATCCAGCAGGGCATCTCGGGGGAGGCAGCCATGATTGGCAAATCGAAGGACCGCAGGCCTGACAAGGACCTCGTGCTCGACCGCGACGAGGACGGCAACGTTTACGCGAGCCTGCCGCGCTCGGTCCGGCACTATGGCGTCGAGACCCTTGACTGGGGCTACATCGGGCCCGCCACCGCCGAACTGGCGCTGAACATCCTCAACTGGATCCTGCCGGCGGGCATCGACGGCGAAGCCGCGATCAGCTGCGAGGAAGGCGAGTGTTCCGCCGTTGCCTGGCGGCTGCATCGCAGCTTCATGGCGGAGTTCCTGATTCGCGTGCCCTACGCCGGCGGCTGCATTTCCGAGTCCGACGTGCGGCGCTGGGTGCTGCAGCACTGTTCCGTCCCGGAACACAGCGCCCCGCAACCGAAGCCGCGCAACTGGCTGTCAGGCCTCATCTCCAGCTAGCGGCGCCGGGTCCCGCCGCTCTCCCTACCGGCCGAAACTTCCCGACTGGTAGTCCCGCATCGCCTGCTCGATCTCCTCGCGCGTGTTCATCACGAACGGCCCGTACTGGACAACCGGCTCGCGCAAGGGCTTCGCGGCAAGCAGCAGGAAGCTCGCGCCGGCCGCGCCCGCTTCAAGGCGGACGCCCTCGCCTTTGCCGAACACGCCGAGCATGCCCTCGGAAAGCGCCGGGTGGCCGTTGCCGGCCGGGTTCCGCAGTTCGCCCTCGAAAACATAGGCAAAGGCGTTGCGGCCATCGTCCAGCGCGAGCTCGAAATTCCTGCCGGGCTCCAGGCGCACGTCCAGGTACAGCGGCGCCGTGCTCGCGCCATGGACCGCACCATCGATGCCGTTGAACGCGCCCGCGATGACGCGCACGGAACCACCATCGATGTCCGTCGACGGCACATCGCCCGACGGGATGTCCCGCCAGGCGGGATCCTTCATCTTTTCGTCGGCCGGCAGATTCAGCCACAGCTGGAAGCCGTGCATCAGGCCGGATTCCTGCTCCGGCATCTCGGCGTGGATGATGCCGCGCGCGGCGGTCATCCATTGCACGCCGCCACCCTCGATGACGCCGCGGTTGCCGAGGTGGTCCTCGTGCCGCATCCGGCCAGCGAGCATGTAGGTGACGGTTTCGAAGCCGCGGTGCGGATGCGCCGGGAAACCGGCGATGTAGTCGTCCGCCCTGTCGGAACGGAATTCGTCGAGCATCAGGAATGGGTCCAGGCGCGCGCCCTGGCTCTGGCCGAGGGTGCGTTTCAGCCGCACGCCCGCGCCGTCGGACGTCGCCTGCCCCTTGATGAGGCGTTCAAAAGCTCGCAATTGCATGTCGCAGACTCCTGGCAATGATCATTCCCGATAGGTACTGGAGAGGAATTATAGTCCGAGTTCGGACTTTTCAACTGGACAAATTCGTCAAGACATACCCCTGGGGCACCGTGAAACTCTTTCGCGGCTTTTTCGAAAGTTCATGTAACTTAATGTTTTTCAAATAAATAGTTTTTACTTCAACTTCCTGCTGCAGGCGCTATACCCCAAAGGGGTATGATGGGCGGCATGAAACCGCACACCGAACACCACAACCCGCTCAAGCGCCTCGCCCGCATTCGCGGGCAGATCGACGGCATCGGCCGGATGATCGAGGAGGACCGTTACTGCGCGGACATCCTGATCCAGCTGCGCGCGGTGCATGCCGCGCTTCGCAAGGTCGAGGAACAGGTGCTGCGCGGCCACGTCGAGCAGTGCGTGGCCGGCGCACTGAAATCCGAAGGCCCGGACCAGGGCCGGGAGAAACTGGACGAACTGTTTGCCGTCCTTGGCAGATATGGCTTGTGACGAAAGCAGGGATTCGCGCGTACCCGCCCCTGTTCGTCCTCACATCCGGTAAGGCAGCAGCTCGCGGATTTCCTCCGGCCGCCGGTCGGTCGCGCGGTTGGTGACCTCCTCGGCGATGCATTTCTTCAGCGGCGGCGAGTAGTGCTCGCGCAGGCGGCCGAGGAATTCCGGCGCGGCGATGACATGCACGCGCTCGAGTTCCCCGCGCGCGCGCAGCTTTTCGATCTCGTTGATCACGTCACGCGCGAACAGCTTCGCCTGGTGTTCCTTCTCGGAGCGCTGATCGTAGGTGTAGCGGTGTTCCGCTCCGCCGCCACCCGAGCTGAAGGTGCGTCCCGGGGCGTCCGTCACCAGTTCGCGCTCGTCCAGGCGCGACTCGGGATTGACCATGTCACGCACTTCCTGCAGCGGACCGGTGATGTGTTCGGCCCGGAACAGTCGCGCATGCACGCTGTCGGCGGCGATGACCCAGATGTTTTCCATTACAACCTCCATTGCTGAACGAGAACCCTGTCGAAAGACATGCGGGCGGAACTTCGAATCAAAACGGCGGCCACAGGTATCTCCACGATGGCGCGCTGCCCAACCGCCGTTAAAATGCGCTCATGGCGAAGATCGTTTTCATCCCCGGCAAGAACCCCAAGCCAGCGCCCGACGTTCACAAGGCGCAGCTGTGGCGCTGCCTGCTGGAAGGCGTGCGCCGCGCCAACCCGGAAATGCACGCGGATCTTGCGGAGCACGGCAATGACTTTCACGTCGTGAACTGGAACCGGGCGTATTACGGCGTCGAGACGTCGATGACCGAGGACCTGCCGTGGATCGACGCCCTGCTGCACCAGCACGGCCCGACGGCGGAAGACATGGAGGAAGCGCGGCAGTGGCGCAAGCAGCTGACCTGGGTCACCTACCGGCTGGCGGACCATTTTCCGCGGCTGATCCGGCTGTTTGCGGACGACGCGGCGCGTTCCACCATCGAGGAAACGCATCGCTATTTCACCAACATGGGCGGCAGCGCGGAGATCGCGCACGCCAGGGCCATCGATGCCTTGCGCCCCCTGCTGGACGACGGCGAACCGGTGCTGCTGATCGGCCACAGCCTCGGTTCGGTAATCGCCTGGAACGTGTTGTGGCTCATGACGCACGAACTCGGCGTCCGCCGGAAAGTGGACACCTGGCTGACGCTGGGCAGCCCGCTCGGGATGCGTTTCGTCAAGAGCCGCTTGCTGGGCAGCGCGCACGTCGGCATCACGCGCTACCCCGGCTGCATCCGGGAATGGATCAACGTTTCCGCCGTCGGGGATGAAACGGCGCTGGATGCGCGCCTGCGTGATGACTTTTACGAAATGATCGAACTGAACCTGGTCGAGAACATCAGCGACCATCTCGGCCGCATCTACAATCACTACCGCGACGACGAGGGACTGAACCCGCACCGCATCTACGGTTATCTCGTGAACCCCGCCGTCGGCCAACTGATCTCGGAGTGGTGGTACCGGCAGTTGCAGGCGTCACGGACCACGCAGCGTTCTTCACTGCCTTCGCGCTGAAAGCGCAGCGCCCGCGTCAGTCTTCCCGCGCGGGAGTGCCAAGTGTCCATGACTCCTCGATGAACAGGCCGGGCGATTCCCAGGGGTGGTTCTTCCTGATGCCCTCTTCCACGACGCGTTCGAGCATGGCTTCGTCGCGCGGCACCGAGAACACGAGCATGCTCACCGGCTCCTGGTGCAACTCGCCGACCCGTCCGCGCGCCGGCTTCGCGCCGGTCCGGGCGCGGAATTCCTCGCGCCCGTCCTCGAGAAACCACAGCACGCTGTCGTAGTAGTCGTCACCCAGCGGAAACACCCGCTTGATGCCGTCGACAAGCTCGCGGAAAGCGTCCTGCGGCACGAACACGGTGATGCGATAGATGGCCTGCAACTGCACGGTGCGCTCCGGTTGCGGAAACGAGCCGATGGTACCGCATGTTCAGATCATCAGGCGTCCGCCCGTCACCGGGTAGAGCGCGCCGGTGACGTAGCTCGATTCCGGCGAAGCCAGCAGGACGTAGACCGGAGCGAGTTCCGCGGGCTGGCCCGCACGGCCGAGCGGCGTGTTCTTCCCGAAGTTTTTCACCTTTTCCTCCGGCATGGTCGAAGGAATCAGCGGCGTCCATATCGGACCGGGCGCGACCGCGTTCACGCGAATGCCCTTGTCCGCGACCAGGCCCGACAGCCCGCCGGTGAAATTCTCGATGGCGCCCTTGGTCGTCGCGTAGGCGAGCAGCGACGGACTCGGGTCCGTGGCGTTGATCGACGAGGTGTTGATGATGGCGCTGCCGGGCTTCATTCGCGCGATGGCGGCCTTGCAGAGATAGAACATGCTGTAGACATTGGTGCGGAACGTGAGGTCGATCTCCTCGGCGCTGATCGCCTCGATGCTGTCGAACGTCGCCTGATGCGCGGCGTTGTTGACGAGAATGTCGAGCTTGCCGAATTCCTTCATCGCGCGCTCGACCAGCGAATTGCAATGCGCCTCGTCCTGGATGTCGCCGGCGACGGGCACCGCCTTGCGCCCCGCCTCCTCGACCCAGCGCGCGGTCTCGGCGGCGTCGTCGTGTTCCTCGAGGTAGGAAATCAGCACGTCCGCGCCTTCGCGCGCGAACGCGATCGCGACCGCGCGCCCGATGCCGGAATCGCCGCCGGTGATGATGGCCGCGCGGTCCTTGAGCCGCCCGCTGCCCTTGTAACTGTGCTCGCCGTGGTCCGGCGCCGGCATCATCGCATCCGTGTCGCCCGGCATCTCCTGTTGCTGCGGCGCCTGGGGCGGGCGCGGGTATTTCGTTTTCGGGTTGCGCCGGACGTCCGGTTCGCGCTGCATCAGTCCAGCTCCGCGCAGGCGACACGGCTGCCGGCGTCGCCGGAAGGCTGCGAACGGTAATCGTCGGCGTCGGAGTGCACCATCAAGGCGGCGCCGTCCGAATCGGAAAGCGATTCCAGCGACACGTCCGTCGTGACGGCCTGGAACCGCGCGGTGCCATCGGCGCCAACGAAGATGTTCGGCATGTCACCGGCATGCGGCCCGCCCTCGACCAGCAGGCCATGATCATCCGAAGCCGGGTTGAAATGACCGCCCGCCGACTTGAAATCCGGCGGCATGCACTCACCGGTCTCGTGCACGTGAAAACCGTGCCAGCCGGGTTCGAGGTCGCGCAGCTCGACGTCCACCAGTACGCCGTTCGGCGTCTGCGTCAGGACCGCCGACCCGACAGGATCGCCGTCGCCGTTGACGAACTCCGCCGGCTTGCGCTCGCCGAACATGCGGTCGTCTTCGGTTTCGAAACCGTTCATCGCGCAACCGCTCGCGACCGCGACGGAAAGTAAAACGAGTGTCGATCTGTTCATGGGCGAAATCTCCGCGAGGAAACTGGTATCGATGTATGGGCCGCTTGCGCGCATCCCTAGGGGCGGCAGTGCGGTACGTGAAAAAAACGGTCTTATGTTGAAGAGGAAAAGCGAGCGCTTTTCAAAGAAACTTCCGCGCGACCCAGCCCACCAGTTCCGCGACACGCATCGCCCAGCCGCGCCGCTTCCAGGCGGCGCCGATGACTTCCTTCGAAGCGCGCAGGTCGTCGAGGAAGTTCTTGCGCAGAATGCCCGCAAGATCGGTGCGGCCGGAAATGAGATTCAACTCGAAGTTCACATAAAAACTGCGGTAGTCGATGTTCGCCGTGCCGACGGTGCACCAGCGGCCGTCGACGACGACGGTCTTGGCGTGCAGGAGGCGCGGCTGGTACTCGTAGATGCGCACGCCGGCGGCCAGCAGCTGCGCGTAGGATGCGCGCGCCGCCCATTGCGTCACGGGGCGGTCGGTCTTGAACGGCACGAGCAGCCGCACGTCGACGCCGCGTCTCGCCGCACGCGCCATCTCGCGCTGCGTCCGGCGGTCGGGCATGAAATACGGCGTCGTCAGCCAGACGCTGTCGGCGGCATCGCGCATGCGCCGGACCAGCAGCCGCCGGAAGCGGTGTACCTGGCGCAGATTATGGTTGGAAACGAGAAACGCGCCGCGTTCGGTGTCCGACGGGGCGCGCCAGTCGCGCCGGCCCTGCCACAGGTGGTCGAAATATTCCGCCGCGACATGAGCCAGCGGACCGTCGATGCGCACGTGCGTGTCGCGCCAGCATTCCTTGCCGAAATAGCGGCGCGAACTGTCGTCGTGGATGTTGAAACCGCCGAGCCACGCGCTTTCCTCATCGACGACCAGCAGCTTGCGGTGATTGCGGCGGTTGAGTTTCAGCAGCCGGAACAGGCGGGCCGGATTGAACCAGCGCAACTCGACGCCGGCATCGCGCAGGCGGTCCGGCGCGTCACTCAACGATAAGGCCAGCGAGCCGAGCGCATCGAGATGCAGCCGCACCCGGATACCGGCGCGCGCGCGTTCGCAGCAGGCTTCGACAAACTCGCCGCCGATGGCGTCGTTCTCGAAAATGTAGGATTCCAGGCGTATGGTGCGTTCCGCGCGGCGGATGCGCCAGAGCATGTCGTCGTACAGCTCGTCGCCGTCGGTGAACACGGTGAAGACGTCGCGGCTGGGTTCGCGTTCGCGCGCGGCCTCGCCTTCTTTGCGTTTCATTTCATCTCGCTTTGCTTGCCAACCGCTGCGAAAACACAAACAGTACAAGGATCACCATCGAAAGACCCTGATGCGATTCGTTCTCTACAACATCCGCTACGCCACGGGCGCCGGTCGCCACTTCCACCTGCCCGTGCCCGGCGCCGGCTACCTGCGCCGAACGCACGGCAACCTGGAGCGGCTGATCCGGTTCTTCGAAGCGCTCGATCCGGACATCCTTGGCCTGGTGGAAGTCGATCTCGGCTCGTTCCGCACGGGCGGCCGGCGCAACCAGGCGGAAACGATCGCAACCGCGCTCGGACACAACGCGCAGACTTTCCAGTGCAAGTACCAGCACGACTCGCTGCATCGCCTGGTGCCCGTACTGAACAAGCAGGGCAACGCGTTCGTAACGCGCAGTTCCGTGCACGGCGAACGCTTCCACTATTTTTCGCGCGGCGTGAAACGGCTGATCATCGAGCTGGAACTGGAAAACGTTTCCATCTTTCTCGTGCACCTGTCGCTGGGCTACCGGGACCGGCAGCGGCAGCTCGGCGATCTTCAGGAACTGGCGAATGCCTCGCGCAAGCCCGTGATGATCGCGGGCGACTTCAACACCTTCTTCGGCGAGACGGAGCTGCGCGCCTTTCTTGCCAGCACCGGGCTGCTCAGCGCGAACCTCCGCGCGCAACCGACGCATCCGAGCCGGAATCCGCATCGCGAACTGGATTTCATCTTTCATGACGAGCGCGTCGTGATCACGCATTTCGAAATACCGGTTGTCACCTACTCCGATCACCTGCCACTGGTCTGCGATTTCGATATCCGCGCCTGACCGTGCAACGGTGACGCCTGCCTTGATAAACTTCGCCTTTCCGTAACGCTGTCCGGCTTCCGCGGGGACGACATCTTTGGACGCATTCTTCCTGGCAGTCGCCATCGCGCTGCTCATCGCCGGCGCCTTGCTCGGCGCGGCGATCCTGCGCCGCGCACGGGCCCGGCGCAGCGTCTTTTCCCTGCACGAAAAACCCCTGCCCCTCGCCCGCGTCTGGGACGAGTGGCTGACGCCGCCGGACGCGGCGGACGCCGAGCGGACGCGCCGCGAGGCCTTGTTCACCCTGGTCGAACCGGCGCACCGCGAAGCCGTGCGCGAAGACCTGCTGCGTTTCGAAGCGCGCGCACTGGCCGAGCCGGAACCGCTGCTCGCCATTCGCCGCGAACTCATGGACAGCATCGACCGGCGCATGCTCAACCGGGAAATCCTCGCACTGCCCGAGAATCTCAAGCGCGGCCTGCGCGCGCAATCCGGTGATGTCATTGCAAGCGACGCGGAAGCCGAGGCGTATCTCGCCGCCAACGAGCTGCGCCTGGAGATCCTGCGGGAGTACGCCGGGCGGCGATACGGCGACCGCGCGCCGCAGGACTGGTTCGACGTCTACGAACGCGCCGCCCGGCTCAGGCAGCGTACGGCGCGGAACTACATCACGCGCAGCATGAGCGGCGAAATGAACGAGGAACACGACGCGCGCCAGCAGGCCATCAGCCTGGTGGACAGCCAGTTGCGCGCGCACCTGTTGAAAGTCGCGCCCGGCACGCGTTTCGAGCAGCTCGCCGAACGGCCGCAGGAATAGATTTGCATCGTTCCGCCAGCGGCCTGTAGCATTAAACATTCGTTTTAAACGGCCCCGGATGTCGGACAAACGCCCATGGATTCCACGCCCATATCCACCCGTGATCGCATTCTCACGACCGCCGAAAGGCTGTTCGCCGAGGCCGGTATCGGCGCCACGTCCCTGCGGGCCATCACCGCGGCCGCCAACGTCAACCTCGCCGCGGTCAACTACCATTTCGGTTCCAAGGACGCCCTGGTGGAGGCCGTCTACCGCCGGCACCTGGAGCCGCTCAACGCCGCCAGGCTGCGCAATCTCGAAACGCTGGAGACTGCCGCAGGCGGCCAGGCGCTGGACGTGGAAACCATCGTGCGCGCCTTCGTCGAACCGCTGGTGGAACAGGCCCGTACCGGCGCGAGCGGCGCCGTGCTGACCCGCCTGCTCGCACAAAGCCTGCACGAAGCGGCCGGCTACGTGGAACGCTTCTATGCGCGCGAGAACGACGCCGTGCTGCAGCGCTATCGCGACGCCATGCAGCGCGCCATTCCCGCGCTCAGCCCGGACGAAATCTGCTGGCGGCTGAACTTCATGCTCGGCACGCTGCACAACGCCTTCCTCGATGCCGGCCTGCTCAAGCTGCTGGCAGGCGGCGAAAACCGCGCCGAAACCTCGCCCGAAGTCACCCTGACGCAACTCATTCCGTTCCTGGTCGCGGGCCTCACCGCGCCGGGACAGCGCGAGGCCATCTGACCTCGCAACCCGTCATTCCGCACGTCAAGAAAGGAAAGAGAAACCATGGTCGATGTCGCAAACGGCAACTGGCAACTGAGCCGCGACGAGAACAATGTCGCCTGGCTGGTCTTCGACAAGGCGGGCGCCAGCACCAATGTCCTGTCCGGCCACATCATGGTGGAACTCGACGAAAGGCTGCGGGAACTCGAACAGGATCCGCCGAAAGCCGTGGTGGTGAAGTCCGCGAAAAAGAGCGGCTTCATCGCCGGCGCCGACATCAAGGAATTCACCGGGCTGGAATCGCCTGCGCAGGCTTTCGAGCTGATCCGCCGCGGCCAGCTCGTGCTGGACAAGCTCGATCACCTGCCCTGCCCGACCGTCGCCGCCGTGCACGGCTTCGCGCTGGGCGGCGGCCTGGAACTCGCGCTCGCCTGCGACTACATCGTCACCGCGGACGACCCGCGCACCAGCCTCGGGCTGCCGGAAGTGAATCTCGGCATCCACCCGGGCTTCGGCGGCACCGTGCGCTCCGTGCAGAAGATGGGCGTCGTGCCGGCGATGGAATTGATGCTCACCGGCCGGCCGTTCAACGTGAAAAAGGCGAAAGCCACCGGCCTTGCCGACAAGGTTGTGCCGGCCGAACAGCTCGACGAAGCCGCCCTGCGGATTGCCTTGAACCCGCCCGGCAAGCGCCGCGCGCCGCTGCCGCAGCAGTTGCTCAATCTGCCGGGCGCGCGCCATGTGTTCAGCAAGGTGCTGGAAAAGCAGGTCGCCGCGAAGGCGCGCAAGGATCATTACCCGGCGCCGTACGCGATCATCGACCTGTGGAAGCATCACATCGGCAACCCCGGCGAGATGTACCTCGCCGAAGCGCATTCCATCGCGAAGCTGATGGTGGGCGATACCGCGCGCAACCTGGTGCGTGTGTTCCTGCTGCAGGACCGCCTGAAGAGCCTGGGCAACAGGAAGGCGTTCGAGCTGAAGCACGTACACGTCGTCGGCGCGGGCACCATGGGCGGCGACATCGCCGCGTGGTGCGCGTACAAGGGCTTCGACGTCACCCTGCAGGATCGCGAACTCCAGTACATCGATCCCGCCATGAAGCGCGCGCGGAAACTGTTCGAGAAAAAATTCAAGGGCAACGACGCGAAAGTCGCCGAGGCGTATCACCGCCTCAAGGCCGACGTCGCGGGCGACGGCGCGAAGCACGCCGATCTCGTCATCGAGGCGATTTTCGAGAACACCGAAGCGAAGCAGAACCTGTACAAGGACCTGAAAACCAAAATGAAGCCGGAAGCGGTGCTTGCGACCAACACCTCCAGCATCCGCCTCGAGGAACTTGCCACTGTCCTGGATAACCCGAACCACCTCGTCGGCCTCCACTTCTTCAACCCCGTTGCGAAGATGCCGCTGATCGAAGTCATCCATTCGCAGGACACCGACAAGGACGTGATGGAAAAGGCCCTGGCGTTCGCGCGCCATGTCGATCGCCTGCCGGTGCCGTGCAAGTCCTCGCCCGGCTTTCTCGTCAACCGCATCCTGATGCCCTACCTCATGGAAGCCATGCTGCTGTCCGAGGAAGGCGTGGCGAACGAGGCCATCGATCGCGCAGCGAAGAATTTCGGCATGCCGATGGGACCGGTGGAACTCGCCGACACCGTCGGTCTCGATGTCTGCCTGTCGGTTGCACGAATTCTCGGCAAGGAATTCGGCCACGCCGTGCCGAAGCGGCTCGAAGACATGGTCGAGGCGAAGAAGCTCGGCAGGAAGACGGGCGAAGGCTTCTACCGCTACGACGAGAGCGGCAGGCCGCAGAAGGACGCATCGCGCGCGCAGGGCGGTCCCGCCGACCTGCAGGACCGGCTGATCTTCCCGATGCTGAACGAGGCCGTCGCCTGCCTGCGCGAAGGCGTGGTCGCGGACGCGGACCTGCTGGACGCCGGCGTGATCTTCGGCACCGGCTTCGCGCCCTTCCGCGGCGGTCCGGCGAACTTCATCCGCAGCCAGGGCGTGGCGCGCATGCGCGAGCGCCAGCAGGCGCTGTTCGAACGCCACGGCGATCGCTTCCGGCCGGACGCCGGCTGGGACTCGCTGTCGCTCTGACCCCATTTAATAAGGAATATCGATGTACCGCGAAACGCCGCCCGACGACCAGGAAGCCACCGTCCGCACCATGGCGATGCCCAGGGACACGAACGGGCTCGGGGACATTTTCGGCGGCTGGCTGATGTCGCATGCGGACATCGCCGGCGCCGTGCTGGCATACCGCCGCGCGCGCGGCCGGGTCGTCACCATCGCCGTGAACGAATTCTCCTTCCTGCGGCCGGTGTTCGTCGGCGACGTGGTCAGCTTCTACACGGACGTGAATCGTGTCGGCAACAGCTCCATCACCATCGACATCACCATGTTTTCCATGCGCAACACCGACGGCCGCGAGGAGCAGGTCCGGGTTGCGACGGCGCGCATCACCTACGTCCATATCGGCGCGGACCGCATGCCACGGAAAGTGCCGGAATCCCCCTGATTCAGGATATTGCCGCCATTTCCTGAGGCTTTTCCTCGGATACGCCACGGGGCGCGGCCGCCACCCGGCGGCTGCGGGAGCAGCGCGGGGATGATAGACTTGCCGCGTGCAGAGCGCGCATAACATAACCGGACCGGAAAGTCCGGAACCAAAGCCAGAACAAGATTGAACATCACAACGGGCGACCCCAGCATGTCGAAGAACGTTGACCGGGACTTCCTCAAGACCCTGACCCCGCTGAGCGGCCTCAAACCGGAAAACCAGGCAGAAATCGCCAACAAGACCCCGATCCAGGCGCTTGGCGCGGGCCGCTACATCTTCAAGGAAGGCGACAGCGACAAGCGCACCGTCTATGTCATCTCGGGGGAAATCGAGCTGCGCCAGGGCGACACCGTCATGCGCACCGTCGTCGGCGGCACGCCGGATTCCCGGCACCCGCTGGCGCCGCAGACGCCGCGCCAGGTCAGCGCGCGCGCAAGGACCGACATCGAATACATCGCGGTCGATTCCGACCTGCTCGACATCATGCTCACCTGGGACCAGACAGGTTCCTTCGAAGTGGGCGAACTGCATGCCGAAGAGGACACCGGTGACGACTGGATGGCGGCGATCCTGCAGACCAAGGCCTTCCACAAGATTCCGCCGGCGAACATCCAGGCGATGTTCATGCGCATGCAGCCGGTCAACAAGAAAAGCGGCGAAACGGTCATCAAGCAGGGCGAGGACGGCGACTACTTCTACATCATCACGCAGGGCAAGTGCGTGGTGACGCGCGAGACGCCGACCAACAAGACGGGCATCAAGCTCGCCGAACTCGGCGTCGGCGATTCCTTCGGCGAGGAAGCGCTGATTTCGGACGCCAAGCGCAACGCGACCATCACCATGATCACCGACGGCCAGCTCATGCGCCTCGGCAAGGACGACTTCAAGACCCTGCTGAACGAGCCCATGCTCAACTGGGTCGACATGGAAAAAGCGAAGCAGATCGTCGCCAACGGCGGCCAGTGGCTGGACGTTCGCCTGCCGAGCGAATTCGAGAACTCGCACCCGGAAGGCGCGCTCAATATCCCGCTCTATTTCGTGCGCCTGAAGATGAACCAGCTCGACCCGAAGAAAAGCTACGTTGCCTTCTGTGACACCGGCCGCCGTTCATCGGCCGCCGCCTATATTCTCTCGGAACGCGGCTTCACGGTCGCGGTACTGAAAGGCGGCTGGCAGGGCGATACCTGAACGAAAATCGTGCACGAAAAAGGCGCCCGCGGAATCGGGCGCCTTTTTTATTGGACAGCGGATACAGGATCAATCCGGAATGCTGTTAATCCTGTCCGTTCTTCTTCGCCTTGCCGAACAGCCTGAAGAAATTCTCCGTCGTCGCCTTCGCCAGTTCCTCAAAGGCGATGCCACGTTCCTTCGCGATGAACTCGGCGACATGCCGCACGTATTCCGGCCGGTTTTCCTTGCCACGCATCGGCACGGGCGCGAGGTACGGCGAGTCGGTTTCGACCAGCAGGCGATCCAGCGGCACGCGCCGCGCAACGTCGCGCAAGGCTTCCGCATTTCGAAACGTCACGATGCCCGACAGTGAAATGTAGAAGCCGATATCCATGGCCGCCGCGGCCATTTCCCAGGACTCGGTAAAACAGTGCAGCACTCCGCCGCACGTCGCCGCGCCCTCTTCCCTCAGGACGGTGATCGTGTCCTCGCGCGCATCGCGGGTATGCACGATCAACGGCTTGTCGAGCTTCACGGCTGCGCGAACGTGGTTGCGGAAACGTTCCTGCTGGATTTCGCGGGGAACCGTGTCGTAGTAATAATCCAGTCCCGTTTCACCGACGGCGACAACCTGCGGATGCGAAGCCGCGCGTTCGATGTCTTCCTGCGAAGGTTCGGCTTCCGGCTGCGCGGAAGGATGCACGCCGGCAGAGGCGAAAACGTTTTCGCGGCCGGCGATCAGCGACAGCATTCCGGGCAGGTCTTCGAAGTTCACGCCAACGCAGAGAAAATGCGTAATGCCGCTTTCACGCGCAGGCTCAAGGACGGCGTCGAGGCCGCCACCCTCTTTCACCGGCGTGAGCATGTCGAGATGACAGTGGGAGTCGATGAGCATAACGAGGCCTGCAGGAGGCCGCTCCGCGGCCGAAACGTATCGCGCGCAGGATCGCTCCTACATCGTATGCGTCGGCCGGTCCGCGCCCAGTGCGCCGGCGAGATAGGTTTCGATCTTCTTCTGCGTCTGGCCGCCGTCCTGGTCGGAGAACTGCACGCCGATGCCGGCCGCGCGCTTGCCCTGCGCGCCGCGCGGCGTGACCCAGACGATGCGTCCGGCGACCGGAATGCGTTCGGTCTGGTCCATGAGGGTGAGCAGGATGAAGACTTCGTCGCCGAGACGGTATGGCTTGCTGGTCGGGATGAACAGGCCGCCGTTCCTGATGAACGGCATGTACGCGACATACAGCGCGCTCTTGTCCTTGATGGTGAGCGTCAGGATGCCCTGACGCGGCGATGGCGTGGCCATGATTATCCTTCCAGCAGTCGGTCCAGTACCCGTTCGTTGGTCGCGGCGTTCATGCCGGCCGCCCAGGGCAGCAACAGGGTCTCGAGCAGCATCCGCGCGTTGACGGGCGTTTCCGCCAGCCGGCGCGCCTCCGCCAGCGCCTGGCGATAGCGGTGCAGCGCCGTCAAGTTTACGCGGTCGGCCAATGTTTTCAAGGAGTTAAGCAGGTCCGGATTACGAAGGCGAGCAACATCCCCCGGGAGCTGCACGAGCCGCACCAGGTCTTCGGTCACGGCATCGAGGAATTCAATGACCGCCGCCGAATCGCGCGCTTCGAATTCTCCCGCCACCGTCACCGCACTGGCGCCGCGATCCTGCACGGCCGCCACGCGCTGCAACAGTTCGCCACGCTGCCGCAGGAAGTCGCCGTCTGTCAGCGCCTTCGCGCGCAAGGGCACGCCGCGCGCGTAGGCCAGTGCAAGCTCCGGCTGGCGGACGCCTTCGGCGCGCAGCCAGCCGAGGCTGGCCTCCATCGAGGGGCGCGGTACGGCCAGTTGCTGGCAACGGCTGCGAATGGTCGCGGGCAGGTTCGCCGGCCGGCTGCTGACCAGCAGGAGCAGGCTTTGCGGCGGCGGTTCTTCGAGTGTTTTCAACAGGCTGTTCGCGGCGTTGACGTTCATCGCGTCGGCCGGCTGGATCAATGCGACCTTCCAGCCGCCCTGCCTCGCGGTCAACGACATTTCCGCGGACAGCGCGCGCACCTGGTCAACCACGATCTGTTTTCGCAACTTCCCCTTGTCGTCCTCTTCCAGCGTCACTTCGTGAAAATCGGGGTGGCTGCCGGCCTGCCACTGCGCGCAGGCGTCGCATTGCCCGCACGGCACGTTTTCCGTGTCGCGGCAAAGCAGGCGGTTCAGGAAACCGCGCGCGAGCTCGACCTTGCCGAGCCCGGCGGGACCGGTGAGCAGGAGCGCATGCGGCACGCGGCCTGCCGCGTGGTAATCCGCGAGCCGCCGCCAGCTGTCTTCCAGCCAGGGATACGGCGCCGTCACGCGCGGCCCCCGAGAAAACGCGTCAATGCGGCTTCGACATCGCGACGCACCTCATCCACGGAACGGGCGGCGTCGATCACCGTGAAGCGCCCGGGTTCGGCCGCGACGCGGTCGTGATAAACCTGCCGCACGCGCTCGAAGAACGCGACGTCTTCGCGCTCGAAGCGATCCGGCGTCTCGTCGCGCCCGCGCGCCCGCGCAAGCCCGATATCCACCGGCGCATCCAGGAACAGTGTCATGTCGGGACGCAATCCGCGCTGGACGAAATCCTCGAGCACCCGAATGCGCTCGTGCGGCACGCCGCGGCCGCCGCCCTGGTAGGCGTAGGTCGCGTCGGTGAAACGATCGCAAACCACCCACTTGCCGCGCGCCAGCGCCGGCCGGATGCGTTCTTCAAGATGCGCCGCGCGCGCCGCGAACATCAGCAGCAGTTCGGCGTCGGCCGCGACCTTTTCCTCCCGCGGCGCGAGCAGCAGCTCGCGCACCGCTTCGGCGAAAGGCGTGCCGCCGGGTTCGCGCGTCATGACCACGCGTTTGCCCGCCGCTTCCAGGAAGTCGCGGAGGCAGGCGAGCTGCGTGGTCTTGCCTGCCCCTTCCACGCCTTCCACGGTGATGAAAACGCCGCTCACGTCGCGTCGTCCTGGCCGGTCTCCAGCGGCTGGCGTTCGGACTGGTATTTCCGCACCGCGCGGTTGTGTTCTTCGAGCGTGGCGGAAAAGACGTGCTCGCGGCCAGGACCGCGCGCGACGAAATACAGCGCGTCGCCTTCCGCCGGGTGCACGGCGGCGAGGATCGATTCGCGGCCGGGCAGCGCGATCGGCGTCGGCGGCAGGCCCGAACGCGTGTAGGTGTTGTACGGCGTGTCGGTGCGGAGATCGCGGTAGCGGATATCGCCCGTGTATTTCTCGCCGAGACCGTAGATCACCGTCGGGTCGGTCTGCAGGCGCATGCCGCGTTCAAGGCGTCGCGTGAAGACGCCCGCGATGCGCGTACGCTCGGACTCCACCGCGGTTTCCTTCTCGATGATCGAAGCGAGAATCAGCGCTTCGTAGGCCGAGTCGATCGGCAGGCCGTCATCGCGCCCGGCCCATGCCGATTCGAGCACCTCGCGCATCGCCTGGTGCGCGCGCTGCAGCACCGCAACGTCCGTCGTGCCGCGCGGGAAATGCCAGGTCTCCGGGAGGAACCAGCCTTCGGCGTGGTCGGTGGGCAGGCCCAGTTCCTTTGCCAGCGTGACGGCTGACACGTCGTCGTCCAGCGTGTGCCGGATCGCGGGATGCGCGGCAAGCTGGTCGAGAAGTTCAACCACCGTGATGCCCTCCACGATGGTCAGCGCGTAGAGCTTGACGTGGCCTGCCACCATCTTGTCGAGCAGGCCGTCCAGCGTGAGGCCCGGTGCGAGCTCGTACTCCCCGGCCTTCACGCTCGCCGCATCGCCGCGCAGCCGCGCGAGCAGCTTGAGATCCCAGGCGTGTTCGATGACGCCATCCGCCGCGAGCTGCTCGGCAAGCGCGTCCAGCGCCACGCCGGGCGGCACATGTATGGTTTCGCCGTCCGCGCCCAGCGGCAGCGGCGCGGCCTGCCAGCGCTGGTATTGCGTGAACGCCGCGAAAACCGCGACCGCAAGCAGGATGATGGGCAGGAGAATGATCAATCGTCGGAACATGCGCGTCGCTCGAGTTCGTTTTCCGTTTCGGCCTGCATCAGCCGGGTCATTGTACCAATGCGGAATCGTCGCTTCGCCAGTCGTTGCACCGGGCAGACGCCGATCACGCTGTTGGTGATGAAAAGTTCGTCCGCCGTTTCGATTTCCGCGTCGTCGAGAAAGCGTTCGGCCGTTTCGATGTCCCGTGCCGCGGCGAGTTCCAGCACCAGGCGCCGCATCACGCCGCGCACGCCTGCGCCGACCGGTGGCGTCAACAGCAGGCCGTTTCGCACCGCGAACAGGTTGCTCATTGTGCCTTCAACCAGCCTGCCTGCAGCATTGCGCATCAGGCCTTCGTGAATGCCGGGATCGCGCCATTCCGCGCGGGCCAGCACCTGCGAAAGCCGGTTCAGGTGCTTCAGGCCGTCAAGCGCGCGCGGACCTTCGAGCGGCGTCACGCAGATGCGCAGCGCGACGCCGCGCGCGCGCCAGGCGGCAAGATCGATGCCGAGCGGCGCTGCTGTGATGATCCGCCGTGGCGCGCAGTCCGCGGGCGTCCGGTAGCCGCGCGTGCCGCTGCCGCGCGTGACGATCAGCTTGATGACGCCTTCGGGATTCTCGCGCGCGGCATCGCGCAGTTCGCGTCGCAGGATTTCAACCGGCACCCGCGGAATGCCGAGTACACCCAGGCCCGCGAACAGGCGCTCCAGGTGGCAATCGAGCAGCGGCAGCCTGCCCTTGCGCGCGCGCAGCGTTTCGAACACGCCGTCGCCGTAGGCGAGACCGCGGTCATCCGCCGGCAAGGTGTCGACGCGCTGACCGTCAATGAAAGTCATCGTTCGTCTCCACGCAGCGCCAGCAGCATGCCGCGCGCCTTGGCGCGCGTTTCGGCGACTTCGCGCTCCGGAATCGAATCCGCCACGATGCCGGCGCCGGCGCGAAAGGCGATCCGCTCGCCGTCACGCATGATGGTGCGTATGAGAATGTTCAGGTCGCCGCTGCCGTCGCGGTTGAAGTACCCCAGCGAACCCGTGTACGCGCAGCGCGACGCCTGTTCGAGTTCGGCGATGATTTCCATGCAGCGCACTTTCGGGCATCCCGTGATCGTTCCGCCGGGGAATACCGCGCGAATCACGCCGGCCGCGCCGATTTCCGGCCGGCGCTTCGCGCGGACGTTCGAGACGATGTGATGCACGTGCGCGTAGCTTTCCAGCGCCATGAGTTCGTCGACTTCGACGGTGCCGGGAATGGCAATGCGCCCGAGGTCGTTGCGCTCGAGATCGATGAGCATGATGTGCTCGGCGCGTTCTTTCGGATGCGCGATCAGCTCGTCCAGCAAGGCGCGGTCCTTTTCCGGATCGTTGCCGCGCGGACGCGTGCCCGCGATCGGCCGGGTCTGCACGCAGTCGCCGCGAATCTCGACCAGCCGTTCGGGCGAAGAGCTGATGATCGCCTGCTCGTTCCACGTCACCAGCGCTGCGAACGGCGCGGGATTCGCGCGGCGCAAATGATCGTGGATGGCCCAGTGCGGAAGTCCGCCGTCGATATTCCCCGTCCACGGCCGCGAAATGTTCGCCTGGAAAACATCGCCGTCGATGATGTAACGCACGACGCGTTCCACCATGCCCTCGTAACGCTGCGCGTCCTCTTCGTCGATGTCCCGAAGGTCGAGCCGGGGCAGTTCGGGAATGTCCTTCGCCACGGCAAGGTCGGCAAGCATGAGCGCGAGAAGGGATTCGTCCTCGCTGACCAGCCAGGTTTGTTTCGCCGCATGATCGCGGATCACTGCCGCCGGGAATCGCGTCGCGAGCGCAACGGGCCAGCGCGCATCGGGATGAAGTTTCAGCCTCGGCTCGATCTCGCCGGCGAGTTCATACGAAAGGAACACGAACCAGCCGCCATGAAACGGGAGATGCGAAACGTCATCCGCGGCCGATGCATGCTCCGCATCCATCCATGCCTGGAGGGAATCCAGGAAGCCCGACGTCGCGAAGGGCCCGTGCAATTCGCCATTGCCTGCAAGCGTGAGCGTGTCGCCCGGAAACGCGAACAGGATGTCGAAGCGGCCGAGCGGTTCGCCGCGCGCGGCGCTTTCCAGCAGATGCGGGTAACGTGAAGGATCGTGCCGATGCAGCGCCAGCAGGTCCGGCGTACCGTGAATTTCCCGGATCGCCATGTCGCGCCTCTCGTGAAGAAATCTGCCGCGGCCGGACGGCCGCGGCAGGAATATTCAGATTTTCCGGAACACCAGCGTCCCGTTCGTGCCGCCGAAACCGAAGGAATTCGACAGCGCGACATCGATCTTCATCTCGCGCGCCTTGCCGGGCACGTAGTCGAGATCGCAGTCCTCGGCCGGATTTTCCAGGTTTATGGTCGGCGGCGCGATGGAATCGCGCATCGCGAGTATGGTGAAGATGGCTTCAACGCCGCCGGCCGCGCCGAGCAGGTGTCCGGTCATGGACTTCGTCGAGGACACGGCAAGTTTCATCGCGTGATCACCGAAAGCGCGCTTGATCGCGACGGTTTCGCCCTTGTCACCGACTTGCGTGGAGGTGCCGTGTGCGTTGATGTAGTCCACGGCTTCCAGTTCGATGCCCGCGTCCTTCACGGCGGCGAGCATGCACCGGCGGGCCCCGTCACCGTCTTCCGGCGTGCCGGTAATGTGGTACGCATCCCCGCTCTGGCCCATGCCGATCAGTTCGCAATAGATCTTGGCGCCGCGCGCTTTCGCGTGTTCGTATTCTTCGATGACAATCACGCCCGAGCCGTCGGACAGCACGAAACCATCGCGGTCCTTGTCCCAGGGGCGCGAGGCGCGCTCCGGATCGTCATTGCGTGTCGAGAGAGCGCGCGCGGCGCAGAAGCCGCCGACGCCAAGCGGCGTTGTCGCGTGTTCCGCGCCGCCGGCAACCATCACGTCGGCATCGCCGTGCTGAATGATGCGCGCGGCATGACCGATGTTGTGCGTGGCAGTGGTGCAGGCCGTGACGATGGCAAGGTTCGGACCTTTCAGTCCGTACATGATCGACAGATTTCCCGAGATCATGTTGATGATGCTGCCGGGAACGAAGAACGGCGAAACCTTCTTCGGCCCGTCGTGCTCGGCGATGCTCAGCGAGGTGTTCTCGATGAACTGGATGCCGCCAATGCCGGCGCCGACCATCGCGCCGATGCGCGGCGCATTGTCTTCGGTCACTTCAATGCCCGAATCCCTGATGGCCTGGATGGATGCCGCCAGCCCGTAATGAATGAACGGATCCATGCGGCGCGCTTCCTTCGCCGAGAGATAATCCTCGACGTTGAAGCCCTTCACCTCGCCGGCAAAACGGGTCGGGAAGTTGGTGGCATCGAAATGCGTGATGGGACCGATCCCGCTCCTGCCCGCGGTGATGTTCTTCCACGCCTCGTCAATCGAATTGCCGACGGGCGAAACGATGCCGAGACCGGTTATGACGACACGACGCTTGGACAAGGGACACCTCTGGTCAAATGGCTGATCTGCGATTGCTGCGATTCGCGCGCTTCAGAAACGGAAACGCCGTTGCCGCATGGGCGGCAACGGCATTCACCATTGCGCGGTCGAATCAGTTGTCGCCGAGATGCTCGTTGACGTAGTCGATGGCCTGCCGGACGGTGGTGATCTTTTCGGCTTCCTCGTCGGGGATTTCGCATTCGAATTCCTCTTCGAGAGCCATCACCAGTTCGACGGTATCGAGCGAGTCGGCGCCAAGATCGTCGACGAATGAAGACGCAGGCGTCACCTCTTCTTCCTTCACACCCAGCTGTTCCACGACGATCTTCTTAACACGTTCTTCGACGCTGCTCATGACTTGTCAGTCCTCCAATGGTTACTCAGGCAATGGTCCGTGACTCCCCAGGGATTTCAGCCATTGCCGCTGCGGGCGGTATTGTAGTGAAAAGCCCGGGGGCGTGCCACACGAGCGGGAAACACTCGTTTGAACCGGTTCAAGTTATTGAAAAAAAGGTAAAAACGCCCTCTTACGGCATGTACATGCCGCCGTTCACGTTGATCGTTTCGCCGGTGATGTAGCCGGCGCCGGGCGATGCCAGGAACAGCACCGCCTGCGCGATGTCCTCGGGCTGGCCGAGCCTGCCGAGCGGCACCTGCGCGAGCATGGCGTTGCGGTTTTCCTCGGGCAGGTCCCTGGTCATGTCCGTGTCGATGAAGCCCGGTGCGACGACGTTCACGGTAATGTTGCGCGAGCCGATCTCGCGCGCCATCGACTTCGAGAACCCGACGATGCCGGCCTTCGCGGCGCAGTAGTTCGCCTGTCCCGGGTTGCCGACAAGGCCGACGACCGAGGCGATGTTGATGATGCGGCCCTTCTTCGCCTTCATCATGCCGCGCATCACGCCTTTCGAGAGATGAAAGATGGACGAGAGATTCGTGTTGATGACGTCGTCCCACTCCTCGTCCTTCATGCGCATCAGCAGGTTGTCGCGCGTGATGCCGGCATTGTTGACGAGAACCGTCGGCGCGCCGTGATCGTCGCTGACGCCTTTCAGGAAAGCGTCGATGTTCGCCTTGTCGCTGATGTCCAGCACGCGGCCCTCGCCCGCGATACCGCTTTCCCTGAAGAAGGCCGTGATGCCTTCCGCGCCCTTTTGACTGGTCGCGGTGCCGATGACTTTGGCGCCAGCCTTGCCAAGCGCCTGCGCGATCGCCCTGCCAATGCCGCGCGATGCGCCGGTGACGACGGCGAGTTCGTTGTCGAGAACCATAATGCTTTCCCCTCTTTGATTATTGCTCGCCGGCGGCCTGCACGGCGTCGGCAAGGCCTGCCGGATCCTGCACGGCAATCACGTTCATGGATTTTTCGATGCGGCGGTTGAGACCCGCCAGCACCTTGCCCGGCCCGCATTCGACGACGCCGGTGACGCCCTTGTCCGCCATGAAGCGAACGGTTTCCGTCCAGCGCACCGGGCTGTAGAGCTGTTCGACGAGCGCGCGGCGAATGTCGTCCGGCCGATCGTGCATGGCGACATCGACGTTGTGCACGACCGGAATCTCCGGCGATGCGATTGAAACGCCGGCGAGCCGTGCGGCCATTTCGTTCGCCGCCGGCTGCATCAGCGCGCAGTGCGAGGGCACGCTCACCGGCAGCGGCAGCGCGCGCTTCGCGCCTTTCGCCTTGCAGATTTCGATGGCGCGTTCCACCGCCGCCTTGCTGCCGGCGATGACCACCTGCCCGGGCGAATTGAAGTTCACCGCGCTGACGACCTGGCCTTCGGCGGCTTCCTCGCAGGCGGCGCGAACGTCCGCATCTTCCAGCCCGAGAATCGCCGCCATCGCGCCTGTGCCCGCGGGCACCGCGCGCTGCATCGCCTGGCCGCGGAACTCGACCAGCTTCACCGCGTCCGCGAAATCCACGGAGCCTGCGCACACCAGCGCGGTGTACTCGCCAAGGCTGTGTCCCGCCATGAACGCCGGACGGTACCCGGATTCGGCGCGGAAGGCGCGCCACACGGCGACGCCCGCCGCGAGCAGCGCGGGCTGGGTGCGCTCGGTCGCGTTCAGTTCGCTTTCCGGACCGCTCTGCGCGAGCTGCCACAGATCGTAGCCGAGCGCGTCGGACGCCTGCTGGAAGGTGTCGCGGACAACCGCGTGCGCGGCGCCGAGTTCCGCCAGCATGCCGACGGACTGCGAGCCCTGTCCCGGGAAGACGAAGGCGAAAGAAGACATGGCTCCCCCTGTTCTTGAAATCGGAAAGGCGCGGATTATACCGGACCGGCACGCCGCTCCCGCAACGCCAGCAGCAAGCCGGCGACAAGCCCGCCGATGGCGCCATACAGATGTGCGTCGACCACGACCGGGCCGCCGGCGGCCTCGGCCGTGAACGGCAGCGCGCCCGCCCATTGCTCCCAGGCCAGTTTCGCGAATACGCCACAAATCAGCACCGCACGCAGGCCGCGGCCGAAACCGCGATCCAGCACCGCGCCGCCCAGCAGCAGGCCGTGCAGCACGCCGGACAGGCCGACATACCAGACCAGCCCGGGCTCGAGCAGCAAGAATCCCGCGGCGATGGCGACCAGGCTGCCCAGAAGCGTCCACAGCCAGTGCGCCGCGCGCAATCCGGGTCCGAAAATCCAGCCGATGAGCGCAAGTCCCGCAAGGTTCAGGACCAGGTGCGCGACGCCGAGGTGCACCAGGTGTCCGCTCAGGAGCCGCCACCACTCGCCGGCCAGCACCGCGACGCGTTCATAACGCAATGCGGGGCTGGAAGGACCGCCGAGAAGGGAAAGCACGACGGCCGCGATCCCGAGCAGCCAGAGCGGCCAGCTGCGAAACACCCTCAGGTAATACCCTGTTTCCTTCACGAAGCCGCCTGTTGTTTTGTGTATGATCCGAGGTTTCCGTCAAATACCAGCAAGCCCGCGCGCGATCAACCGCTTCGCGGCGGGCGGGAACAGGAACGTCATGCTTGCGAAGAAAAACCAGGGCTTCACGCTGATCGAAATCATGGTGGTCATCGTCATCATCGGCATTCTCGCCGCCGCGGTGCTGCCGAACCTCATGGGCGAGCCGGACAAGGCGCGCCTCGTGAAGGCGAAGGCCGACATCCAGTCGCTGGAAGCCGCGCTCGAACGTTACCGGCTCGACAATTTCCGCTACCCGACCACGGACCAGGGCCTGGAAGCGCTGGTCACCAAGCCGGCGGGTGCGCCCGAGCCGCGCAACTATCCGCCGGGCGGCTACATCAAGTCGCTGCCGAACGATCCCTGGGGCAATCCGTACATTTACATGAACCCCGGCAAGCGCGGCCAGATCGACATTTTCTCCTACGGCGCCGATGGCCAGCCCGGCGGCGAGGACATGAACGCCGACATCGGCAACTGGACCCCGCAGAATTAATCATCGTCAAACGAAGTGTCAGGGCGAGTCGAAACGTCGCGAGCGCAGGAGGTCCCGGTACGCCGGGAGGGGTCTTGAAGCAATCCGAGCGCGGATTCACGCTGCTGGAAATCCTGATCGTCGTCGTGCTGATCGCGATCCTGACGGCAGCGGCGGTCAACACCATCAATTTCGTCGTTGACGATGCGGACGCCGAAACCGAGGCGCGGCGCATCGCGGCGCTCGCGAACCTTGCCGCCGAGGAAGCGCTGCTCACCGGGCGCGAATACGGCCTGCGCATCGACGACGAAAACCTCGAATTTTTCATCTTCGACGACGTCACGCGCCAGTGGCAGCCGCTGACTGACGACAACATCTTTCAACCCCGTCCCGTTCCCGAAGGCATCGACTTCGACCTCGTGCTGGAAGGCCAGGCCATCGCGCTTGGCGACGAGTCGGAAGACGAAAGCGGCGCCGGCGAAGAAGACCTGCCCGAACCGCCGCAAGTCATGTTTCTTTCCAGCGGCCAGATCACGCCGTTCACCCTGACGGTCGCCGAACGGGATCCCGGCGGAGAGACCTGGACCGTGGAAGGCGACCTGCTCGGCCGCATGGAAATCGAAGGCGAGACGCAATGAAACGGGCGCATGGCTTCACGCTGATGGAAATCCTCGTCGCGCTGGCGGTCGTCGGCATCGGGCTCGCGGCCCTGATCGGCGCCAGCGCGCGCGCCACGCACGAGGCCGCCAGCCTGCGCGACCGCACCTTCGCCGGCTGGGTCGCGCAGAACGCGCTCACCGAAATCCGTCTTTCGCAGGAGACGCTGGACGCGGGCACGCGGCGCGGCGACGAAATGATGGGCGGCGAACGCTGGGAGTGGACGGCGGAAATCACACCCGCCGTCGTGCCGCAACTGCGGCATATCGAGATCAAGGTCGGGCGGGAAGACATGGAAGGCTCGATCGTGACGCTGACGGCATTCCGCCTGACGCAGCCGCAGATCGCGCCCGAGCGGATGCCGGCAACTCCGGGAGAATCGCGCTGATGCGGCGCGTGCAAGGCTTCACGCTGCTGGAAATGCTTGTCGCCGTGGCGATTTTCGCGGTGGTCGCGACGCTTTCCTATGGCGGGCTCATCGCCGTCATGCGCCAGTACGACGCGACGCGCGAAGCGCAATCGCGCCTGCAGGAGATCCGCCGCGCGGTGACCGTGCTGGAACGCGATCTTTTCCAGATTCGCGATCGCGGCGTTCGCGAAGCCTTCCAGGGCGACCTGCTGCCGGCGCTGCGCGGCGGCGTCAACGACGCCCTGCCCATCGAGTTCACGCGCGGTGGCTGGCGCAATCCCGCGAACATGCCGCGCTCTACCCTGCAGCGGGTGGCCTGGGTGCTGGAAGACGACACGCTGTACCGGCTGCACTGGATCGTTCTCGACCAGGCGCAGGACAGCGAACCGGCGCGGCTCGACGTGCTGGAAGGCGTCAGCCAGTTCACGCTTCGGTTCCTCGATGCCGAAGGCAGCTGGCACGCGCAGTGGCCGCCGGTCGAAACCGCGCTGCCGGTTTCCGGCGACGTGCGCGCCGGACAGGTTCCATTGCCCGCTGCCGTGGAATTCGTTCTTGAACTCGAAGACGCCGGCCGCATTCGCCGGCTGGTGGAGCTGCCCGCCGGATGAACGCGCGTCGACAACAGGGCGCCGCGCTCATCATCGCGCTGGTCATTGTCGCGATGGCGACCATTCTTGCCACCGCGCTCGTATGGAACAACCATCTCGACCGCCGCCGCACCGCGAACCAGCTTTACGGCGCCGAAGCGCTCGCGAACGCGCTCAGCGTGGAAGACTTCGTGCGCGCGCTGCTGGCTGAGGACGAAATCCAGAGCGATCACCTGCTCGAACCCTGGGCGCAGCAAGGCAACGTGTTTCCCATCGAAGGCGGCACGCTGTCCGGAAACGTCATCGACCTGCAGGGACGCTTCAACATCAACAACCTGGTCAACTGGGAAACCGGCGAGGCCAACGAAGCGCAGGTCGAGATCTACCGCCGCCTGCTGCAATCGCTCGGCCTTGACGAACGCCTCGTCGGCGCAACCGTCGACTGGATCGACCCGGACATCGAACCGACAGGTTTCAGCGGCGCGGAAGACGACACCTACCTGCGCAGCACGCCGGCGTACCGCACCGCCAACCAGCCGCTCGCGAGCGTCAGCGAACTTCGCCTGCTCGTCAACATGACGCCCGAACAGTTCGCCGTGCTGCAGGCTTATGTCACCGCGCTCCCGGCGCAGGCGGGCGTCACGACCGTCAACATCAACACCGCACCGCCCGAACTGCTGGTGGCGCTTGGCGAGGAACTCGACCCGCAGGATGCGGCGCAGATCGTCGAGCTGCGCAGCCAGGCGGGTTTCGAAAATCTCGGCGACGCGCAATCGATTGTCGGCGCACCGCTGCCGGACAACGTGTTCGGCGTGCAATCGAATTACTTCCGCGCGGACGTCCTGGCCGTCATTGGCTCATCACGGGTAACGATGTACAGTGTGTTGCATCGCGATTCCCAGGCGGGTGTCGTCCGCGTGCTGAGCCGCAGTCTCGGAACTCCCTGAAACACGAACGTATCGGATCATGGTCGAAAAACTGGTCATCTGGATCAGCGGCGAAACCGCTTCCGCAGGCACCAACGCACGGTGGCTGGTGCTGGACGGCAACGGCAATCGCGCGGGCGCCGTGCAGCAGGGCGCACTGGAAGACGCCGCGGCGCTCGCCGTCAATCGCCGCGTCATCATCATGCTGCCGGGCGAACGCATCGTAGCGGCCGCGGCGCGCGTGCCGGGCAGAAACGCGAAACGCATCCTGCAGGCCGCGCCCTACGCGCTGGAAGAACGCCTCGCCGGCGACGTCGAAGCGTTGCATGTGGCACTGCTTGCGCGGCATCCGGACCAACAATGCGAATTTCTCGTTGTCGAACGCGCCTGGCTGGCGGAATGGCTTGCAACAATCGACGCTGCGGGAATGCGCGCCGACGCGCTGTGGCCCGACTGGCTTGGCGTGCCCGCCGAACCGGGAAGCGCGCATTGGCTGCTCCAGGACAGCCGCCTGCTGAGCCGTGAAGGCTGGAGCGGTTTCGCCGCGCCGGTCGAAGACGCCGGTTTCCTTTTCACGCACCGCGAAAGCGAGGCGCCGTTACGGCTCACCATCGTGGGCGACGCGCCGCCGCCCGCCGCGCTCGCGGAACAGGAAACCGCGCGGATCGATGACGCCGAGCGCGCGTTCACCGAACTCGCGGCGGGCGTCGTCGCATTGCCCGGCCACGGCCTGCTGCAAGGCGCGTTCCGGCCGCGGCGCGACGAACAGGCGGACTGGCATCGCTGGCGCTGGCCTGCGGCCGCCGCCGCGGCATGGCTCGTACTCGGTCTCGCGGCGCTGGGTCTCGACGCGTGGCGGCTGCAGCGTGAAAGCGCGTTTCTCGAAAGCGCGATACAGGACCTCTTCGCCCAGGCGCTGCCCGGCAGCCGGCGGATTCCCGGGCAGGAGCGCTATCTCATCGAACAGGCGCTCGGCGGCTCGAACACGACCGAGAGCCGCGCGCTCGAAACCATCGCCGACGTTGCCCATGCCTTGCAGGGGATCGAGAACGCGCGCCTTAACGGTTTCAATTTCCGCAACGATTACTTCGAGCTGAGCGTGACCGTGCCGAACGCGACGACGCTGGAAACCTTCCGCGACGCGCTGGCGGAACGCGCCGGGCAGCCCGTCGACGTGCAATCCGCAAACAGCACGGGCGACGGACTCGAAGGCCGCCTGTCGATCGCAGGAGGCGAAGCACAATGACACCCGGGAAGAACGCGCAATGAAAGGACTCGACGAAATCCGCCAGCGCTTTCACGAACTCGAGCCGCGCGAACGGCAATTCCTGATCGGCGGCGCAATTGCGCTCGTCGTCATTCTTTTTTTTCTCGCCGTGGTGCAGCCGCTGCTGCAATACCGCGACGGCGCGGCGGACGACGTTGCCGGAAAACGCGACCTCGTCGCGTGGATGCGCGGCGCAGCCGAAGTGCTGCGCGGCCGCGGTCCGGCGGCCGCGACGGTCGATACCAGCGGTTCGCTGCTCGCGCTCGCCGATTCGTCGGCGCGCGCCACGGGCCTTGCGAACGCGCTGCAGCGCATCCAGCAGGACGGCGACGACGCGGTGCGCGTACGGCTCGAAGGCGCAAGCTTCGACGCGCTCATACTCTGGCTCGACGGCCTGCAGAATCGCTACGGCGTCGTCGCCAGCGAAATGACCGTGGACCGTGCGGACGGAGCGGGACTCGTGAATGCATCGATCACCCTGACGCGGAACGTTTCGTGAGACGCCCCGTCCTGAAATTCGCCGCGCTTGCGGTTGCCGTTTATATTGCGGGCCTCGTCGCGCTCTTCCCGGCTTCGCTTGCCGTGCGCTGGTTCGTGCCGGACATGCCGGGCGTCACGCTCGGCACCGCCGACGGCACGGTCTGGAACGGACACATCGCGGGAATTTCCTATCGCGGCTGGAATATCGGCGCGGCCGAGTGGTCGCTGGAACCGCTGGCGCTGTTCGGTCTCGCCATCGGCGCGGACGTGCTGATCGAACGGCCGGGCCGCGGCCCGGTGGCCGCGAACGTGCGCATCACGCCTTCGGACATCGAATTCACGGCGCTGCGCGGCGCCGTCACGCTGGAGGAACTCGGGCGCGCGGGCATGCTGCCCGCGAACGTCGCGAGCGGCGAAGTCATCCTGAACCTCGAGCAGCTGGTGGTCCGCAACGACCTGCCGGTCGCCGCCGATGGCGTGCTGGGCCTGACGGACTTGCGCAGCGCGCTTTTGCCCGGCGTCGCGCTCGGCAGTTACGAAGCCGACGTCGAGACCACCGAGTCCGGCATCAGCGCGACGTTCAGCGAAATCGAGGCGCCGCTCGACATTGCGGGCCAGGCCGAGGTGAAGCCGGATGGCAGCTACACGGTATCCGGCACCATTACGCCCACGCCGGAAACGCCCGAATCGCTGCGCCGCGGCCTTGCGCTGCTGGGACAGCCGGATGCATCGGGAAGGTACGAGTTCGGTTTCAGCGGAAGGCTGTAGGCCAGGTCGAAAGTCAAAGGTCGCAAGTAAAAAAGCCGTGCTTCGCACGGCTTTTTTTCGCCTTTCGCCTTTCGCCTTTCGCCTTTCGCCTTTCGCCTTTCGCCTTTCGCCTTTCGCCTTTCGCCTTTCTTCGACCTTCGACTTTCTACTCCTCCAATCCCTCCTGCTGCTGCGGAAATCCCTCCAGCGGCGCCAGCTCTTCGCGATCGCGCTTGAACGTCGGCTCCGACAGCAGGTAGGCGATCAAAAGCTTGCCGAGCGCTTCCAGCGTCTGCACGTGACAGCGTTCCCAGCCGTGCGTCGCATCGGTGCCGAAGCAGACCAGCGCGGTGCGGATGTCGTTGCCCGCTTCGATGGCCGATGCGCTGTCGGAATGGTAGAAACGGAAAACGTCACGGGTATGAAAGATATTGTTCTGTTCGCACAGGCGAATCAGCTTGTGCGTCAGGTGATAGTCGAACGGCCCGTCGGAGTCCTGCATCGCGATCGTCACGCCACGCTCCGAAGTGTTCTGTATCGGCGCAATGGTCGCGGTATCGATCGTCACCATTTCCGCAACATCCTTGTGCAGCACGTGCGATGCGCCCGAGCCGACCTCTTCGCTCACCGTGAACAAAAGGTGCGCGTTCACCGGCAGTTCCCGTCCGCTGTCCTTTACCGCCTTCGCCGCCGCCAGCAGCACCGCAACGCCCGCCTTGTCATCGAGATGACGCGAGTTCACGTAGCCGGAATCGGTGATTTCCGGTTGCGGGTCGACGGCGACGAAGTCGCCGACATGAATGCCCAGCCGCTCCAGGTCAACGCGCGCCTCGCAGTGTTCGTCGACCCGCACTTCGACGTGCTGCCATGACACCGGCTGCGTATCGACTTCGGCGCCGTAGGTGTGACCGGATGCGAGCAGCGGCAGCACAGTGCCGCGGTAACGCCGCTCGCGCGTGAAAATGGTGACGCGCGCGCCCTCGGCGAAGCGGCTCGACCAGGTGCCGATGGATGCGACCGCAAGCCGGCCGTTGTCCTTCAGCCGCTTGACGATGCAGCCGATGGTGTCGAGGTGGGCGACGATGGCGCGATCCGGGCTCGATTCGCGGCCGTTCATGTTCGCGCGGATGGCGCCGCGGCGCGTCAGGCTGAAGGGAATGCCGATGTCTTCAAGCTGCTCGCCGGCGTAATGCACGATCTCGTCGGTGAAGCCCGTCGGACTCGGGACGTCCAGCAGGTCCAGCATGGTGCGGCGGACGAACTCCATGTCCAGTACCGGCAGGCTCATGCCTCGGCCTTCGTGTTTTTCGTCTGCGGGAACAGCAGATCGATGAAGCGTTCCGCCGTCGGCTGCGGTTCGTGATTGGCAAGACCGGGACGTTCGTTGGCTTCGAGAATCACGTACTCGTCGCCATCGACCGACGGCACAAGAAAGTCCAGGCCGACCACCGGAATGTCCAGCGCACGCGCGGCGCGTTCGGCGGCCTGCCGCAAGGTGTCGCTGATCTCGGCCGTGACGTCATGAATGGTGCCGCCGGTATGCAGGTTCGCCGCCTTGCGTACCAGCAGCGCCTCGCCTTCCGGCAGCACGTCGTCAAGACCGAAGCCGGCGCGCGCCACGCAGCGGGTCGTTTCGTCGTCCAGGGGCACGTGACTTTCGCCGTGCGTCGCGGCGGAACGCCGGCGGCTCTGCTTGTCGATCAGTTCGCGCACCGTGTGCCGGCCGGTGCCGATCACTTCGGGCGGCTTGCGCACCGCCGCCGCGACCAGCTTGCCGTCGATCACGATCAGGCGAAGATCGATTCCTTCGACGAAGGCTTCCAGCACGACGTCATCCGAAATCCGCCGCGCCTGCTCGACGGCCGATTGCATTTCACGTTCATCGCGAATGCCGACACTGACGCCGCGGCCCTGCTCGCCGCGCGCGGGCTTGACGACAATATCGCGATGCCGCCCGAGAAATTCCCGGTTCTGTTCGTCCGTCCCCGCCTTCATCTGCGCCGTCACCTTCAGGCCGTTCGCCGCCAGCAGGCGGCTCGTCACCAGCTTGTTGTCGCAGCGGCTCATGGCGACGGCCGTCGTCAACTCCGAAAGCGACTCGCGGCAGACGATGGTCCGGCCGCCGAAAGTGAGCTCGAAGTAGCCGTTCTCCGCGTCCAGCACCTTGGCGGCGATGCCGCGCCGGCGCGCTTCGTTCACGATGATGGCGGCGTAAGGATTCAGCTCGCGATCCGGCGCGGGGCCCGTGTACAGCCTTTCGTTGATGACGTTCTTCTTCTTCAGGCAGAAGACCGGCACGCGCACGAAACCGAGTTTTTCGTACAGCGAGATGGCCTGCGTGTTGTCGTGCATGACGGACAGGTCCATGAACGCCCGCCCGCGGGCCTGGTAGTGGTCGGCAAGCTGCGCGACCAGCGCCTGGCCGATGCCGGGATGCGCCGCCTGCGGATCGACCGCAAGACACCAGAGGCTGCAGCCGTCTTCCGGGTCGTCGAAGGCGTTGACGTGGTCGACGCCGGTCACCGTGCCGATGATGGTGCCGTCGGCGACGTCTTCCGCGACAAAATACGTCAGCGTCTTCGACAGCCGGTTCTGCCAGACGAAGGACGGATCGATGTCCACCATGTGCCGTTGCGAGAACAGGCGGTTGATCGCCTCGGCGTCGCCCCGGGTGCGAAGCTTGCGCACGCGAAAGCTTTTCGGGTGCCCGTGGCCGGAGCGCCAGTTGAACATCCACAGGCGAAACGTGTTCGAGGGGTCAAGGAACAGTTCCTGCGGCGCCAGCGAAAGCACGACGTGCGGGTCACGGAGATACAGCGCGATGTCGCGCTGCCCCGGGCGTTCCCGGCACAGTTCGTCCGCCAGCGCCTGGTTGCTGGTGAAGGTGTGCGCAAACAGCAGCCGGCCCCAGCCGCATTCCACCACGACATCGTGCTGCAAGGCCTGCTCTGCCTGCTTGTCGGAACGAATGCCGAACGGGCTCAGCGATGGCGCGGAGCCGCGCCTGAACCGTTGTCCGTATTCCTGCTTGCGTGGCATGTCGATACGCCCGTTGTTCAGATACCGTTGGTTTGCAGCCAGTATTCCAGCAACGCGACCTGCCACAGCTTGGAGCCGCCCAGCGGCGTGATGTGCTCCTCGGGATTCGCCAGCAGTTCGTCGACGTACTCGCGCCGGAAAATGCCGCGCTCGCGCGCGACCGCGTTGTCGAGAATGTCGTGCACGAAATCGCGGTATTCGCCGCGGATGTATTTCAGCGCCGGCACCGGGAAATAACCTTTCGGCCGGTCGATGACTTCGGCGGGAATGATCCTGCGCGCCGCTTCCTTGAGCACGTGCTTGCCGCCGTTCGTCACCTTGTACTGCGCCGGAACGGTTGCAGCGAGTTCGACAAGTTCGTGATCGAGAAACGGCACGCGCGCCTCAAGCCCCCAGGCCATGGTCATGTTGTCGACGCGCTTGACCGGATCGTCAACGAGCATCACCGTGGTATCCAGCCGCAACGCCTTGTCGATCGTCGTCGCCGCTCCAGGCGACGCGAAGTGCCTTTCGACGAACGCGCGGCTGTCGTTCGCGCGCAGGTAATCGGCATTGATCGCCCGCGCCATTTCGTCGCTGCCGCGGTCGAAGAACAGCCTTCGATAATCGTCCACGTCCGCGCCCGCCTCCATCAGCGGCGGATACCAGTGATAACCGCCGAAGACTTCGTCCGCGCCCTGCCCGCTCTGCACCACCTTCAATTGCTGCGACACTTCGCGCGACAGCAGGTAAAAACCGACCGCGTCGTGACTTACCATCGGTTCCGACATTGCAGCGACGCAATCCGGCAAAACCGGTAGCAATTCGTCCGAACTGACGTGGATGCGGTGATGCCGCGTGCCGAAGCGTTTCGCGACAAGGTCCGAATAGTCGAACTCGTCGCCTTTCTCGTCGCCGACGCTTTCGAAGCCGACCGAGAATGTTCTGAGGCCCTGCTGTCCCGCTTCCGCCAGCAGGCCGGTGATGAGGCTGGAGTCGAGACCGCCGGACAGCAATACGCCGACGTCGACGTCCGCGACCAGACGTCGCTTCACGGCGCGACGCAGGCACGCGAGAACCCGTTCCTGCCATTCCTCGAAGGAATGTTCTTCGCGGCTTGCGTATTCCGGTTTCCAGAAGGTTTGCTCGCGACAATCGCCGTTCGGCTCGATGGTCATCCAGGTTGCGGGCGGCAGCTTGCGCACGCCGCGCAGGATGGTGTGCGGCGCCGGGACGACGGCGTGGAAGCTCATGTAGTGATGCAACGCTGCAGGATCGATGCTCGTATCGATGTCGCCGGCTTCGACAAGCGCCGGCAGGCTGGAGGCGAAGCGGATGCCCTGGTCGATCCAGGCGTAGTACAGCGGCTTGATGCCGAGCCGGTCGCGCGCCGCAAATGCGCGCCCCGAATCGCGCTCCCAGATCACGAACGCGAACATGCCGTTGAAGCGCTGCACGCAATCCGGACCCCACTCGCGGTAGGCGCGCAGGATCACTTCCGTATCGCCGTGCGAGAAGAAGGCATGTCCTTTTGCTTCGAGTTCGCGGCGGATCTCGCGGTGATTGTAGATGCAGCCGTTGAAGACGATGCCGAGACCCATTGCCGGGTCGAACATCGGTTGCGCGGCGCGGTTGCTGAGGTCGATGACTTTCAGCCGGCGATGGCCGAAGGCGAACTGTTCGAGAGTGTAAATACCCGCACCGTCGGGACCGCGCTCGCACATGCGCGACATCATTGCCGATATCGCGCGCGGTTCCGCGCGGCGCTGGTTGAATCGGATTTCTCCGGCAATGCCACACATGGTTACGGGCGGGTCTGTTCCTCCTGCGGTGCGTCGCGAATATGTTGAATGCGATCGCGGCGTCATCAACAGCTTAACACACGAGGAATGCCCGTTTTTTTCGCAAGCGTGAACCGTGCTGCGGAAAAGCAAGTGGACAGGATCAACAGGATTTTCCAGGATTTACAGGGTTGCTTTCCTGTTTGCTTCAACCCTGTTGATCCTGACCGCCGCTTTTGCCTTTAACCTTCACTTCTCCGCGACAACAACCTTGTTGCGTCCGGCACGCTTGGCTTCGTAGAGCGCCATGTCGGCGCGATTGATCAGCGCCGGAAGGTCCGGCGTGTTTTCCGTGGCGACTGCAACGCCAACGCTCACGGTGACGGCGAGTTCGCCCTTGTGCGTGTCGAGGCGGACGCTTTCGATGCTCTTGCGCAGGCGGTCGGCGACGTCGGCAGCGACGTTCATCGGCGTTTCGGGAAGCATGATGACGAAGTCCTCGCCGCCGTAACGTCCGATGATGTCGAAATGCCGCAGACTGTTGCGGCAGCAGTTTGCAACGATCTTGAGCACGCGATCACCGATCTCGCGGCCGTAAGTGTCGTTGATCGCGGTGAAGTTGTCGGCGTCGAGCAGGATCAGCGAGACATCGCGGCCATAACGCTTGCTGCGTGCGAACTCGAGCTCGGCAAGCTCGAAGAAATAGCGGCGGTTGCTGACCTGCGTCAGCGTATCGGTGGTCGCGAGATTCTGCACTTCCGCGAACAGGCGCGCATTGTCGATGGCGACCAGCGCCTGCGTGAGAAACGCCGAAACGATGTCGCGCTCCTGCTCCGAGAACGGCGGCGCATCGCGGCCGATGAGCAGCAGCGCAAACTCGTCGGACCGGGAATAGGCCGGCACCGCGAGAAACTGCGCCGCGGGCGACATGTCGTCCTGCAGCACCGGCATCTGAACGTCGTGGCGCATGACGATCCGCGATTTGCGGCCGTGCCGCACTTCCGCGAAGAAGCGCGAATATTCCGCGGGCATCGTTTCGAGCGTTTTCATGCGTTCGTCGCGCACGCCCTTCGCGCCGGCGACGTGAATCTCCACGCCCTGCTCGACGAACAGCACCGCCTTGCGGAAGGCGACCATGGTGCGCAGGTTTTCCAGCAGCTCTTCCGCGACCTCCCTGCCGTCCAGGGATGCCGCGAGCGCCTGTGTCAGTTGGTGCAGCGTTTCCGCCCACTGGCGTTTCTGCTGCGCGCTCTCGAGCTGATGCCGTTCGGCGAGACGCACGAAATGAAAACGCAGGCCGGCCGACAACAGGGCGAGCGCGGCCAGCACGTACAGGGCGTATGCCCACCATGTCTGCCAGGGTGGCGGCGCGATCTCGATGACGAGTTGCGCTTCGTCCCGCGACCAGACGCCGTGCCGGTTCGCGCCCTGCACACGCAGAAGGTAGTGACCGGGATCCAGGTTGGTGTAAGTGACATGGTTGTGACCGACGGTTTCCAGCCACTGCCGGTCGAACCCTTCAAGGCGATAGCGAAAGCGGTTCTTCAACGGCGCGGCGAAATCGAACGCGGCGAATTCGAAACCGATCACGCTGTCGCGCCACGACAGCGCGAGCGATTCGAGTGCGTGCACCGGCGTCTCGAGCGGAACCTGGCGGTTGAACTTGAAGAATTTCGTGATCGCGACGGTCGGCGGCTTCCGGTCGTGCCGGATCGCCGCAGGATGGAAGGCCGTGAAGCCGTTGATGCCCCCGAAGAACATCTCGCCCGATGAACTGCGGAAGCGCGCCGCCGCATTGAATTCGTTCGCCTGCAGGCCGTCGCTCGCGAAATACACGTGCACCTCGCCGCTGACCGGGTCGTATTCGGCAAGGCCGTTGTTCGTGCCGATCCACAGGTCGCCGTCTTCGTCTTCGAGCAGGCTGTAGATGGTGTTGTTGGGCAGGCCCTCCCCGACGCCGATATGTTCCACGCCGCCATCCGGACGAATCCGGTTCAGCTGGTAGTCAGTCGCAACCCACAACGTGCCGTCGCGCGTCTCCAGCAGGTCGATGACGAAAGGGTGCGAAAGTCCGTCGGCTACCGTGTACGACTCCACGAACCGTTCGCTCGCGGGATCGAACCGCACGACGCCGTTCTCCGTTCCCAGCCACCAGCCGCCTGCCCGCGCCGGCGTCGCTGCCGTGAAGAAATTTGCCGAATCGCCGGCAGCATCACGCATGAAGCGCCGGTGTTCGCCGGTTTCCGGATCCAGCCGGAAAAGACCCTCCGCCGTGCCTGCCCACACGGCTGCGCCGTCCGCGAGCAGGAAACTGACCGAGTTGGCGTAGTACGCGTTGTCCACGCCTTCGGTGAATTCATAGCGCCGGAACCTGCCGCCTTGCGCGTCCAGGCGATTGACGCCGCGGAGCGTCGCCGCCCAGATGCGGCCCTGCGCATCTTCGATCACGTCATAAACGAAGGGTGACGAAATCGACTGTTCATCCTCGGGATCGTGCAGGTAATGCGTGTATTTGCCGTGTTCGCGGTCAAGCCGGCTGAGGCCGCCGTCGCTCGCTATCCACAGGTCGCCGGCGCGATCCTCGATCACCGACCACACGACGCGATTCGGCAGGCTGTCCGGGTTGTCCTTGCGGTGCCGGAAATGACGGAAGGCGCGCGTTGCCGGGTTGAAGGTGTTCACGCCGCCCGTTTCCGTGCCGAACCACACCATGCCGGTACGATCTTCCAGCAGGGCAAGGACAACATCGTCGGAAAGGCTCCAGCGATCCGCCGGGTTGTGACGGTAATGCCGGAAGCGCGCCGATGCGCCATCCCACCAGTAGATTCCCGAACCGAAACTCGACGCCCAGATTTCGCCGCCGGACGTGGCGAGCAGGCGGCCGAGCTGAACGTCACTGCCCTCGGCAAGGCCGAACGCCTCCGGGCCGAAATGCGCGACAAGTTCGCGCGCGGCGTCGAGCCGGTGCAGACCGGCGCGTGTGGACACCAGCAACTCGCCGGTGGCGGTCTCTTCGAGCGCGAGGATGGTGTGACCGTGAAACGCGGCATAGCGCGGATCGCCGGCACGGAACAAGGTAAAGCGATTGCTCTTTGGATCGAACACGAACAGGCCGTTGACGGCGCCGGCCCAGGCCGTGCCCTGGCTGTCCACGAAGATCGACCAGATTTCCTTTGTGAGCAGTCCCGTCGATTCGCCGTTTTGAAACCGCGTGACCTTGCCGGTCACGGGATCGAGCAGATCCAGGCCCTTGTCGGTCAGCACCCAGAGCCTGCCGTCGGGATTGATTGCCAGCCGGAAGACGAAGTCGCTGCGCAGCGATTGCGCGTTGTTTTCCTCGTGCCGGAAATGCGTGAACGCGCCTTCGGCAAGCACAAGGCGCGAGACGCCGCCGCCGTAGGTGCCGATCCAGAGATTGCCGTTTCCATCGGCCTCAAGCGCCTGCACGCTGTCCGATTGCAATCCGTCCGGCTCGCCCGGGCGCGCCTGGTAAACCGTCATTTCGTAGCCGTCGAAACGGTGCAGGCCGTCGTCCGTCCCCAGCCAGATGAATCCCCGGCGGTCCTGGGCGATGGCCTGGACCGTGTTCTGCGCCAGTCCGTCCTCCTGGGAATAATGATGGAAGCGGAGCCCGTCGCCGGGCTGGCTGGCCGCGACCTGACAGGAAAACCACGGCAGCGCCAGGCAGGAAATCAGCTGGAGAACTGTCTTCTTGCTGAATGGAAATTGCCGCACATTGCCCCCCGCCCCTTGAACCGGCCGGCGTGATGCGCCGGCGTTTTCTTCCTGAATTCTCGCACAGGGAAGGATGGTTTTCCCGCCCGGTCCGGGGATCGGGGGAAAATCCGCTGTCTATACTGATCAGGAGAACCGGCCGCGAACGGGGGTGGTCATGACCTGCAGGCTTGCCTTGCTGCCGTTGACGGACTCGAGCCCTGCCTCGGACCAGGCGTACTTCGGCGCCGGCATCGCAGACGAACTCATGCATGCGCTCAGCTGGGCGGAAGGGTTGCAACTGGCGCCGCTGACGTCATCCATGCGCTTCACGGGAGCGGACACAGACCTGTCCGCGGCGGCAGCGCAGTTGAACGTGGATTACCTCCTCGCCGGCAGCGCGCATCACGAACCCGGGCAACTGCAGCTGGCCGCGCGACTCGTGGACGTGCGCGGGAACGCCGATCTCTGGTCCCGGCGCTACGCCCAGCCGCTGGCGGACATTGGCGACGTACTCGACGACGTCCTGCGAAACATTGTCGCGCAGCTTTCGCTGAACGTTCTCGACGCCGGCCAGCTCACCGTGCGGAAAGGCTGGACGTCCAGCACGAAATCGTACAACCACTACCTGCAGGGCCTCGATTTCTTCCGCCGCTACGCCGCCGACAACATCCTCAAGGCCCTGCAGTGTTTCCAGTCGGCATTGAAGGAAGACGCATCCTTCGCGCGCGCCTGGGCGCGTCTCGCCGAGTGCCACATCAAGTACTTCATGTATCACGACTCCGGCAGCCGCGAGCACGTCGAGCGCGCGAGCAAGGCCAGCGAGCGCGCCGTCGCGCTCGCGCCCGACTTCGCGCGCGCACACACGGCGCGCGGCATTGCGTATCTCATGGAAAAGGATTTCATCAAGGCGGAGGATGCATTCGACAAGGCGGTCGAACTGAACCCGCGGCTGTTCGACGCCTGGTTCTGGCACGCGCGCACCTGCTTCCAGCAGGGCCGGCTCGAAAAGGCCATCGCTCTTTTCGAGAAAGCCGCCGAAGTGCAGCCGGACGATTACCAGACGCCGCTGCTGCTGCGCCAGGCGTATCTCAGCCTGGGAAGAATCGACGAAGCGCAGCAGGTCGCGCGCCGCGGCATCCAGCTTGCGCAGGAACACCTCAAGCTGAACCGCAAGGATGCACGCGCGATCTATCTCGCCTGCGGCTCCATGATCCAGCTCGGCATGTACAGGCAGGCGCTGGAATGGGCGGACCGCGCCCTTGCGCTCAATCCGGAAGACCCGATGATCAATTACAACGTCGCCTGCTGTCTCGCGCAGGCCGGCGAGCCGGAGAAGGCGCTGGATTGCCTGGAGAAGGCAAAGGGTTCAGGCATGGTCAACGCCGGCTGGCTGAAGAACGATTCCGACCTTGTCTCGCTGCACGAGCACCCGCGCTTCGCGAAGCTGGTTGCGGAACTGGAATGACACTCACGCCGAACGGCGCATCGCATCCGGCTCGTCGAGCGGCATCGAAGCGAAATGCCGGCGCGCGAACCGTATGCGGTCCGCGATGCCGAGGTGCGAAACCTGAGGAACCTCTTCGATGCGCCGCAGGCGCGGCAGCAGGCCGGCGCCGTTCGCGATCTGGATGGTGAGCCCGGGACGCGCATTCAATTCGAGCAGCATCGGTCCCTGTTCGCGGTCGAGCACAAGGTCGACGCCGAGGTAACCGAGGCCTGTCATGTCCGCGCATGCGCAGGACAGTTCGAGCAAGGTGTCCCAGCGCGGCACCTTCAACGACAGCAGATCCTGCCCGGTGTCCGGATGAATGTTCACCGGCCTGTTTTGCTGCACGGCGCGAACAGCGCGGCCGGTCACGATGTCGACACCGACGCCGACGGCCCCCTGGTGCAGGTTCGCCTTGCCTTTCGAAGCGCCGCAGGAAAGCCGCATCATCGCCATGACCGGAAAGCCGCGGAAGACAATGATGCGTACGTCGGGCACGCCTTCGAAGGTGTAATCGTGCAAGGCGTCGTCGACTTCGATCAGCGCCTCGATCATCGCGACGTCGGGTGCGCCACCGAGCGAAAAGAGACCGGCGAGAATATTGGAAACGTGCCGCTCCACGTCACGCAGGACGAGTTTCTGTCCGTTCGAGCGGTACAGCAGCCCGTCGCCGCCACGCGACACGACCAGGATTCCCTTGCCGCTGGATCCCTTCGCCGGCTTGATGCAGAAGCCGCCCAGGCCGCTGATGAAGTCCCTCACCTTCATCACGTCGTGCTGGTTGTCGACGGTGCCGAGAAGCTTCGGCGTGGCGACGCCGTTTTCGATCGCAAGCCGCTTGGTCCTGAGCTTGTCGTCCACCAGCGGATAGAGCTGGCGCGAGTTGTAACGGCTGATGTAGGAAATGTTGCGCTGGTTCATGCCCATGATGCCCATGTCCGCGAGTTCGCGGTAAGGCAGCAGCCTGTCCACCCACGCGAACATGCGCTCAGCCCTGCGCCTTGAGCAGCGGCCGGAACCGGCGGAATTCCAGCAGACGGTAGCCCGTGTAGTTGCCGAGCAACAGCACCAGCGCCATGAAAACGAATTGCAGGCCGAGGAAGTTGAACGTCAGGTGACGCACCACGTCGTTGCTCATCGCCAGCCACGCGAGCAACGCCACCAGCAGCGAGCCGCCGCCTTGCACCAGCACTTCCTTCGGTCCTTCCTCCTCCCAGAGGATGGACATGCGTTCGATGGTCCACGCGAGAATGACCATCGGGAAGATCGTGATCTTGAGTCCCTCGGCGAGGCCGAGCTGGAACGAAAGCACCGCGAACGCCGCGATGATGATGATGACCGAAATGATCACGGCCGATATTCGCGCAACCAGCAGCAGGTTCAGTCGCGACAGGTAGGACCGGATCATCAGCCCCACGCCCACGATGAGCAGGAAGCCGACCAGCCCGGTAACGAGACTCGTCTGGATGAACGCGATGGCGATGAGCACCGGCATGAAAGTGCCCGAGGTGCGCACGCCGACCAGGATGCGGAACAGCGACACGATCAGCACGCCGACCGGAATCAGCAAAATGCCCTTGAACAACGCCTGTTCGGAAAGCGGCAGGCTGTGGATGGAAAAATCGAGCACTTTCTGGCTGAGTGACAGCGTGCCGGCCTCGAGCATGCGGCTTACCGGCACATCCTGTTCGATCATCGAAAAGCTGATGCGCGAATTGTCGCCGCCGACAATGTCCAGCAGCGGGCTCGACGAATACTCCCACAGCAACTGCGTCGGTTGCTGGCCCTGCACGCCCGAGCGGATGTCGAACAATGCATAGCTTTCGGCATCGAACACCTGCAACAGGTTCACCGCGCTTTGCCGGCGACGGCCGTCTTCCAGGTTGAGCGCATGCACTTCGCGCGCCGGAACGCCGGCCATGTGCAACAGGTCGACCAGCCACGCGCCGCGCGATTTCGTCTGTGTCAGCAACTGCGCGCTTTCCGAACCGCTGTTGAACTCCCCGATCAGTTCGCGCGCCAGTGTGAAGGGATCGGCGGAGCGTTCCGTCGCGCGCTGCAATACCCGTCTTGCGGCGGTTGCCTGCGGTCCGACAAGAACAATCTGGCGCAGCGGCGGCGGCACCGCGACCTTGTCGTCGAGCGTTTCGGGATCCGCCAGCATCTCGGTCTGGTAATAAAGCGTCTGGCTGCCGCTGGCACTGCGAATCGACCATTCGGCGCGCCGGCCGCTGACGTTGTCGACGAAGGCGAGGCCGTAGCCGGGACTGGCGGTGTGCTCGCCGATCTGCTCGAACCCCGGCTGCGTGGCGGGAATCGCGAGAGACACTTTCACCGGTCCGCCGGTGGCCATGAAATCCACTTTCGCTTCGACGGACCAGATCTGCCGCTTTTCACCCGGCAGCCAGGGCACGTCGAACACCGCGTGGCGGTACCAGGTCAGCAGGCTGCCGGCGGCCACCAGCAGGAACACGAGCAGGTAAAAAGGCGTGCGGCGCGAGCTCATTGCGGCGTCACGTTTTCAGTCGGCGGACTGGCCGGTGCGGGCGGCTGGTATTTCTCCTGCGTGAACTTGCGCGCGACATCGACAACCGCCACGTCGCGCAGGAAATCGCGGCCCAGCAGCATGGGATAGGTCATGTTCTCGCGGTTGGTGAGCGAAAACTCGATGTCGTCGATGAGGTCGCCGACGCGCACGCGCAGTTTCACCACGGGACGACGCTCCAGTTCGTCTGCGGATGCCTGGCGGATCAGGACATGGTGCAACAACGGCGTCTCGTAGGTTTCGCCACCGTCGGGATGCTCCTCGTCGGGCACGCGGAAGCGTATCCAGTCCTGGCCGTCGCGCTCGAACGGCTGCAGTTCGACGGCGTTGAGCGAAGCGGACAGCGCGCCGGTGTCGACACGCGCCTTGAGGTTGCGGCCCAGCAATTCCACCCAGGCCCATTCGTTGCGGCCGAGCACCGTTTTCTCGGCAGGCGACGCAACGTCGACCGTCCGGGTCTGCGGCTCGGCGTCGGAATCGTTCCCGGCATCCGGCTGCCGCTCCCTTGCGTCATTCCGGATTTCCCGCAGGGTCCGATCGACATCGGCCAGCATCTCGACCATCCGCTTGTGTGACTCGATCGACTGCGCGATCAGGGAGGTCTGTTCTTCGAGCAGCGAATTCCTTTCCGCGAGAAGCCGCGTCTGTTCGCGCTCTCCTTCGATCAATTCGCGCATCGCAGCCTTGTCCGTCATGGCGCAGCCGGCCGTGGCCAGCAGGACGCATGCGAGGAACAAGGCGTGAAGGATCATGGGTTTCATGGCTAAATCGTTCGTCTGTTACCGGCAGCCCTCCCTGGCTGATTCTGTCAAATCGAAAGACCGCGATGTTAGCAGGCGCAGGTCGAATTTTCTGCCCGCGCACGCTGTGCGGCGCAAACGGTGTCGCGTTGCAGGACAAGTGAGGAAAGAAACCTTCGACAGGAAAGAACGTCCCGAGGTTCAACACGCCGTTCGCATGTTTCCGGGCCAAAGAAAAAAGGACTTACGCCGGCTCGGCGTAAGCCCTTTTTCACGTTGGTCGGGGTGAGAGGATTTGAACCTCCGACCACCTGCACCCCATGCAGGTGCGCTACCAGGCTGCGCTACACCCCGAATGCATTGAAACTCCGCGCCCGCGGGACGCGAATGATACCGCAGGGGCAAAGATCGCGTGAACTATTTCTTGAGGAGTTGCAGGACTTCTTCAAGCTCGGTGCGCAACTGCTTGATGATCTGCTGGCTTTGCGCGGTGTCCTGCCTGGCGGAATCGCCCGAAAGCTGCTGCCGGGCGCCGGTGATGGTGAAGCCCTGGTCGTAAAGGAGACTGCGAATCTGGCGGATGACGATGACGTCATGACGCTGATAGTAGCGGCGGTTGCCGCGGCGCTTCACCGGCTTGAGCTGCGGGAATTCCTGCTCCCAGTACCGCAGCACGTGCGGCTTCACGCCGCACAGATCCGAAACTTCCCCGATCGTGAAGTACTTCTTGCCGGGGATGGCGGGTAGTTCGTTGTTATTCCCCGCTTCCAGCATATGCTTCCACCCTCGCCTTGAGTTTCTGTCCTGGCCGGAAAGTCACGACGCGGCGGGCGGTAATCGGGATCTCTTCACCTGTCTTGGGGTTGCGGCCAGGCCGCTGGTTCTTGTCTCGCAGGTCGAAATTCCCAAAACCCGAGAGTTTGATCTGACGCCCGTTTGACAGGGCCCGGCGGATTTCCTCGAAAAAAAGATCCACCAGTTCCTTGGCTTCCCGCTTGTTCAGGCCGAGCTCTTCGAAAAGAGCCTCCGCCATTTCCGCCTTGGTCAATGCCATGACTACTCTCTCAGCTGTGCCCCCAGCGACTCCCGGAGCCGCGACGTGACGAGCGTTATCACCCTGTCCACGTCTTCATCGGTAAGAGTGCGCGAAGAATCCTGTAAAATCAAGCTCAAAGCGATACTTTTTAGACCGGAATCTATGCCTTTGCCGCGGTACACATCGAAAATGCGCAGCTCCCGCAGCGTGTTCCCGGCCGCCGATTCCGCGGTCGCCAGGATTTCCGCCGCCGTCACCTTCTCGGCCACGAGCAACGCCAGATCGCGCCGGATAGCCGGAAAACGCGATATTTCCCGCACAACCGGGATACCGGCGGGCCGCAAGGCATCCAGTTCCAGTTCGAATACGAAAACCTGCCCTGGCAGCTCCAACTCCTTGATTATATTGGGATGCAACGCGCCCAGCCAGCCGATTTCCCGCTCGCCGCGGAAAATGCGCGCCGCCTGCCCGGGGTGCAAGGCCACGTGTCGTTCCGCGGCGAAGCGAAAGGAACCCAGGTCTCCGCCTGTCGCCAGCAACGACTCGACGTCGCCTTTCACGTCGGCAAATTCCACCGCACGTTCCGGCAACCCCCACTGCTCGGGGTAAGCCGGCCCAAACGCCAAACCGGAAAGCACCATTTCCTGTTTTATTTCATCAGCTTGGCGAATAAATCTCAAACCGGTTTCAAATATTTGCACGCGCGCCTGTTGCCGATTCAGGTTGTGCTGCAATACCTGCAGCAGCCCCGGCCACAGGTTGAGCCGCATGTGCGTCATGTCCGAGGTGATCGGATTCGCCAATGCGATGCCGCTCTCCCCCGCCAGCAGGCGTTGCAGTTTTTCCGGCACGAAACTGTACGAGATCACCTCCTGGTAGCCGCGCTGGACAAGGGCCTCGCGCAGGCGGCGAATGGGCATCCCGGACTCCGGGACCGGCTCCATTGGCTGCGCGTTCGGGTATTGCGCGGGCGGAATGTGGTCGTAGCCGTAAATGCGGCCCACCTCCTCCACCAGGTCTTCTTCGATCTCCACATCAAAGCGATGACCGGGCGCGCGCACCTTCCAGCCCACGGAGGTCTTTTCCGGCGGCATGCCGAGGCGCGCGAGAATGCGTTCGACGTCGCCGTCCGGAATTTCGATCCCGAGAATATCCGCGAGGCGCCGGCGGCGCAGGCCGACCGGGTTCCGGTCCGGCTGATGCCCTTCATCGCGCGATTCGACGACGGGTCCGGGCTTGCCGCCGGCGATGTCCAGCAGCAGTTGCGTCGCCCGCTCGATGGCACGGCGCTGCCCGGACGGATCGACACCGCGTTCAAAGCGGTAACCGGCGTCGGTATGCAGGCCCAGGCGCCGCGGCCTGCCGTTGATCGCGACAGGGTTGAACCAGGCGCATTCCAGGTAAACGTCAACCGTGTCGTCGCGCACGCCGGAGCCTTCGCCGCCCATGATGCCGGCGAGGCCGAGCACGCGCCGGTGATCCGCGATGACGAGCATGTCGGACTCGAGCGAAGCTTCCGAACCGTCGAGCAACACCAGTTTTTCACCCGGTTTCGCGAAGCGAACGACGATGCCGCCGCCGATCTCGCGCAGATCGTAGCCATGCATCGGCTGGCCCAGCTCCAGCATCACGTACTGCGTAACGTCGACCACGGGCGACACGGGACGAATGCCACCGCGGCGCAGCCGTTCGCGCATCCACAGCGGCGTTTCGGCGTCCGGGTCGATACCCCGGATCACGCGGCCGAGAAATGTCGGGCAGCTTTCCGGCGCTTCCAGTTTCACTTCGACCGTGTCGTTGATCTGTTGCGGCACGTCGTCGGACGAAGGTTCGCGCAAGTCGAGGTCGTAAAGCGCGCTGACGTCGCGCGCCACGCCAAGCATGCCAAGACAGTCGCCGCGGTTCGGCGTGATTTCGATGTCGATGACGTGATCGCCGCCGCCGAGATAGCCGGCGAAACTTTTCCCGACGGGCGCATCCCCTGGCAGGTCCATCAGGCCGGAATGGTCTTCACTCAGGCCGAGTTCGCGCGCCGAGCACAGCATCCCGCCCGATTCCACGCCGCGAAGTTTCGCCTTGCGGATCTTCGTGCCGTCCGGCAGTTTTTCGCCGGGCAGGATGACGGGCGCCTTCATGCCGGCGCGCACGTTCGGGGCGCCGCAGACAATCTGATGCTTCGCCTCGCCCGTGCTGACCTGGCAGACGGAAAGCTTGTCGGCATCCGGATGCTTCTCGACGCTCAGCACCTCGCCGATGACAAGACCTTCCAGTGAAGGGACCGCAGGCTCGACCGCCGCGACTTCGAGACCGGAAAGACTCAGGCGGTCCGCAACCGCCTGCGCATCGTCCTTGACCGCAACGAATTCCTTCAACCATTCGTAACTGACTTTCATTTTAAATCCTTGCCAGGATGCCGGTAGGAGGCCGCTCCCGCGGCCGAGATCGCGCGCGCAAGGTCCCGGTACTCCGGGAGGAGCGCGCTCCTACATTGCTTCGCTTTAATCCTGTAAATCCTGAAAAATCCTGTTAATCCTGTCCATTGCTCTTCTCTTCAATGAAACTGCCGCAGAAACCGCAGATCATTCTCGTAATTCAACCGAATGTCGTTGATCCCGTAACGAAGCATTCCCAGCCGTTCGACACCGATGCCGAACGCCCAGCCGGTGTAAACCTCGGGATCGATATCGACCGCGCGCAGCACGTTCGGATGCACCATGCCGCAGCCGAGAATCTCGATCCAGCCGGTCTGCTTGCACACGCGGCAGCCGTCGCCGCCGCAGAACAGGCAGGAAATATCGACTTCCGCGCCGGGTTCGACGAACGGAAAGTACGACGGACGAAAACGCAGCTTCAGGTCGTCGCGCTCGAAGAAATTCTGCAGGAAAGTCGTCAGGATGCCGCGCAGGTGCGCCATGCTGACGCCCCTGTCGACGAGCAGGCCTTCGACCTGGTGAAACATCGGCGTGTGCGTGACGTCGTAATCGTGCCGGTACGTGCGCCCGACCGCGATGACGCGAATGGGCGCGCCCTTGCTTTTCATCGCGCGGACCTGCACGGGCGAGGTATGCGTTCTCAGCAACAGCGGCTTTTCCTTCGCGTCGCGCTGCAGGTAGAACGTGTCCATGTCGGCGCGCGCGGGATGATCCGGCTTGAAGTTCAGCGCGTCGAAATTATGAAATTCGTCTTCGATTTCAGGGCCCGTTTCGATGCCGAAACCCATGCCGCGGAACAGATCGCTGATGCGCTCCATGATGCGCGTCGCCGGGTGGAGTCCGCCCGGCAGTTCGCCGCGCCCGGGCAACGTGACATCGACGGTTTCCGAGGCCAGCTCCCTCGCGAGCTTTTCTTCTTCCAGCGTCGCGCGGCGCGCGTCCAGGAATTCCGAAATACGCTGCTTGGCTTCGTTGATTCTCTGGCCGGCAGCGGGCCGTTCCTCGGCCGAAAGCTTTCCAAGCGATTTCAGCTGCTCGGTAATGACGCCCTTCTTGCCGAGATAGCGCACGCGCAACTCGTCCAGCGCGCGCAGATCGTTGCAGTCCGCAACCGATTGCCTGGCTTCATCGACCAGTTGTTCGAGGTTCTGCACTTCGCGTTGCTCCCCGGAGATCGAATGTCCAAAAAAAAAGAGGAGAAAGACGTCAGGCCTTTCTCCTCCTCTGTTCCGACGATTCGCGCATCGCGGACGATGCGCGCGTACGTCGCGGGTTTACGACAGGCTGGCCTGGGCTTTTTCAACAAGCCTGGCAAAACCGGCCTTGTCGAAGACCGCAATATCGGCCAGCGCCTTGCGGTCGAGCTGGACGTCGGCCTTCTTCAACCCGTTCATGAAGCGGCTGTACGACATGCCGTGCATGCGGGCGCCCGCGTTGATGCGCGCGATCCACAGGCGGCGGAAAACGCGCTTCTTGTTGCGGCGGTCGCGGTAGGCATACTGCCCCGCCTTGATGACCGCCTGCTTGGCGACGCGGAAAACCTTGCGACGCGCGTTGTAGTAACCCTTGGCCTTGCGCAGCACTTTCGTGTGACGAGCCCGGGCGATGGTACCTCTTTTGACACGTGCCATGGTTCATCCTCCTCAGCTGTACGGAAGCATCTGCTTGACGGACTTCACGTCCTGCTTGGCGACCATCGAGGGCGAGCCGAGCTGACGTTTCCGCTTCGAAGATTTCTTCGTGAGGATGTGGCGCTTGTGCGACTGGCCGCGCTTGAAACCCTTGGCCGTAGCCCGGAAGCGTTTCGCGGCGCCGCGATTCGATTTCATCTTTGGCATTGCATTCTCCGCATTTTGGAACCTGTCAGGTTCTCGGTCTGTTTTCCCCGGTCCGCATACGGTGGGCGGATACGAGGCGTGTTCGATCGGTTTCGAGTCTGATCAGGACTTCTTCTTCGGCCCGAGCATCATCACCATCTGGCGACCCTCGAGCCTCGGAAACTGTTCAACCACTGCAAGTTCTTCGAGGTCGTTGCGCACGCGTTCAAGCAGCTTTCGACCCAGGTCCTGGTGCAGCATTTCGCGGCCGCGGAAACGCAAGGTGACCTTGGCCTTGTCGCCTTCTTCCAGAAAGCGCGTCAGATTCTTGAGCTTTACCTTGTAATCGCCTTCCTCGGTTCCCGGGCGGAATTTCACTTCCTTGATCTGCACCTGGGACTGCTTTTTCTTGGCGACCTGCGCTTTCTTCTTCTGTTCGAAAAGGTACTTGCCGAAATCCATGATGCGGCAGACCGGGGGTTCCGCATTGGGCGAAACCTCGACGAGATCCAGCCCCTGTTCGGCGGCCATCTCGAGTGCATCCCGGGTTGCGAGAACGCCTATCTGCTCTCCTTCGGCGTCAATGACACGTACCTTCGGCACACGAATTTCATCGTTGCGCCGCGCGCGTTTTTCGGTAGCGATACTCAGTCCTCCAAATCAGAGCGGCCGCGGCTCGCGATCTCGGCGGAGAGCGTCCGGGCGAAGGCCTCAAGCGGCATCGAACCCAGATCTTCACCGCCGCGCGTGCGCACGGCCACCGTGTTGTTTTCCAATTCACGGTCACCGACCACCAACTGGTACGGGACCTTCTGCAGGGTGTGCTCGCGGATTTTAAAGCCGATTTTCTCGTTTCTCAAGTCGGATCGCGCCCGAAACCCCTGATTTTGCAGGGATTCTGCGATCTTCGCGGCATATTCCGCCTGCCGGTCGGTGATGTTGAGCACGACCGCCTGCACCGGCGCCAGCCAGGCGGGCAGATTTCCGGCGTAATGCTCGATCAGGATGCCGATGAAACGCTCCAGCGAGCCCAGGATGGCGCGATGCAGCATCACCGGGACCTGCTTGGAGCCGTCCTCGGCAACGTAGGTCGCGCCAAGCCGCTGCGGCATGGAGAAATCGAGCTGGAACGTGCCGAGCTGCCACTGCCGGCCGATGGAATCCTTCAGCACGAACTCGTATTTCGGGCCGTAGAACGCGCCCTCGCCCGGCTTGATGCCGTAGTCGATCCCCAGGTCCTTGAGAACGTCTTCCAGCACCTTTTCCGACTTGTCCCAGACCTCGTCCGAGCCGACACGCTGCTCCGGCCGGGTCGAGAGCTTGATGTCGACATCGGTGAAGCCGAAATCCCTGTACACGTCGAAGAACAGTTCCAGGAAGGCTTTCGTTTCGGCGTGGATCTGCTCTTCGGTGCAGAAAATGTGCGCGTCGTCCTGAACGAAGTTGCGCACGCGCATCAGCCCGTGCAGCGTGCCCGACGGCTCGTTGCGATGGCAGGAACCGAATTCCGCGAACCGCAGCGGCAAGTCACGGTAGCTGTGCAGCTTCTGGTTATACACCTGGATATGGCCCGGGCAGTTCATCGGCTTGACCGCATACTCGCGCTCCTCGGAGTGCGTGTAGAACATGTCGTCACCGAACTTCTCCCAGTGGCCGGATTTCTCCCACAGGGAGCGGTCCATGATCTGCGGCGTGCAGATTTCCTGGTAGCCGGCCTTGCGAAGCCGCTTGCGGATGTAATCGCGGATCTCGGTGTTGATGATCCAGCCGTTGTCGTGCCAGAACACCATGCCCGGCGCTTCTTCCTGGGTATGGAAGAGATCGAGAATCTTCCCGAAGCGGCG
>DASVCH010000171.1:0-12101 GCA_036381715.1 Gammaproteobacteria bacterium | reverse complement strand
GGCCGCAGGCGGCCGCGACGCCGGGGCAAACCGTTTTGACGTCCATCGCAAGAGTACTGCCGAAGACCTTGGTACCCGCAGGCGCGGGAGCTCCAATTCGGAAAATGCCCGCGAGCCGGCAAACATAGAATAATCACGACACGACAAAGACCGATAAGACAAGAATCAGGGGGGAACCCATGGCGAAGATCTACGGCAAGGAACAACCGCTGTTCCTGATCGCACTGTTGTTTTCCATCGTGTTCTGGCTGCTGCTGATCGTCGGCACGTTCGGCATCGCGCTGTTCTATCTCGCGATCGGCTTCATCGCGTACCTGTTCGTGCAGTCCGCGTTCATTTCCTGGCTGCGCGGCAACGGCGTGAAGATGACGCCGCAGCAGTTCCCGAAGCTGTACGCGCAGTTCGAGCATTGCTGCCGCACGCTCGAGATCTCGCCGAGACCCGAGGTGTACCTGGTGAATTCGGAAGGCATGCTGAACGCGCTGGCGACGAAGTTCCTCGGCGATCACTTCATCGTGCTGTATTCGGAAGTCGTCGAGGCGCTGGAAGACCGGCCCGAGGCGCTGAACTTCTACATTGGCCACGAGCTTGGCCACATCAAGCGCAGTCACCTGAACTGGGGCCCGGTGCTCTGGCCGGGGATGCTGCTGCCGCACCTGGGTACGGCGTATTCACGCGCACGCGAATACACCTGCGATCTCTATGGCCTCGCCTGCTGCGCGACGTGCGAGGATGCGGAACGTGCGCTCGCGGTGCTCGCCTCCGGCGACAGCCTGTGGAAACAGCTCGACATCGAGCAGTACCAGGCGCAGGCCGCGATGACGGGCGGGTTCTGGATGTCGTTTCACGAGTACACGGCCGACTACCCGTGGCTGGTGAAACGGCTGGAACACGTACGGGCGGTGCACGGACAGCGACCGCGCGAACTGCCGCGGCGCAGCGTCCTCGCTTTCCTGCTCGCCTGCCTCGTGCCGCGCCTCGGCGCGGGTGCGGGCGGCGGCGCGGGCGCGCTGATCGTGATCGCCATGATCGGCATCCTGGCCGCCGTGTCGATCCCCGCCTACCAGGAATACATCGCCCGCGCGAAGGTTGCGCAGGCGGTGATCGATACGGCGCCGGTTCGCCAGCACCTGGTGGACTACTACGCGGAGACCGGAAGCTGGCCGGTTTCGCTGGCCGAGGCGGGCTATGCGAGTGCTCTGCCGGTGGCGGTCGCGGACATGTACCTTGATGAGGCGGGCGACCTGGTGGTCGTCATCGGCGGCGATTCGGGCCCGGCGACCGGCAAGGCCATCTATTTCACGCCGTTCACGGACGATGCGGGAATCACGACCATGGCCTGCGGCAACATCGACCTGGAGCCGAAGTACCTGCCGCCGGCGTGTAAATAGATTTTTATCAAGATATTCCTTGACTATTTCTCCGGTTGGACTAATTTATCAAGCACAAACTTGATAAAAACAAGGAGCAAGTCGTCATGCTGAATATCACCATCGGTCTTTTCCTGCTGGCCGCCGTCGGCGGCCTCGTCATGGCCACCCAGATCTTCAAGGGCAACAAGCCTGCCGTCGCGATCGCGGCCCTGCATGGGCCGCTCGCCGCGATCGGTCTCCTGCTGGTCTTCTGGCTGTGGATGCAAAGCGGCGCGAGCCAGGTCATGTCCATCGCGCTCGGCGTGCTGGTGGCTGCCGCGTTCGGCGGGTTCTTCCTGCTGAGCTTCCACGTCCGCAACAAGCCGCATCCGAAACCCGTGGTCGTGCTGCACGCGCTGCTGGCCGTGGCAGGCGTCGCCACGCTGCTCGTCGCGGCGCTGTGAAGCCCCCGCGCATTCATGGAGTCCCGGTCCATCCCGTCCTGGTGCATTTTCCGGTGGCGGGCTGGACCGCGGCGACCCTGCTGACATTGCTGGCGCTTGCCGAAGGCAACGCCACGCTCGCCCTGATCGCGCGCTGGTGCAATATCGCCGGCCTCGTGACCGGCATCGCCGCGATGGCGGCCGGGTTCCTGGAACTGGCCGGCCTGCCGGAAGCGCCGGAAATTCGCGGGGCCGTCGCGCGGCACCTGTTGCTCGCCGGATCGGCCTGGACGGTCTACCTGGTGATGCTGTTCCTGCAGTTGAAGGGATTTTCGACGGCAGCGGGACTGGCGGGCGCGACCGGATTCGCGCTGCTGGTGTTCGCGGGCCACGCCGGCGCGCGGCTCGTTTATCATCACGGCCTGCCGAAACGAAACTCCCCCGCATGAGCGCGACGCCTCCCACAACCCGCCAGCAGATCCTGCGCGAACTGAAGATGCGCGGCGGCGCTTCGCAGGCGGAGCTCGCCGACGCGCTCAAGCTCACGCGCGAGGCCGTGCGCCAGCAACTGTTGCTGCTGGAGCAGCAGGGCTTGGTGCACAGCGCGCCGCAGACCGATGGCGGCCGCGGCCGGCCGACACATCTTTACAGGCTCACCGCCATCGCGGAAGAGCAGTTTCCGAAGTTCTATGACGCTCTTACCGTGACGCTGATCGGCGCGCTCGGCAAGAAATATGGCGACGAGGGCCTGCATGCCGTCCTGACCTACATTACCGACCAGCAGGTGGCGCTGTGGCAACCGCGCCTCGAAGGCGAAACGCTGCGGCAGCGCATGCAGGCCCTGCGCGGCATTTATTTCGACGCGGACCCCTACACCGAGGTGCGCCATGACGAGGACGGCGCGCTGCTGATCGAACACAACTGCCCCTTCCTCTCGGCGGCCCAGAACGAGCCCCGCCTGTGCAGCGTCACGGTTTCCACCCTGAAACGCCTGCTCGGCGTGGAGGTGGAGCGCACCGAGCGTTTCCAGCAGGGCGACGGCCGCTGCGTGTTCCGCATCCACGAGGACCGCCCGGTCCCGAAACCCTTCCGCTTCGACTGGGAAGACCCGCCGACACCGGACCGCTGATTTCACGGCGTCCGGCCGCCCGCCGCCCGGCGGGAAAATGGCGACGCGTGTCTCAAATTGACAATTGGCAGCTTGCCTACGGCCGCTTGTTCCTGTTGTATTTGCCTTCCTGCGTCCCAAAAACAGAAAAACCGGGACGCGAATCGGCTGGTGGTGACAAAAAAGGCGGCAGGTGCATGCGCAAGCGTGTTGATGTGAGCGACCTGGAGCTTGGCATGTTCGTTGCGGAGCTGGACCGCCCGTGGCTGGACAGCCCGTTCCTGTTCCAGGGCTTCATCATCGAAGGCGAGGAGGAACTCGCCACCCTCCAGGAAATCTGCGATTTCGTCTACGTCGACACCGAGCGCTCGCTGCCGAAGGCGGCACCCGGAAGCGGCGGGCCTCGCCGCGCCGTCGCCAATGCCGTGGCGCCCGAACATGTTCCGGCGCGCCTGCGGCCCGTGGCGGACGCCGTTCGCAGCAACGATCCGCGCGTCTTCGCCCGCGATTTCCAGACCGTCATCAACCTGCAGAAACGCGCCCATCTCGCGCTGATCCGCCTTATCGACCAGCGCCGGCTTGGCCGGATGGTGCAGGCCGGGCCGGTGCTCGAGGTCGTGCGCGACCTGACCGAATCGATCCTCGCGAACCCCAACACGGCGCTGTGGCTGACGAAGCTGCGTGAGCAGGACGAGTTCAGCGCCATGCACAGCATCAACGTCGCCATTCTTTCCATCGCTTTCGGCCGGCACCTGCAGATGCCCGTCGAGATGCTGCACGCGATCGGGCTTGGCGCAATGCTGCACGACATCGGCCTGAACGAACCTTCCAACGACATCATCCGCAGCAAGGTGCGGCTCAACGCCGAGGATTTCGCGGTGGTGCGCCGCCACCCGCTGGACGGGATGTACAGTCTCAAGCGCCTGAACGAACTGCCCGGGATCACGCGCGACATCATCCGCTGGCACCACGAGCGCATTGACGGTTCGGGCTATCCGCACGGACTGAAGAACGGGGAGATTCCGCGCCATGTGCTGATCGCGGGAATTGCCGACGCCTACGACGCCATGACCAGCGATCGCGCCTGGCGTCGCGCCATGCAGCCGCCCGACGCGCTTGCCGAACTGCACAAGGACGCCGACCGGAGTTTCGGCAGCGAGCTGGTGCAGTCCTTCATTCACTGCATCGGCATCTATCCGGTCGGCACGGTCGTCAAGCTGAATACGGGCGCGATCGGGATGGTGGCGTCAACCTTCCCGGGCGTGCGCCTCACGCCGCTGGTGCTGCTGCTGAAGGATTCGATGGGCACGCACATGAACCCCCGCCGCCTCGTGAACCTTGCCGCCCTGCGCGACCGGCAGAACGATTCCTGGTCGATTGTCGGTGCGATCGAGCCGTCGTCTCACGGCATCAACATCAACTCCATCGCCACCGACGAATTGCGCGCTTTCGGCTGAACCATCCTGCCTTACAATGCGTCGCCATGAGCACGCCCGTCGAAATCCTGCCTTTCACGCCCGCCTGCCGGGACGCCTTCCGCGACCTCAACCGCGAATGGCTGGAAGCGCTGTTTTATGTCGAGGACTACGACGTGCAGCAGCTCGAACACCCGGAACGGATCCTGGCGGCGGGCGGCGAGATCTGGTTCGCCCGGCTTGACGGCGTCATGGTCGGCACCGGCGCGCTGTACTGCCATGGCGACGGCGAGTTCGAGATCGCCAAGATGGCCGTGACCGGCATCATTCGCGGCCGCGGCATCGGACGGCTGCTGCTGGAAAAACTCATCCAGCGCTTTCGCGAACGCGGCGGCCGGCGGCTGGTGCTGGAAACCAACTCGAAGCTCACCCAGGCCATCGCGCTGTACCGCAGCGCGGGATTCGTGGATTACGTTCCGGAAAAGCCGTCGGAATATGCCCGCGCCAACGTGTTCATGGAGTGGCGCGGCGACGTCCGGCGCGAAGGGTTTGCGGGCTGAAAACCGTTCCGCGGAACTATCGGCGCGCCCGCGGGTCACTTAGAATTCTTCTACCCGCAGTACGAACCAGGAACGTTGTCGATGCCTCTCAATTCCCCCCGTCTGCCGCTCCGGCCGTGGCAGGCTCTTGGTCTCGCCCTTTTGCTTGCGGCGTGCGCCGAAAACGACCCGGCAATGCCGCAGGACGAAAACGTCGTCCCCGTGGTCACCGCGATTGTCGCCGAACAGGAGATCTCCGACCGGATCGAATCCGTCGGCACCACCAGCGCGAACGATTCGGTGGAAATCACCGCGCGCGTCTCGAATGTCGTCACGCGCATCAATTTCAACGAAGGCGCGCTCGTCGAGAAAGGCGACGTGCTGGTGGAGCTCGAATCGAGCGAGGCGCGCGCGAATCTTGCCGAAGCCGAAGCCGACCTCGTGGAAATCCGCAGCCAGTACGAACGCTCGCGCGAACTCATCCGCAGCAACGTCATCTCGCAATCCGTGCTCGATCAGCAGCAGGCACAGGTCAACGCCGCCGAAGCGCGCGTCGCCGCCGCGCGCGCGGTGCTCGCCGATCACACGTTGCGCGCGCCGTTCGACGGGCGCGTGGGATTGCGCCGCGTCAGCATCGGCACGCTGGTGACGCCGGGCACCGTCGTCACGACGCTGGACCAGATTCGCGAAATGCAGCTCGACTTCGCGGTGCCGGAGTCGTACATCGCGACGCTCGCGCCCGGCCAGCCGGTGAACGCGCACAGCGTCGCGTATCCCGATGAAACCTTCACGGGCGTGGTCGACAGCATCAACACGCGCATCGATCCCGTCACGCGCACCGTCACTGTGCGCGCAAGAATCGCGAACGAGAACGGCCGCCTGCGCCCCGGCATGTTCATGACCGTGACGCTGCAGAAGAATCCGCGCAACGCGATCGTCGTGCCGGAACTCGCGCTCGTGCCGGAAGGCGGCAACAAGTTCGTGTTCGTCGTGCAGGACGATACCGCGCTGCTGCGCGAAGTCGAGATCGGCACGCGCATGCCGGGCTCCGTGGAAATCATCCGCGGATTGCAGGAGGGCGATGAAATCGTCGTCGAAGGCACGCAGTCGCTGCGTCACGGCATGTCCGTGCGCCGCGTCGAAGGGCCGGGGAGCGTCGCCGCGTGATCATCTCGAACATCGCCGTCAAGCGGCCGGTCTTCGCCATCGTCATCAGCCTGCTGCTGGCGCTGCTCGGCCTGATGGCGTTCATGCAGTTGCCGGTGCGCGAATATCCCGACATCGATCCGCCCATCGTTTCGGTCAGCCTCGATTACCGCGGCGCCTCGGCGGAAATCGTCGAGAAGAAGGTGACCCAGCAGATCGAGGACGCCGTCGCCGGCATCGAAGGCATCGAGAAGATGACCTCGTCCACGGAGGACGGCGAGTCGCGCGTCACACTGGAATTCTCGCTGGACCGCGACGTCAACGCCGCCGCCAACGACGTGCGCGACCGCGTCTCGCGCATCGTCGACAACCTGCCCGAGGAAGCGGACCCGCCGGAAATCCAGAAAGCCGACTCGGACACCGATTCGGTGATCTGGCTGAGTCTCACCTCGGACCGCATGAACACCCTGCAGTTGACCGACTACGCCGATCGCGTGCTGGTCGACCGTTTCTCCACCGTGCCGGGCGTCGCCAGCGTACGCATTGGCGGCGACAGGCAATACGCGATGCGCATCTGGCTTGATCGCCAGACGCTCGCCGGTCACGGCCTGACCGTCACCGACATCGAAAGCGTGCTGCGCGCGGAGAACGTGGAACTGCCGGCGGGGCGCCTCGAATCCACGCAACGCGAGTTCATGCTGCGCACGAGCACCGGGATGGACAGCGCCGAGGATTTCCGCGAACTGGTGATCGGTCGCGGCGAGAACGGCCAGCTTGTCCGCCTGGGCGACATCGCGCGCGTGGAGCTGGCCGCCGCCAGCGAACGCTCGCTGACGCGCTCGAACGGCAAGGCGACGGTCTCGCTCGGCATTTCGCAGCAATCCAAGGCGAACACGGTCGAGCTTTCCGAAGGCGTGCGCGCGGAAATGCGCGTGATCGAGGAGACGCTGCCCGAGGGCATGGAGATCAACGTCAACTACGATCGTGCGGAGTTCATCAACGAGTCCATCAACGAAGTGTTCATCGCGCTCGGCGTCTCGCTCGTGCTGGTGCTGGTCGTGATCTACGCCTTCCTCGGCACCTTGCGCGCGACATTGATTCCCGCCGTCGTGATCCCGGTGTCGCTGCTGGCCTCGTTCATCATCGTGCAGCCGCTCGGCTATTCCATCAACGTGCTGATGCTGCTCGGCCTCGTGCTCGCCATCGGCCTGATCGTCGACGACGCGATCATCGTGCTGGAAAACATCTACCGGCGCATCGAGGAAGGCCAGCCGCCGCTGCTCGCCGCGCTCGACGGTTCGCGCGAAATCGGTTTTGCGGTGATCGCGACGACGACCGTGCTGGTCTCGGTGTTCGTGCCGATTTCGTTCATGCAGGGAAACATCGGCCGGCTGTTCAGCGAGTTCGGCATTTCCGTGGCGGCGGCCGTGGCGTTTTCCTGCCTGGTGGCGCTCACACTGACGCCGATGATGACCTCGCAACTTTTCAAGGCCGAAAGCGAACGCGGCCGGTTCGCCGCCTGGCTGGACGGGCTGTTCGCGCGTTTCAGCGCGGCGTATGAAAGAAGCCTGCGCCGGCAGATCGAGAAACCCTGGCGCATGGTCGTCCTTACCCTGCTGGTGATCGGCGGCGCGGTCGCGCTGTTCGCGATCCTGCCGACGGAATACTCGCCGCGCGAGGATCGCGGCGTGTACTACGTCGTCGTGGAAGCGCCGCTGGGCGCGAGCATGGAGTACACCGAACGCTACGCGGACATCATGGAAGACGTGATCATGGAGCAGGTGGAGGCGGGCTATGTCGATCGCGTGCAGATCCGCATTCCCGGAAGCTGGAGCGGCGGCCTCAACAGCGCGCGCGCCCTGGCGCTGCTCGCGCACTGGGACGAACGCGACAAGAGCGCGGCGGAGATCGCCGCGGAAACGCGCGAGAAACTCGCCGGTCTTCCCGGCGTAAGCGTGCGCGTCTCGACACCGGCGGGGCTCGGCGTGCGCGGCGGCAGCGACCGGCCGGTCTCGGTCGTGCTCGGCGGCAATTCCTACGACACGCTGGAGAAGCGGCGCGACGAACTGCTCGCCTGGATGGAGCGCAACCCGATGTTCATCGGGGCGGATTCCGATTACGAGGAACGCAAGCCGCAGATGAACATTCATGTCGATCGCGATCGCGCGGCGGCGCTCGGCGTCTCACTGACGTCCGTCGGCCGTACGCTCGAAACCATGCTCGGCTCGCGCGTCGTGACCACCTTCCAGCGCGAAGGCGAGGAATACGACGTGATCCTGCAAGCCGAGCCGTCGGATCGCGCGTCCCCCAGCGACATCTTCAACATCTACGTGCGTTCGGACACGAGCGGCGAACTGGTCTCGCTCGGCAACCTCGTCACCATCACCGAGGAAGCCGGACCGCTGGAACTCAACCGTTTCGACCGCCTGCGCGCCATCTCGGTGTCGGCGGGGCTCGCGGAAGGTTATTCGCTCGGCCAGGGCCTGGCCGCGATCGAGGATTACGTGGCCGCGAACATGCCGGACGTGACGCTCGGCTACGACGGCGAATCGCGCGAGTTCAAGCAGTCCGGAAAGTCGCTGTATTTCACGTTCGTGGTCGCGCTGATCGTGGTCTACCTCGTGCTTGCCGCGCAGTTCGAGAGCTTCCGGCATCCGCTGGTCATCATGTTCACCGTGCCGCTGGCCATCACGGGCGCGCTGATCGGGCTGTGGCTGTTCGGCGTTTCGATCAATGTGTTCAGCCAGATCGGCATGATCCTGCTGATCGGGCTTGCCGCCAAGAACGGCGTGCTGATCGTCGAGTTCGCCAACCAGCTGCGCGACCGCGGCGTCGAGTTCACGGAAGCCATCGTGCACGCCGCCGGCGTGCGCCTGCGTCCCGTGCTGATGACCAGCTTCGCCGCGGCCTTCGGCGCCGTGCCCCTGATGCTGGCGACCGGCGCGGGTTCGGAAAGCCGCGAGGCGATCGGCGTGACGATCTTCTTCGGCGTGATGTTCTCCACCCTGCTGACGCTGGGCGTCGTTCCGGCGGCGTACGCGCTGATCGCCCGCGGAACGACATCACCGGAGCACATCGCGCGCCGGATAAGGCGGATGCGCGAGGAAGAACGGCCGGCGGCCGAAAACTCCTGACCGCTGGCCACGGAGAAATAACGGCGTTTCCGTGTTTCACGGAGACGCCGTTTTTGTTCGTGCGCTGCAAGATTGGATTATTCCGGCCCGTCCCCACGTTCATTGCAAGGCAAACGCATTGTCGAGGTGAACATGGCGGACCACACCCAGGGCAGACAGGAATTCCTTTCACGCATGCGCGCCGAGCTCGACTCCATCGACGCGCAACTCGACCAGTTCCGCTCCGAGTACCGCGACGAAGCGACGCTGGGCGCGAAGTTCCGCAGCGACGACACGCTCGAGACCCTGGAACGCCGCCGCAGGGACATCGACCGGCGCTCAAGGGAACTGGAGGACTTCCGGGGCGACAACTGGGAAGCCGCGCGGCGCGAAATCGAGAACGCCCGCGACGATCTGCGCCGTTCCCTGGACGAAGCTCGAAACAGGACGCGGCACTGAAACGCGTCGGGGCGTTGTCCACACGAAGCATTCCTTCTCTGCGCCGCTCGCTTTTTTTCGGCCTGGATATAGACTCCTCTGGCAGAACCGGGGGAAGTCGAAATGAAGAAGATTCCGGAGGCCGTCCGGCATGCCGAGCGCCTCGCCGCCGCACTGGAAAAGCGCGCACCGCTGGATGCCGCCGCGCGCCTTGCCCGCCACGACGACGACGAAGTCACCGCCACGCTGCCGCATCTTTCTCCCGGTTTCGCCCGCCAGCTCGTCGAACACCTGCCGGAAGCGCGCCGCGACCGGTTTGCCTCGCAGCTGCCCGGCGCCAGCGGCGGGGAGTGGCCGGCGGATTCCGTCGGCCGGCTGATGGAAGCGCCGCTCGCGACCTTCTCTCCGGCGACGACAGTCGGTGACGCGCGGAAAGCGCTGCGGCATCTCGCGCGCGCTGCGCGGTTCACCTACGCCTATTGCGTCGATCCCGACGGCCGCCTGCGCGGCGTGGTCGTGATGCGCGATCTCATGTTTGCATCGCGCACCGCGAAACTCGAAGACATCATGATCGAGGATCCGTTCGTCTTTCGCCCTGAAACGCCGATCGAGGATGCGGCGCGCGAAGTGCTCGCAAGGCACTACCCGGTCTACCCCGTGTGCGCCGACGACGGGCGGCTGGTCGGACTGGTGCACGGTTACGCACTGTTCGCCGCGCACACCGCGAACGTTTCCGCCACCGCCGGGCGCATGGTCGGTGTGCAGAACGAGGAACATTTCGCCACGCACTGGACGCAATCGCTGAAACTCCGGCATCCCTGGCTGCAGCTCAACCTGCTGACGGCTTTCCTCGCCGCGGCCGTCGTCGGCGTGTTCGAGGAAACCATCGCCAGGGTGGTCATGCTTGCCGTGTTCCTGCCCGTGCTCGCGGGACAGTCCGGCAACACCGGCTGCCAGGCGCTCGCGGTCACCCTGCGCGCAATGGCGCTGGACGAGATGCCGACCGGGGAAGAACGCCAGGCATTATTGAAAGAGGCCTGGCTCGGCTTGCTGAACGGCGCGCTCGTCGGCATCACCGCGGGAATCGCGATGTTCCTTTACGCCGGCTGGCAGAACGAGGCCAACGCGTTGTTGCTCGGACTGGTGGTCGCGATCGCGATGACCGGAAGCTGTGTCTTGAGCGGGCTCACCGGCGTGCTGGTACCGCTGACCCTGCGCCGCTTCGGCACCGACCCCGCGACGGCGTCGAGCATTTTCGTCACGACCGCCACCGACGTGGCGAGCATGGGCCTGCTGCTCGGGCTGGCGACGTGGCTGGTGCGGTAGCGCAGCTCGGCGTGCGAAGTGAAACGCCGGTCCAAACCGGCGTTTATCTCTTTCAGGCGCTTTCCGCGACGTACCGCACCACCGGCTCATCCGGGTAACGCGCTTCGAGCGAGCGCGCGTTGACGGTGTCGAGATAGCGCATGCCGATCTTTTCCATGACGCGAATCGATGCGACGTTCCCCGGATCGGCGATGGCGACGATCCGCTGCCGCTTCAGCACATCCAGTCCGTAGCGAAGGCAGGCCGCACCGATCTCGCTGGCGAATCCCTGCCCCTGCAGCGGCCGCGCAATCCACCAGCCGATTTCGTCATCGCCCGCCAGCCGGTGCGGCTGTATGCCGGCGACGCCGATCACCTCGCCGGTTTCCTCCAGGACCACGGCGCCCATGCAGTAGCCGCCTTCCTCGATATTGCGTGCCTGGCGTTCGAAGAATTCATCGATCTGCCGTTCTTCCCACACCTTGCCCGCGGTGATGAAACGCATCATTTCGGAATCGGACACGAATGCCGTGAAGGCGCCGCGATCATCGCTTTGCCATTCGCGCAGCAACAGTCGCGGCGTTTCGATGCGGAATTCGTTCATTCGCCAGTCCTTGTCCGGTTCAGGGGCGTTCCGCGCCCCTTCATCCGGCTGCACGTTACCGGCCGAGATGCCGCCGCCAGAAATCCCGCTCGGTGCGCCAGACGTGCAGCTTCGTCTTTTCGCCGCGCAGCGAATGCGTCTTGTCGGGATAGATCGCCAGCTCATACGGCTTGCCGGCTTCCACCAGCGCGTCGAGCAGGTGCAGCGTGTTCTGCCAGTGCACATTGTCGTCGCCGGTACCATGAATGAGCAGCAACGGATCCGCAAGGCCTTCAACGTGCGTCAGCGTGCTCGACGCCTTGTAGCCTTCCGGATTTTTCTGCGGCGTGCTCATGTAACGTTCCGTGTAGATGGTGTCGTAATCCTGCCACTGCGTGACCGGCGCGCCGGCGATCCCGGCCGCCCACACGCCCGGCGCGTTCTCCAGTGCGTAAATGGTCATGTAGCCGCCGTAGCTGTGACCGATCAGGCCGATGTTTTGGTCATCCACCCACGGCTGTTCCTTCAGCCAGTTCGCCGCCGCAACCTGGTCTTCGAGTTCGATCCTGCCGAGATTGTGGTTGATGATGCTCTGCTGTTCGTGCGAGAACGACCCGTCGGCGCGATTGCCGACTTCGAATATCACGTAACCCTCGTGC
>DASVCH010000170.1:0-7760 GCA_036381715.1 Gammaproteobacteria bacterium | reverse complement strand
AGGGCTTCGTTGACCTTGTCAACGAGCTGCTTTTCGGTCACCGGCTTGACGATGTAGTCGTACGCGCCCTGGCGCATGCCCCACACCTTGTCGGTTTCCTGGTCCTTGGTGGTGACGATGACGACCGGGATGTCCTGCGTGGCGGGATCCTTGGCGAGCTGGCGCGTCGCCTGGAAGCCGCTCATGCCCGGCATCACCACGTCCATGATGATGAGATCCGGCTTCGACTCCTTGGCGAGCTTCAGACCGCTTTCGCCGTCCTCGGCAATCACCGTGTCGAATCCGTTCTTCTCGAGATGCGTCTTGAGAACGTGAACCTCGGTGGGCGAATCATCAACAATCAGAACAACAGGCATTGCTTGCTTCCTCCGTTACGTGGCACCCGCGGCCGTCAGGCGGTCCGGCGGACGTGATTCTGAATCGCGCCGAGAAGCTCGTCCTTGGTGAACGGCTTCGTCAGATACTGCTCCGAGCCGACAATGCGGCCGCGCGCCCGGTCGAACAGGCCGTCCTTGCTCGACAGCATGATGACGGGCGTCGTCTTGAAACTGGCGTTGTGCTTGATAAGCGCGCAGGTCTGGTAACCGTCCAGGCGCGGCATCATGATGTCCACGAAAATGATGTCCGGCCTGTGATCGGCGATCTTCGACAGCGCCTCGAATCCATCGACGGCGGTCACGACCTCGCAGCCTTCCTTTTTCAACAGCGTTTCGGCCGTCCGGCGGATGGTCTTGGAATCGTCGATCACCAGGACCTTGAGGCCGCCCAGAGCGGTTGTTGTTTGCGCTTCGCCCACCTGAACCTCCAGCAATTACAGGTCACGCGCCCAATCGTGATGCGTTTGAATTCCCTTTCGGCCATCGCGTGCGCCTGGCGACGCGAATCCGCCCCGCGAAACGGTCACGGGAGGACTCCGATGCGAGATATGTTGCCGGCTTAACATAAACGAATGGTGCAACCTTGCCAATCAAGGCGCCGGCCACGGGTCTTGTTCTCGCACTCCCATCAGGGATTTATGCCGCATTTAACCTTGTAGCACAGCTGTTTGACTTAATCCATTGAAAATAAAGTAAACTTGCAGCAACCGCAGCAAAAATTGCGCTACCACGCCACCGAGCAGGAAAATCGCCGAATGATACCGCAGCGCCGCCTCGGGGTCGTCATGGATCCCATACAATCCATCAAGCCCTGGAAAGACACCACGCTCGCCTTCCTGCTGGAGGCCGCGCGCCGGGATTTCGAGATCCGCTACTTCGAAATGGCCGATCTCTACCTGCGGGACGGGCGCGCGCGGGGCCACGGCCGCGCGCTCGCGGTCCGCGACGACCGCGAGGACTGGTTCTCGCTCGGTGCGGCCGAGGACATCGCGCTCGGCGATCTCGACGTCATCCTGATGCGCAAGGACCCGCCGTTCGACCTGGAATACGTCTACGCCACCCAGATCCTCGAACTCGCCGAAGCGGCCGGTTCGTTCGTGATCAATCGCGCCGCCGCCATCCGCGACAACAACGAAAAGCTCGCCATCCAGCGCTTTCCCGAATGCTGCGCGCCGACCCTGGTCACGCGAAGCGCCGCGCGCATCCGCGAATTCCTCGCCGAGCAGGAGCACATCGTGGTGAAGCCGCTGGACGGCATGGGCGGCTACCAGGTTTTCGTGCTGCAACTCGGCGACCCCAACACCACCATGATCCTGGATTCGATCACGCAATCCGGCGCACGCCAGGTGATGGCGCAGCGCTACATCCCGGAGATCAAGGCCGGCGACAAGCGGATACTCGTGATCGACGGCGAAGCGTATCCGTACGCGCTGGCGCGCGTGCCGCTCGCGGGCGAGACGCGCGGCAACCTCGCCGCCGGCGGCACCGGCAAGGGCGTCGAACTGACGGAACGCGACCGCTGGATCTCGGCACAGGTCGCGCCGTTCCTGCGCGAGCAGGGCCTGCTGTTCGTCGGTCTGGACGTGATCGGCGACTACCTCACCGAAATCAACGTCACAAGCCCCACCTGCGTGCGCGAACTCGACGCGATCTACAAGGACAACATCAGCGCCCGGCTGTTCGACGCCATCGAGACGCGCTTGAAATGATTCGCCGCATGGCAATGTGCGTTCTGCTGGCGCTGCTGGCCGGCTGCGCGCAGGAGCCGCGCACCGGGCGTCATGCGTTTTTCGCGCTCGGCACGCTGGTGGAGATTTCCGTTTACGACCCGCCGGAAGATTTCGACGAGATCCTTCGCGACGTCGAAGCCCGCCTGCTGGAACAGGAGCATCGCTGGCGCGCCTGGGGCGACGGCACGCTTGCGAACATCAACGAACGCCTTGCCGCCGGCGACGCCGTTGCGCTCGATGCGGCGATGCTCGCCGGCATCGAGCGTGCGAGAGACATCGCGCAACGATCCGGCGGCCGCTTCAATCCCGCCATCGGCCGGATGATCGAAACCTGGGGTTTCAACGTCGAAGAACGCGACGCGGGACCGCCGCCGGCGGATTCCGAACTCGCGACGCTGCTGCCGCCGCCGACACTGCTCGCGCTCGAACAGACCGGTGACGGCCTGTGGCGCAGCGCCGATTCGCGGCTGTGGATCGACATGGGCGCGTTCGCGAAAGGCCTGGCCGTGGAGACCGCGATCGCGGCGCTTCGCGGGCACGGCATTGAGAACGCCGTCGTGAACGCTGGCGGCGACCTGAAAGTCATCGGGCAGCATGGCGCGCGGCCGTGGCGCATCGGCGTGCGCGATCCGCGCGGCGACGGCGTGCTCGCGGCCGTCGATGCCTCCGGCAACGAAAGCGTGTTCACGTCCGGCGACTACGAGCGCTTTTTCGAATGGGAAGGCGTTCGCTATCACCACATCATCGATCCGGCCACCGCGCGTCCCGCGCGCGGCGTGACCTCGGTGACCGTCATTCACTCCGACGCCGCGCTCGCCGACGCCGCCGCCACGGCGCTGTTCGTTGCAGGGCCCGGCGAGTGGCGCGCAACGGCGCGCGCGCTCGGCGTCGACAAGGTCATGATCGTTCTTGAAAACGGCCGCGTGGAGATGACGCCGGAAATGGAGGAACGCGTCGAGTTCGTTGACTCGGCACCGCACGCGGAAATTCCCGCACCATGATCCGGCCGGGCGACGCCGTCATCGCGCTCGCCGGCGTCGCGCTGATCGCCGCGCTCTCGATGAACATCTACTCGGGCGGCGCGGCGCGCGTCGTGCGCGTCACGCAAGGGAGTCACGATCCCGTCGATTACCCGGCCCGGGAACACCGGAAATTTTCCGTCAGCGGTCCGCTCGGCGAAACGGTGATCGAAATTCGCGACGGGCGCGCGCGCGTCCTGCAATCGCCCTGCCTGCGGAAACTCTGCATTCGCGCCGGCTGGCTGGAGGATGCGGGTGACGCAACGGCCTGCGTTCCGAACCGCGTCAGCGTCGCGCTGCTCGGCAGCGATCCCCGCTTCGATGCCATCAACTTCTGAAATGAATGCCGCCAGCACGAACACGGCGCACGCCGACCGGCTGGTCGCGGGGTACGCTGCACTTGCCATCGGCATCCACATTCTCGAAAGCGCTGTGCCGATGCCGCTGCCCGGCGTGAAGCCCGGACTTGCGAATGTCGTCGTGCTGATCGTCCTGCTGCGTTACGGCTTTCGCATGGCCGCGGCCGTCACGCTGCTGCGCGTCATCGTCGGCAGCATCTTCATCGGCACGTTTCTTGCGCCGACATTCTTTCTCAGCTTCGCAGGCGCGCTTGCGAGCCTTGCCGTCGCCGGGCTTGTGCATGCGTGCGGCGCGCGCTGGACGGGTCCCGTAGGTTATGCCGTCGCCATGGCGATGGCGCACATGAGCGGGCAGTTCCTGCTCGCGTGGCGGCTTTTCGTGCCGCATCCCGAACTCCTGAACCTGTTGCCGGTACTGCTCGCCTTCGCACTGGGGCTCGGCGCATTCACCGGTATAATCGCGGCGTCCATACTCGACCGCCTGCCGGCAAGGCAACCGTGAAAGAGTTTTCCGCACAACTCGCGAGCGTCACCTCCGGCGAACGGCTGCTGACCACGCTGTTCTTTGCCGTTCTTTTGCATGGCATCGTGATCCTCGGCGTGACCTTCTCCGGTGAAGAAGCGCCGAGCGAGCGCGGCAGTACGCTGGAAGTCACGCTGGTGAACACGCAAGGCAGCGAACTGCCCGACAACCCGGACTACCTCGCCGACGCCAGCCAGCAGGGCGGCGGCAACACGCATGAAAACGTTCGCCCGCAAGCCGCGATGAGCAGCCCCGACCTTGCGGCGCTCGACGGCACACCGGACGCCGCGGACGCGGAGAACCTTCTTGAAGCGCAAGCCGGGCGCGAAAATCCCGATGCGCTCGACACGCCGCGCCAGACGCAGGCGGACAAGCAGGTGGTGACGCGCGCGGAATCCGATCGCGAAGCGTTGACCGAAGCCGCAGCGCCCGCGGCGCACAACGAGCGCGTGCTGGTTGCGCGCCTGATGACGCCGGGCAACGAGCTCACCGAACCGGTCAACGACGCGAACAGCGAAGCGCAGGCGCGCAGCGAAAACCTGCGCGAGAAAGTCATCGCCGTGAACACGCGCGAATCGGTCTATGCGCGCTATCTCGATGAATGGCGCCGCCAGGTCGAGCGCGTCGGCAATGCGAACTACCCTGACGAAGCGCGCCGCGAAGGCATGGAAGGCAGCCTCGTGCTGGAAGTATCGCTGAACAGCAACGGCACGATCCGCGAACTCAAGGTGCGCCGCAAGTCGCAGCACCCCGTGCTCGACGATGCCGCCATGCGCATCCTGCGTGTCGCGGCCCCGTTCCCGCCGTTCACCGAGGCCATGCGCGCGGAAACGGACGTGCTGCGGTTCGTTTATGAATGGCGTTTCGGCAACGACGGCGCGACGGGCGCGGTGCGCGCCGCGGCGAGTTCGCCGTGATACGCTGCGCACATGACATCCGCTGACGCCATCGCGAATCCCCTGACCAATCAGTTCCTGATTGCCATGCCCGGCCTTGACGATCCGAACTTCACCCGCTCGGTCACCTACATCTGCGAGCACAATGCCGACGGCGCGATGGGCATCGTGATCAACCACCCGATCGAAATGGAGCTCGGCGACGTGTTGCGCCAGCTCGACGTCGCCACCGAAGATCAGAAGGTCGAACATCAGCCGGTCTTCATCGGCGGCCCCGTGCTGCCCGACCGCGGCTTCATCGTGCACCGTCCGCCGGGCAACTGGGAATCGAGCCTGCCCGTCACGGAGAACATCGCCGTCACCACCTCGCGCGACATCCTGAATGCCATCGCGCATGGCTACGGTCCGCGCGACAGCATTTTCGCGCTGGGCTACGCGGGCTGGACGGCCGGACAGCTCGAAGCCGAAATGGCCGACAACGCCTGGCTTTCCGTGCCGGCCGACGAACACGTGCTGTTCGAACTGCCGGCGTCGGCCCGCTGGCGCGCGGCGGCGGAACTGATCGGCATCGATCCCCTGCTCCTTTCCGGCGATTCCGGCCATGCCTGATGACCGGGCCGGCGCAGGCACGCTGCTCGGCTTCGATTACGGCACGCGCCGCATCGGCGTGGCCGTCGGCCAGCCGCTGACCGGCACTGCCAGCCCGCTCGCCGCCGTCGTCGCGCGCGACGGCGCACCTGACTGGGATGCCGTGACAAGGCTCATCGAGGAATGGCGTCCCTCGGCAATCGTCGTGGGCATTCCTTATAATATGGACGGTTCGCGCCAGGAAATGACCGATCGCGCCGAACGCTTCCAGCGCCAGCTGCACGGACGCTTCCACCTGCCGGTACACGCTGTCGATGAACGGCTGAGCTCGCATGAAGCCGAGGACCGGCTGCGCGCGGCGCGACAGGAAGGACGGCGCGGACGCATCGCGAAACCGGAAATCGACAGCGCCGCCGCCTGCGTGCTGCTGGAAACCTGGCTTGCCCATCAAGGTGATCATGAAAAAGCACCAGATTGATGCCGACGGGAAACTGCGCCACCTGCTGAGTCTCGACGGGCTCGGCCGCGCGCGCATCACCGCGCTGCTGGATCGCGCGCAGGCGTTCGTCGAACGGCCCGGCGAAACGGTGAAGACCTCCGATGCCCTGCGCGGCATTACCGTTGCCAATCTTTTCTTCGAAGCCAGCACGCGCACGCGGGCGTCGTTCGAGATCGCCGCGAAGCGTCTCGGCGCGAACGTGCTGAATCTCGACATCAACGTGTCATCTGCCGCGAAGGGCGAAACGGTGCTCGACACCGTGCGCACGCTTGAGGCGATGAACGTCGACGTATTCGTCGTCCGTCATGCCGAAACCGGCGTGCAGGAAATGCTTGCAGAAAACGTTGCGCCGCACGTCGCGGTCGTCAACGCCGGCGAATCGCACGCGAACCATCCCACGCAGGGCCTGCTGGACGCACTCACCATCAGGCAGCACAAGCCGGACTTCGAAAAATTGCGCGTCGCCATCGTCGGCGACATCAGGCATTCCCGCGTCGCGCGCTCCGCCGTGCACGCGCTGACCGCGCTCGGCGTCGAGGACCTGCGGCTGGTCGCGCCGAAAGCGCTGCTTCCCGCCGATGAGGAAATGACCGGCCGGCATTTCACGGGCATGGACGAAGGCATCGGCGGCTGCGACGTGGTGATGATGCTGCGCATCCAGAAGGAGCGCATGCACACCGGCAACATTCCCGACTTCACGGAATACCATCGCCTGTTCGGAATGGACGAACGCCGGCTGGAACTCGTTCAGCCGGACGCGATCGTGATGCATCCCGGACCGATGAACCGCGGCGTGGAGATTTCCGGCGCCGTCGCCGACGGTCCACGTTCCGTGATCCTCGAACAGGTGAACAATGGCGTCGCCGTGCGCATGGCCGTACTCGCGACGCTGATGGAGAATCGATCCGCATGAGCAGCGCCGCCGCCGCGATGAAGCCGCATCGCGACACCATCTTCGTCGAGGACGCGAAAGTGCTCGCGCACCAATCCTTTCCCGGCGAACAATATTTGCTGCGCGTGCACGCGCCGAAATGCGCCGCGAATGCCGAGCCCGGCAGTTTCGTGCACATCAGCTGCGATCCCGCGCTGCCGATGCGCCGGCCCATGTCCATCATGCGCGTCTCGCGCGGGGAGGGCTGGGTGGAAATGCTGTACAAGGCCGTCGGCGAAGGCACCCGCCTGCTTGCGCAACGCCATGTCGGCGACGTCCTCAGCATGATGGGACCGATCGGCGTGCCGTTTTCGCCCGACCCGTCACGGCCGCGCGCGCTTCTCATCGGCGGCGGCGTCGGCATTCCGCCGATGGTGTTCATTGCCGACGCGCTTCGTCGCGACAAGGCCGCGGACTGGAAACCCTTCGTCATCATGGGGTCGGAAGTGCCCTTCCCGTTCAAGGTACAGCCGTCGTCGATCATGGTGCCCGGGCTTCCCGACGGCGTGATCGGCGGCATGCCGCTGATGGACGACTGGGGCATCCCCAGCCGGCTCGCGAGCCTGCAGGGCTTTGCCGGCTGTTTCGAAGGCTATGTCACCGATCTCGCGCGTGCGTGGCTGAACAATCTCGACCAATCACAGCGCAACGAGGTCGCGATCTACACCTGCGGCCCCACGCCGATGCTCGCCGCGGTCGCAAAACTCGCGCGCGATTTCGGCCTGCCCTGCCAGGTCTCGCTCGAAGAACACATGGCCTGCGCGGTCGGCGGTTGCGCGGGTTGTGTGGTGCGCGTGGAAACGGACGGAGGTCCGGCGATGAAACGCGTCTGCGTGGA
>DASVCH010000169.1:0-6588 GCA_036381715.1 Gammaproteobacteria bacterium | reverse complement strand
AAGCCCGGGATCAAGCACCAGGTTGACGGCATCCGGTTCGGGCGGCTGGTAGGCCGTCGGCACCACCCACAGCCGGCGGCCAAACTTCACGGGCTTGAAGTTCTTCAGCCACTCGCGCGACCAGTCGCGGTCTTCGAGGATTTCGATGCGGTGTTCCGGCAGTCGTTCGAGTTCGAGCGCGGCGAGCAGCACGGCGCGGATCCCGCTGAGGTCCGCGTCGGCCGCGAACAGGCCGGTAACGCGCGTTCGCTGCCAGAGCGGCATTTCGCCCGGCCAGGGCTCGAAGACGGGATCGTCCGCCGCGTCCTTGTAAGTCACGGCAACGGCGCCGGCGGCGAGCAGGGCGTCTTCGACCTGTTCGGTTTCAAGGCCGGCGAGCGGGAAGTCGAGCTGGAGCCAGTTGGACATGATGAGAGCCGTGTTGAACGGAGCGGTGTGGGAGCGGCTTCCAGCCGCGAAGCGTCGCGGCTGGAAGCCGCTCCCACAATTCTTCGTTTCGCGCTTCTACAACCCCAGCTTCTTCTGCAGGTAATGAATGTCCGTGCCGCCCTGGATGAACGCCGCGTCGCTGAAAAGATCGATATGCAGCGCGGTGTTGGTGTCGATGCCTTCCACCACGACTTCGGTCAGCGCGGTGCGCATGCGCGCGAGCGCGGATTCGCGCGTCGGGCCGTGCGCGATGATCTTGCCGATCAGCGAGTCGTAGTTCGGCGGCACCGTGTAGCCGGAGTAGATGTGCGAGTCGACGCGGATGCCCGGACCGCCCGGCGCGTGGTACGCCTTGATGAGGCCGGGCGAGGGACGGAAGGTTTTCGCGTTCTCCGCGTTGATGCGGCACTCGAACGCATGGCCGTCGAAGACGATGTCCTTCTGCTTGTAGGCGAGCTTTTCGCCGGCCGCGATGCGCAGTTGCTCCTTCACGATGTCGACGCCGGTGATCATTTCCGTCACTGGATGCTCGACCTGCACGCGCGTGTTCATTTCGATGAAATAGAACTTGCCGTTCTCGTACAGGAACTCGAACGTGCCCGCGCCGCGGTAGCCGATTTCGCGGCAGGCCTTCGCGCAGCGCTCGCCCATTTCGTTCAGCAGCTTGTCCGGAATGCCCGGCGCCGGCGCTTCCTCGATCACCTTCTGGTGGCGGCGCTGCATGGAACAGTCGCGCGTGCCGAGATGGATCGCGTTGCCGTGCTCGTCGGCGAGCACCTGGAATTCCACGTGGCGCGGATGCTCCAGGAATTTCTCCATGTACACGACAGGATTGCCGAACGCGGCCTGCGCTTCGTTCTGCGTCAACGAAATCGCGGAAAGCAGGGTGGCTTCCGAATGCACGACCTTCATGCCGCGCCCGCCGCCGCCGCCGGCCGCCTTGATGATGACGGGATAGCCGATCTCCCGGGCAAGGCGCAGGTTCTCGGCGTCGTCCGCGCCCAGCGCGCCGTCCGAACCGGGCACCGTAGGCACGCCTGCTTCGCGCATGGCGTCCTTCGCGGACACCTTGTCGCCCATCAGGCGGATGGTTTCGGCGCGCGGGCCGATGAAAACGAAGCCGGATTTCTCGACGCGCTCCGCGAAATCGGCGTTCTCGGAAAGAAAGCCGTAGCCGGGATGGATGCCGACCGAATCCGTGACTTCCGCGGCGGAAATGATCGCCGGCATGTTCAGGTAGGAATCCGTGGAGGAGGGCGGACCGATACAGACCGCCTCGTCGGCGAGCTTGACGTGCTTCAGGTCACGGTCGGCGCTGGAATACACGGCGACGGTCCTGATGCCGAGTTCCTTGCAGGCGCGCAGTACGCGGAGGGCGATTTCGCCGCGGTTGGCGATGACGACTTTATCCAGCATGGGCATAAGTGCTCTTGAATTTGTTTATCGCGCGCAGGAGCGCGCTCCTACATGACTTCGTCCAGCATTGTTTTGCTTTTGTTTTTTTGAACGAGGCCGCGTTGTGCGCGAGCTGCGGATTTTGTTCACTGGCAAGGCGCGGACGGCTGAGCGAGCGGACGAAGCCCCGGTACTCCGGGGATGTAAGTTGGATGTACCTACTTCGCTCGCTATCACTCTGTCGCCAGCAACGCAGCCAGGGGACAAAAGACGCGCTCCCCGATTACTCAATCACGAACAACGGTTGGCCGAATTCGACAGGCTCGCCGTTTTCGGCCAATACAGCCTTCACCACGCCTGCCTTGTCCGCCTCGATCTGGTTCATCATCTTCATCGCCTCGATGATGCAGAGCGTGTCGCCGACCTTCACCGACTGGCCGACGTCCGCGAACGGCTTCGCGCCCGGATTCGGCGCGCGGTAGAAGGTGCCGACCATCGGCGAGGTGACCTGGTGGCCGGCGGGAATGTCGGCGCCCTTGTCCTCGGCCGGCGCGGGCGCGCTTGCCGGCGCCTGCGGTGCGGGCGCCGCGGGCATGGCGTGGCCCATCGAGTGGTGATACATCTGCGGCGCCGGCGCGCCCGAATGGCGGCTGATGCGCACGGACTCCTCGCCCTCGGTGATTTCGATCTCGGCGATGCCGGATTCTTCCAGCAGTTCGATGAGCTTCTTGACCTTTCTGATATCCATTTTATTGACCCCGGTTCTGCGATTTCAGGAATTCTTTGTCGTTCGTTCCGGTGAGCCGCCCGTGCGCATGGCGAAGCGCGGCTTCATAACCCGCGGGGCCGAGCCCCGAGATCACGCCCTCGGCGAGATCCGAAAAATACGAATGCCGCCGAAACGGCTCGCGCCGGTGGACGTTGGTGAGGTGAATCTCCGTGAACGGGATCTCCACCGCCGCCAGCGCATCGCGCAGCGCCACGCTGGTGTGCGTGTAGCCCGCCGGATTGACGAGAATCCAGGCGACCTGCTCCTTGCGCGCCGCCTGCACGCGGTCGATCAGCGCGCCCTCGGCGTTGGACTGGAAGGCCACCAGCTCATGCCCCAGTTCCCTTGCCACCTGCTCCAGGTGCGCCTCCAGCGCCGCCAGCGTGGTCGTGCCGTACAGCGCCGGCTCGCGCTCGCCGAGCAGGTTCAGGTTCGGGCCATTAATAAGGAGAACGCGCGCCACTTTCGCCCCTCACGTCGAACCCGCGCCGCTGCCCGGTTTCGATTTTTTCCACAAATGTCGCGATCTGCGTCAAACGGTCGTTTAACTCCCGTTTTCCGTGCAGGGCGCTCATTGTGGACGACGAATTTGGGATTGTCCACGGCCCAGGATGTGACATTCGTCGAATTCCGGGAGATCGCGGCAGGATTAGCGAAGTTTCGGCAATGACTTATGGAAAATGGGGCGGCTCACGAAGAGGTGGGCGACAACCAGCCGTCGAGCGGCCGGCCAATCAGCGTGGAAGTGCGGGCGATATCGTCCCGGAAATGCTCCGCGAGCCGCGTCCGCAGTTCCGCAGGCAGGTCGGGAGCCTTTTGCAGGTTGGATGCGCGAATTCGCCGCAGGCCGTTCATGACCGGTTTCGGCAGCCAGGGCTCAACGGCGTTTTTCAGCGCCCGCAGATTGAAGGCGCGCTCCAGCAGGCGATTCGCCGGCAGGCCGCCGGTGTTGTAGGGCGTTGCGAAATCGGGCGTGAAAGCCGCGTCGACACCGAGGAAACGGTAGATCTCCGCCATGACCCTGTGCGGGTCCCGCTTGAGTTCGTCGAACAGGAAGACGTGAATGCGTTCGCGCGGGAAAAGGTCGAAATAGCGCAGCAGGGCGTCGTGGTAGCGGCTGACGCGCATCCAGTGCGAGTCGGGCCGCATCCAGGCGGAAGCGGCATCCAGGTCGCGCGCGGGATCGAAGCGTCCGTCGGAGCGCTGCAGGTACATCAGGTAGTCGGAATACGCGCGATCGACGGGATTGCGCAGGCCGCAGATGATGCGCGCGTCGGGAATCCCGGCGCGGATCCTTTCCGCGGACGCCGGACATTCGAGATAGATTGGCGACGCTTCGCCGACGGCAGTCGCGTTCCCGGCGGCCGCGAACAGGTGCTCGTATTCCGTTTCCGAGCGGACGGGAAAGTGATGCAGGTCCGGATCGCCGTACAGCAGGCGGCCCGTTGCGTCCGTGCCGTAGGCGAAGTAATTCGTCTCCTTCACGGGGCTCATGAAAACCTGCGGATGCTCCGCGAGATACCAGTACAGCGCCGTGGTGCCTGCCTTGGGCGCGCCGATGACGATGAAGTTGGCCAGCACCGCGAAACCTCTTCGGATGGAGTAAAGAGCGTATGGTGCTTGCTGCCGCTGGGGGCAATAGGGGACCCGATTTAGGGGGAAATCGCGTTCGGAGGATGTCGCAGTAGTGGTTTTCGACTACAACACCGCTTCAATGAGCGCCGTAGCCTCCGCTTCGTCCACTTCGCCCGTATGGATTTCGACGATCTTTCCGGCCTTGTCCGTGGTGATGCTGATCGGCAGGCCGATGAGATCCACGCCCATCGCGTTCGCCGTTTCGATGGCGTCGAGTTCCTGCTCGCCAAGCAGGATGGGGTAGTTCACGCCGCCGATGTGCTCGAGGAATTCCGCGACGGCCTCCTTGTTGTCGATGGCGATCCCCACCATCAGCAGGCGGTCCTTGTACTTCTCCTGCATTTTCGTGAGCAGCGGCATTTCCTCGCGGCAGGGCCTGCACCACGTCGCCCAGAAGTTGATGAACAGGGCCTTGTCGTGCGCGAGCAGTTGTTCCGTCGTGACGGGTTCGCCGTTCATGTCGTACAGCGTGAACGGCGGCAGGGTTTCCGGGCGGGCGATTGCGCTGGCCGCCTGGCGTTCGGCGGCTTCCTGTTTTTCGAAATACCGCGCCGTATAGCGGCCCGCGATCGCGCCGAGCACCATCGCGACGACGCCCGCGATCACCAGGACGAGAATCTGCTTTCTTTTCATCATCACCGAAGCCTCACTGACCGGACGCGCGCTTCACGTGCGCCGCGAATTCCTCCGCCGGCATGAACCCGACCACGTCCATGTTCGCCAGTTCCCTGCCGTCGCGGCCGAAGAAAATGATGCCCGGCGGACCGTACAGCCCGAAGCGCGCGAGCAAGGCCTGGTCGGCTTCGTCGTTCGCGGTCACGTCCGCCTGCAGCAGCACCGTATCGCCAAGCGCCTGGCGCACGGCCGGGTCAGTGAAGGTGTAGCGCTCCATTTCCTTGCAGGAAATGCACCAGTCCGCGTAGAAATCCAGCATCACGGGCTTGTTCATTTCCGCGGCTGCGGCGACTTCGCGCTCGAGATCCTCGACCGTCTTGATGCGCTTGAAGGGCAGGTGCTCTTGCTGCGCGGCCGTGCCGCCGCCGAAATTTTTCAGCGGCGTGAACAGGTCCGCGCGACCGGAGGCAAGGCCGACAAGCAACAACGCGCCCCAGACGAACAGCACCAGACCGATCGACTTCCAGAGTTTCTGCCATCCGCTCGCCGCGACGGCGAACGCGCCCATGTAGACGGCCGACGCGATCGCGAGCAGCGCCCACAGCGCGACCGTGATTTCGCCCGGCAGGATGCGTTCGAGCAGGTAAAGCGCCACCGCCAGCAGCAGCACGCCGAACACGCCTTTCACCGCGTCCATCCAGCCGCCGGCCTTCGGCACGAAGCGGCCCGCGCCGGTGCCGATCAAAAGCAACGGAATGCCCATGCCCATCGAGAGCGCGAACAACGCGAGTCCGCCGCGCACCGGATCGCCCGACTGGCCGATCACGATCAGCGCGCCGGCGAGCGGCGCTGCCACGCACGGTCCGACGATCAGCGCGGAGAGAAAGCCCATCACCGCAACGCCCGTCAGCGTGCCGCCCTTCTGGCTGTTGGAAACGTTCGCGAGCTTCGCCTGCCAGCTCGCCGGGATCTGCAGGTCGTAGAAACCGAACATGCTGAGCGCGAGCAGAACGAACACGACCGAGAACGTCACCAGCACCCACGGGTTCTGGAACATCGCCTGCAGGTTCGCGCCGAACAGTCCCGCCAGCACGCCCGCGACGGTGTACGTCAGGGCCATCGCGAGCACGTAGACAAGCGAAAGCACGAAAGCCTTCTTCGCGGTGATGTTTTCCTGGCCGACGATGATGGAAGAAAGAATCGGCACCATCGGCAGCACGCAGGGCGTGAACGTCAGCAGCAGGCCGAAGCCGATGAACGCGAGAATCACCCAGCCGATGTTGCCGGTGCGGATCAGTTCGGCGAGCTGGTCCTGTTCGGAAAGGTTTTTGCTCGCGCCGGCGTCCCTTGCCGCTTCGCCGCCCGGAACCTCGACATTCGTGGTCTTGAAGATCGGCGGATAGCAAAGGCCCGCGTCCGCGCAGCCCTGGTAGCGCACGCGCAGCGTGAACGCCTCGCCCGCGCCCTGCACGGGAATCTCGACCGCGACCTGCTGGTAATACACTTCCTGCTCGCCGAAGAATTCATCCGTGTGAATCTCGCCTTCGGGAAAGCGCGGCTCGCCGAGCGTCACGTTCGCGCCGCCGGCGACTTCGAAGCGGAACTGCTCGCGGTAAAGGTAATAACCATCGGCAATCACCCACGCTGCCGTGATCGTGCCTTCGCCTTCGTTGGCATACGCGCGGAACGTAAAGGCCTCGTCCGGATGCAGGAATTCCTGTTCCTGTTCGCCGAGCACGTCGGCG